>NZ_JBFBCI010000058.1:0-54585 GCF_040683095.1 Sphaerisporangium sp. NPDC051017
GCGCGTCGCCCGCGGCCTTGTAGTTGAAGTTCCAGCTCAGCTGGATCGGGCCGCGGCCGTAGTACGCGGCCTGGCCGGCCGGGCAGCCGTAGGGCCGTTTCGCGTCGCAGTAGTGCGAGTAGTTCGCCGTGTTCTGCTCGACGACGTACACCAGCCCGCCGGTTTCGTGGTTCACGTTGGCCAGGAACGCCGCCGCCTCTCGCTTGCGGACGGTGTCACTGCCGGTCTTGGCGAACGATGGGTAGGAACTGAGCGCCGCGACGAGGCCGCTGTAGGTGTAGAACGAGTTCCGGCTCGGGAACATCTGCTTGAACTGGGCCTCGCTCACCACGAACCCTCCGCCGCCGGAGGGCGGGGTCGAGCCGCCGGTGCAGGTGTACGGCGACCAGAACCACGTGCTGATCGTCGGGTCGTAGCCCGGGTTGTCATGGGTGGCCTGGTAGTACAGCCCGTTGGTGTACTTGACGATGTCGCCGGTGACGTAGTTGCGGCCGGCGACCCAGTTCGGATAGTTGCATGATGCGGCCGCCAAGGTCCCGGTCGGATCGCCGTCGTCTCCCGTGCAGGTGCCCTGGTCGGCCCAGACGTCGGCGTTGCCGGGCGTCTCGTTCTGCGTCCACCACTTGGCCTGCCAGTTGTGGCCGCTGTAGGACGCGGTCATCCCGCCGGTGTAGGCCTCGGAGGACGACCAGGGGGTGGCGCACACCGCCGCGGACGCCGGCGACATCGGCAGGATGACGGCCAACGCCCCCGCCACCACCAGCGCGACGAAGGTCGCCACAAAGCGCAGTCTTGACACTTGATCACTCCTTGGCGCGGTCTCCGTGGTTCCGCGCTTATTGAGAACAGGACTGATCCCGGTCACGACCCCCCATACCTCTCTTCGAGGTATCAGTCGCAGGACTGAGGCAAATCAACCGGATCCCCTGACGATCGTCAAGATCTGGCAAGCCCGTTTGAGCGAACCTTCTCCGCAATTCGCTCTATCGCAAAGCTTCCGGGCATGCCGAATCGGGGGCGTCGGGCGGGACCTCCATCCCCCCGGACCGGAAGGAACCAGCTCCATGACCACACCTGCACCGGTCGCCGATCTCGACGGCCATCTGGTCGCGCAACGCCCCGCTCATCCGGGCACCCCGCGCGATCGGCACCTGCTTGGTGAACGAGGCCCGCTCGCACCACCGCACCTCACAGCGTCGGCGCCGCTTAAGCACCACCAGCGTGACCGGCCCCAGCCCATGCACCCGAATGGCTGTGATCCCCGACCCCCTTCGCTTCCCCCCGGTGACCTACCGTCACCACACGAGATCGCCCAACGCGATCAACCGGCAACCCGAGCCCGGCGAATTACGAAGAGCCATCTAATAATGCAGGGTGCTCATTGATGGGAATTCATCAAGTCATAGGGTGTATGCAGCCCTTAGCGGAGTGCGCAACGGAATTCTGAAAGTCCCCGTCAGGCAGGATAGGCAGTGTAGGATCTAATGGCCCTGACCCGGCAGAGGAGCATAATGCCGGTTCGTGATTTTGTGCGCGGAGCATCTCGCGTCTCCCTTGCTTTAGTCGCTCTTGTATTCGGGGTCAGTTGCTCCTCTCAAGCTGCACGAGATCATTCCACTCCCACTGTGAAGCCGTCGAGCGAGAACGGGTCACGGTCGTCCGAGCCGGTAAACGAGAGCGTACGACGAGCTCTGCTCGGCGCCATAGAAAAATACTTAGAAGAGGATCCTTCGCATCTGGAATCAAAATATTTGGCGAATGAGCACCCGGAGCTCATGCCGCGAACTTTCTGTTCGGTGCAGATGATCGAGCTCAGAACTGACGGATCCACGTACCTCGTGGGCGTGGACTCTCAATGTCACGAGCTGGCTCGAAAAGGCAATGCCATGGTAGAGGGTACGGGTTTTTCGGTCCCTCAGATAGCTCGCATGGAAATACGCAACGGCACTCCTCGGCTCGTCTCACTTGAGGATCCCGAGGAGGGCGCGCGCTATTTACCCACGCTGCGAAAAATGTTCACAGAAGAGGGGGTGCTTAAGATCACTGAAGGAGGGATGGAAGTGCCCATAGAGACAATCCGTGCTGAGGCCCGCAAAGCCTTTGGCCTTCCGGCCGACGCAAAGATCATCGACGACTTCTAAGCGCAACTCCAGAACCTGCCCCGGCTACCACGGTCGGCCGCATAGATTGCTCATCCCCGATAGGCCCATACCCCCGGGCCCTTCTCGCCGAAGTAGAACCGTGACGGAACCCGCCGGACCTGCTTCTTCGCTGGACGCCTGACCGCACACGTCCGGCGCGCACAGGCGATGATCATAACGGCCGGGCAGGTACCGCTCGCGCGGCGCGGAATGGTTCGGCAAAGGGTCGGGACAGGCTCGGTGCGGTGTAGAGGGGCGGTCGGCCATTGTCAATAGCGTGGCGGTGTGGACAGAACCCTCGGGGGGCTGGGCTCGAGGCTCATGTCGTCTCTGTTCGGCTCCGGCGGCCGGTGGCGAAGGGCGGGCTGGCCGGTTTTGATCTTGGCCGCGGTCGCCGCCGGTGAACTCGCCGAACCGGTGCTCCCCGCCGCTCACCTTCTGGCCCCGCTGCTGATCGGGCTGGTCCTCGCGGTGGCGGGCCTGATCGTGCACCGCGTTCCCGCCGGGCTCAACTCCGCTTGCCAGGCGGGGCTCGGCGTCCTCATGGGCAGTTATCTCAACCCGGCGAGCCTGCACCAGGCGGCCGGGTCCGTGCTCCCCCTGGCCCTCGTCACCGGCGCCACCATCCTGCTGAGCCTGGGCGCCGCCGCCGTCCTCACGCGCATGGGCCACATTGACCGGGCCAGCGCCACGCTCGGCATGGTCGCCGGCGGTTCGGCGGCCGTCGTCTCCACCGCCCGCGATCTCGACGCCGACAGCCGCGTGGTCGCCTTCCTGCAGTACCTGCGCGTCGTGATGGTCGCCGCGACCGCCCCCATCCTGGTGAACTGGCTGCTCAACCCGCACGCGGTCATGGGCGCCCTGCCGGACACCGACGGCGAGCTCGGACCGGTCGTCGCCAACGCCCACCAAGGCGCCGGGCTGGCGCTGCTGGCCGCCGTCGCGGTCGTCGGCGTCCTGGCCGGTCGCGCCGTACGCCTGCCGAGCCCCGCGCTCCTCGGCCCGATGCTGCTGACCGCCGCCCTCACCGCCAGCGGCGTCCTGGGGGACTTCGCGCCGACCGGCTCCCTGCGCACCGTCCTGTTCACGATCGTGGGCCTGGACATCGGCCTGCGCTTCACCCGGTCATCCCTGGCCCGCGTGGGCCGCCTGCTGCCGCTCGCCGCCTGCTGCACGGTCGCGATCAGCGTCGCCTGCGGCGCCCTGGCGTGGCTGCTCGCCACGATGGAGCGCATCCCCTTCGCCGACGCCTACCTCGCCACCACCCCCGGCGGCATCAACGCCGTCCTCGCCACGGCCGTCGCCACCCACGCCGACGTTCCGCTCATCTCCAGCGTGCAGAGCCTCCGTCTGTTCGCCATGGTCCTCATGGCCCCCTTGGTCATCCGCCTCAGCGGCCTGGCCCTGCTCCGGTACCACCGATCCCGCTGTTAGATCGCGACTTACCCACCCGATCGTGGCGAGGGACGGCAAGACGAGAACGGTGACGGGGGACCAGGACCCCTTCAACGTCCTGTATCGCTATCACCCAAGGCCGGGCCGAGGGCGACCGACCGCCCATCTCACCGCGACGCCTCAGGAAGCCTCAGCCCGGGTCGCCACCTTGTGGCGAGTATTACGACCGGACCCGCTAGGCAACAAGAGCTGCCGCCACCCCAGAGAAGTGGTACCGGCGTCAAGGGCCAGAGCAAGGGCGACACAAAGCATTGGAATGGCAGGCAACCAGTATCTACTGTCGTAGGACGTCACAGCAATCGGACCTACGATCAGGGCGAGCGCAACACCCAGCGGTAATACGGCCTTCCTCACCGCCTGCCGTCCCGCACCGGACATGCGCACCCGTACATAAAGACAACACGCGCCGATGGCAAGAACACCAAGAAACGTCCCAGGCGCGAAAAAATAGCCCTGATAGCCGCGCATGATCGACGCCGCCGGCTCATGGAAGGTCGTACTGACACCACCTTGCTCATAAGCCGTCAGATCCTGATGAATCGTGGCGCCGGGGATTCTCACTTCATCGGGAAGCGGATCGGCAACGTTGGGAAAAGCGTAACGATTGAACCCGATCAACGACCGGACCGGATTGGGTCCCCGCTTCCAATTTAGCGTTTGATTTAAGTCTTTTAGTACCGTTCCCAGGTAGTCGACGGGCTGGCTCAAAATGGCATGGACGGCGAAATCGCCGGATAACTTGTTCAGTCCGGGCTGGAACAGGTCGGCCCGCGCAGAGATGGTGTATCCGGGCACACGCCTAAGAGGCGACCAGTCCGACCAGATGAAATAGGGAGACGCCGGGCGGCGACCCAAGGGCTGTGTAGGACAGAGTAGTGCCTCGTCCCCGGACGGACGAATCCTGTCGCAGTCCGCGAACGGCATGGTCCGAGCCCACAACCACACTCCGCTTCCACCGTTCAAACCAAAGGTCCCGTGCCATGATGCGTACCAAAAAGAATAACCGCCAAGAGGGAGTAGAACAGTTATCAAGGCCACACATAACAGACGCCAACCGGAGCGAAACAGGTAGTAAGCAAGTATCGGCAGCAGGGCCAATCCGATGGATCGAGTAATAGACGCTGCGGCCAACAATCCGCCGGCCACTGCGACGCCGCCCAGCGAGGGGCTCGCCCTCCACAAGAGGACCGTCACCGCCGTCGTCACCAGGAACGAGAATAAAACATCGCTCAGAATAGTGTGCTCAAAGAACATCTGATAAACATCGAGCAGAACGGGGGCGGCCGCCAAAGCGGCCCACTCCCTGCGTAGACCGCTCGCCCGGCGACGGGCCAGCGCATAAACCATCACACCCATCGCGAGACCCATTAAATGCTGAACGAGGGTCACGAAGATGAAACTGTGTAAGGGCTTCAGCAGCCACAAGAATAGAGAGTATCCGCTGGGGCGGACCGCGTACGGTTGCATACGCTGAGCCACCCCAACATATTCGAAGGAGTCTTTGAACCAGATGACAGAGTACCCAAGCAAGATCAGAGCACGAAGCGCGATGGCCAGAGCCAGAAATATCGTAAATAGCCAGTGCTGGCGTAATAATCGCATGTACGGGCAGATCCTTCCCAGACTGACGAGGCCTCCGGTGACTGACGAGATGCATGGTGCCGCCGAGACATGCCCGTGGCTGGTCTTGCCCCCACAGCATCAACTGACGTGGGCCTCGCGTGTTGTACCGACGGGCCCCCTTCGGAAGCCCATACCTTTATCGAGTCAATGTCACCGCCAAGGAGCCCAAGGCAAGACTGACCGCCGCGAGAGCCCATGGAGAAAAATTGGCAGCAGGCTGTTCGCCCCACTCCCACCAACTCGGCCGCCCCCAAGGCCGTAGCAGGTAAGCGGGAATACCGACGCCACAGGAAATATCCAAGGGAGCGTCCAGTCGAACGACCTGCCCGATAGCAGGGACACCCAATCAGACGAGTAGGGCACGGATGGACCTCATCGCGACCTCGTCCGAATATATTACAGTATCGGTAAATGCCATCAGAGCGATCACTGAGAGCGCGAGTGCGCCGACGTGAATACGACGGGCCTGTCTCGAACACCGAGAAGCCGCCGCCTCTGTGGACTTCGTCGCACTGTTCAGACTGCCGGCCATAATGCTCACGATGCGGCCACACCCATACCCGGTAAGCTGCCGTCCGAAAATGCCTGCAAGATCGATGACGGCCAGCACCGGCCATAACCATCGCAGCGGAGAATTGCGTAACTCAATGTAAAACAGTCGCCGCCCGCCCGTAGCCGACCCTGGCCGCCGTTCCACCCGGGGTTAGTCGGGTGCCGTACGGATAGGTCACCAACGGCCATATACGGCCAGTCTTTTGATCGCATGGAACATTCGCCGTACAAATCACGATCTTGACGGTAGGAAGGTATCGTGACTAACAATCAGCGGCATGGCGGTCAGGACCGCTCGCGTGTGACCCGTCCCGTGGAGATCCTGGTGAGCGCCCTGACGGTCGGAGCGGGATTCGGCGCGGCGACCTCCCTCGTGAACGCCCTCTCCGAAAGCTACGCCGACCTTGAAAGCCGTTCTTATACCACCAGCGGGTGGTCAGTCGCGGAAATCGTGAGCGTGCTGCTCGACTCCGGCTGGGCTTGGGCGGGTTTGGCGGTCGCAGTGGGGTGGCTGGTCACACGCGCCAGGGAGAGCCGTCCCGCAGTACTGGCGCTGGAGGGCGCTGCCGCTGGTGCACTGGCCCTGCTTGCGGCCACAGCCGCCTACAGCATCGTGGACACCATCCGTGGCGGCGGGCAGTTCCCCTGGTACGAGTCCGAACCGCCCCTGTGGTGGGTCGCCAGTGTCGTCCTCGGAGCGCCCCTGGGTGCCGTTGGTACATGCGTCAAGCGACCGGGAGCGATCGGTTTGCTCGCGAGATTGACCGTGCCGGTCGGCGCGGCCGTACAGATGGTCGTGCTCCTGCCCGGCAGGAACGAGGTGGTCCAGACCATCGGGAAGACGATCGTATGGACGGCGGCTGCCGCGAGTATCGGCTTCATCGTCGTCCGCTTTCTCCTCGTGGAGCGACGACGGCGCTCTCCGGCACCTGTGGAGTCGCCGTAGGAGGGCCCCGAAAATGATCGCCACGCTCGAACGCGAACGCGACCGGATGACCGAACGCGTCACCTGCCTGACCCGCAACCGGGACGCGATAGCCGAGTGTCTCGACGCGGTACGCCGTGGCGACCAAACCCGCCCCGGAAACCCCTCAGACGACCTGACGGTCCGCGAAGTTAGGCGACGATCACCATGAGCACACCTGCACAGTTCGTCGTGGTCACCGGTGGCCCCGGCGCTGGGAAGACGACGCTGATCCAGGCGTTGGGCGACGCCGGTTTCGCCTGTGTCGCCGAGGCGGGCCGGGCGATCATCCAGGACCAGACGGCCATCGGCGGGCGTGCCCTGCACCAGGCCGATTCGGCCCTCTTCGCCGAGATCATGCTCGCCTGGGAGATGCGCTCTCACCACCACGCCCGCGCTCATACCGGCACGGTCTTCTTCGACCGGGGCGTCCCCGACATCGTGGGCTACCACCTGCTTCTCGGCCGTCCTGTCCCTGCCCACGTCACGGCCGCGGCGGACATGTTCCGCTACCACCGCCGCGTCTTCGTCGCCCCGCCCTGGCCGGAGATCTACGTCCACGACCTCGAACGCGAGCAGGACTTCGACGAGGCCGTCCGCACCCACGCCGCTGTCGTGGACGCCTACACACGCCACGGCTACGAGCTGCTCACCCTGCCCAGGGCCGATGTCGCGACGCGCGTGGCCTTCGTCCACCGGCACCTGCCCACGCCGTGACCCTGGCCCGGCAGGACGAGAACCGTGCTCCCGCTGACGGAGGGGAATCATGATTGCGCCAGCGGGATGAAAGAGGCCGGATTCACTGACGCTAGATGTCAGGGAACCCGTCCTAGCCTTCCCGCCATGTCAGAGAACACGAGCGCCGCCGACGGCCGTCACGACTTCGACTTCTTCCACGGCCGGTGGAACACGCGCAATCGCAAGCTGGAGAACGTCCTCGACCGGGCGTGCACGACGTGGGTCGAATTCGACTCGTCCCTGAACTGCGAGCCCGTGCTCGGCGGCCTGGGCAACGTCGAGCCGTTCATCGCCCCCGCCATGCCGCCGTCCGGGGAGCGCGTCGAGGCCATGACGCTGCGGCTGTTCGACGCGCGGACGGGCAACTGGCGCATCTGGTGGATCTCTCCCCGGACGCCGGGCCTGCTCGACGAGAACCCCATGGAAGGACGTTTCACCGGAAAGCACGGCGAGTTCTTCGGCGTCGAGACCATCGACGGCGAGAAGGTTCACGTGAAATGGGACTGGGACGACCTCGGCCAGGAAGGCGCGCGCTGGCGGCAGAGCTTCTCCTACGACGACGGCCTGACCTGGACCGTGAACTGGACCGCCCACCACACCCGCGCGAACTGACGCGGCCGCCCATGGGCCGAACGGCCGGGTACCGGTGGGGAGGCCACCGGTACCCGGGCCGGGCCGATCGGTCAGCCGGTGACGGGGGAGACTTCGGTGCGGGGGCTGGTTCTCCCCGCCAGTCCGAGGAACCGTGTTCGCGGACACAGCAGCGAACTCACATTCAGTTCGGCTCGTCCGCAGGGAGAATCGTGAAGGTGTCGCCCCACAAAGGTTTCATCGACCGGAAGTGTCGCTGATCAAGGGTCAGTAGTCGTGTGGTCCGATACTTCGCGGCGAGGAGTGCCACTGAGGCGTCGGTTACCCCCACCGCGAGGTCACGGTACTGCTCCACAACGAACAGGGTGCGTCCGACGTCCTCGTTGGTGATCGGCACCAGTTCGTAGGCTCCCGCAGCGACATCGCGGAGAAAGTCACATTCTCGATCGATGCCCTGCCGGGTTAGGAGCAGATAGTCAAGTTCCGCGAGTACGAACGGCGAGAGCAGAAAAGGGCCTGAATCTCGAAGTAGTACCCGTTTGGTTGCCACATGTTGCGGTTGATCCGCATCTATTGCCGCCCAAAGGCCACTGGTGTCAAGGACGATCATGGTCGGGCCCGGGGCCGTCCTGTCCGAATCCTTCCGCGAGCAGGTCGTCGACCCGCTCGGCGATTGTCGGATCACCGCTACGGAACAGCGGGAGTCGGGGGCGCGGGCGCATGGGCGGAGGTGTCGAATCATCACGAAGCGACCGTTCGATCGCGCTCCGCATGTACTCCTCATCGGACATGTGGCGCCGTCGAGCGGCCTCGGTGATCCGATATTTGAGATCTTCAGTCAGACGCAAACTCACCTCGATCACCCCTCCACGGTAATCAACGGCACCCGATACGGCACGGTCGCCCTGAGTATCGTATCGGGTGCAAAGCGTTAAGCTCGCCATCAAGGAGTGTGGCCATTGTCGGCTTCGTCGCCATTGTTCGGGCTGGTTTGATGCAGGACAAGATCCGCCTGACGCCGAGAGATGTGGCCAGGCCCTTGGCGCTGTCCCAGCCTTATGTCAGCCGGTTGCTGGACGAAGGGGAGATTCCTTCGTGGAAACTCCCCGGGAGCGGGCATCGTGTGGTGCGCCTGCCAGATGTTCTGGAGTTCCAGGCTCGGCGGGAGCGTCGTGCCGAAGGGCGTCGCAGGATCATGGAGATCGCCGAGCAGGCAGACCTTCCTTACTAGTCCCCGAGCAGCTTCGCCGGTGGCCCGGGACGTCGTTCTTGTACTGGGCCGTGCTGGGGTCCGTGGGTTCGCTCCGGCGGCTTAGGTCAGGTAGTGGAAGGCGGGTTTGGGGTGCATGAGGAAGTCGTGGTGGGAGATGGTCCAGGCGTAGGCGCCGGCCATGGCGAAGGCCACGATGTCGCCGACGTTGATCGTGGTGACGACGCGGCGGGCGAAGACGTCCTTCGGGGTGCAGAGCTGGCCGGCCAGGGTGACCGGCTCGTCGGTCACGCCGGGGCCCGTGCGGCCCACCGGCAGGACGGCGAAGGGGTGGTCGTGGCCCTTGGCGGCAGGGGTGCGCAGGTGGTGGGTGCCGCCGCTGACCACGGCGAACACCTCGCCGTGCACGCGCTTCACGTCGATCACCCGGGTGAGGTACCAGCCGCAGTAGGCGGTCAGGGCCCGTCCGGGTTCGATGCGCAGCGTCTCGCCCGGCGCCCGCAGCTCGCAGAGGCCCGCGCCGTACGCTTTCCAGTCGAACAGGTCCTCGGGGGCGTGGTACGACACGGCCATGCCGCCGCCGAGGTTGATCTCGGCCGCCTCCAGTTCCCGGCCGAAGCCGAGGACGGCCTCAGCCAGTCCGAGCAACGCGGGGGCGTCCAGGCCGCTGGCGAGGTGGGCGTGGATTCCGCGCAGCCGCACCCGGTTCTGCCCCCGTACCAGCTCCAGGCATTCGAGGACGTCGTCCGGGTCCATGCCGAAGGGGGTGGCGCCGCCGCCCATCGTCAGCGACGCGCCCTGGACGGGGATGTCGAGGTTGACCCGGAGCAGGGCGTCCACCGGCCCGCCGACGTCGATCAGCCGGCGCAGCTCGTTCGGGCTCTCGACGTGCATGCGGTGGACGTCGAGGGCCAGCTCGTCGTCGGTCTTGCCGGGGCCGCCGAGGGCCAGCCGGGCGTCCGGCAGGATCGACCGCACGTGGGCGACCTCGCCGATGGACGAGACCTCGAAGCCGTCCGCGTACGGGGCCAGCACGTGCAGCAGCGCCGGGTCCGGGTTGGCCTTGACCGCGTAGTACAGCTCGATGCCGGGCAGCGCCCGCCGTATGGAGGCCGCGTGCCGGTCCAGGGCCGCGAGGTCGTAGACGTAGGCGGGCAGGGCGTCGGCGAGCCGGACGGCGCGCTCGCGCACGGTCTCGGGGACGATCACGCGTCCACCTCCTCGTGGTCGACGGCGGCCGGGGCGGGCCGGTGCGCGGTCACCCGGAGACCTCCGCGAAGGGATTGGATATCGGGACGTATCCGGCGTCCCGGTCGGCGGAGCGGGCCCACCGGGCGGTGAGGTTGGCCTTGGCCGGCAAGGGCGCTCCGGCGAGAAGGTCGGACAAGGGGAGCGGGTCGCCGATCTCGGCGGCGTACCGGGCGATGCGTACGCCCGCCTCGGCCCAGAGCCCGCGAAGGAGCTCGTCCGCGTCGTGTGTCTTCGTGGGGGCGTCGGTGTGCGCCGCCGTCCGCGCGACCGTGGCCGCGATCTCGGGGAGATGGTTGACCATGATGCAGTAGACCACGCGATTCCAGCCTCGCGTGGCGTCATAACTGGCCGCGCCGGCGACCAGGTCCGGCAGGTCGGAGACGTCGTGGCGTCCGATGACCAGTTTTGTCCCTTCCAGATCCCGAAATATGGCCTCAATCGGCAGGCCGTCGGCGGCGATGCCCACGAGCACGTTCTGAAGATGGGGCTCCAGCACGACGCCGTGGCGGAAATAGGCATCGAAGACCGGTATCGCTACATGCCCGATATAAGCCCCGAACCAGCCGACCGGATCGTGCGCCATCGCCCCCGCCACCCGCCCGGCCTGGTCGCCGGCGCCGTGGCCGGGGACGGCGAGTGCTCCCGCCAGCATGGGTGTGATGCCCGGCCCGACGACCTCCCACGGGCTGTCGCGGACGATCACGCCGAGGCCCTCCAGCAGGCGCGTGCCGAGCACCGCGGAGCGGTAACCGGGCTCGGCCAGCCACCGCGTCCCTGGGAACCGCCCGGCGAGATCCGCGAAGACCGGTTCGAGGCGGCCGCTCAGCTCCGAGGCGGCCGCCAGCTCGTACCAGGCGTTCTTTCGCACACAGTTGGTGATTCGGACGTTCAAGCTGAATTTCAGACATTTCCCGATACGCGGCTCGTACACCGTCCGTACGGACGAGGTGGGGATCGCGAGCCCTGCGGCGTCCCCGAGATCCAGCAGCCGCCCGTCCGCGAGCGGGCCTGCCGGCTCCGCGCCGAGCAGGTCGAGCTGCCACGGATGCGCAGGAAGCAGGACGTACCCCGCCGGAGCCTCGCCCAGCGCGTCCATCACCCCGGGCTCGCCCCCGGAGGCCAGCACGTCCTCCCGCACGCCCAGCAGTCGCAGCGGGAAGGACGCGTGCGCCTCGGGCGCGTACCGCTCCCAGCCCTCCCCGCCGCGCGCCTTCGGCGACGGATGGAACGGGTGCCCGAACACCAGCGCCTGCTCCGACGCCAGCCACGGATCCTCCGGCGCGACGGCCCCGGCCCGCGCCCGCACCAGCACCGCCATGGCCGCCCGGCTCCCGGCGACCTGCCCGGCGAACTCCTCGTTCACCGCGGTTCCCGTGCCGGTGTACGCGTCCGGCTCGGCGCTCAGCTCTGTTTCGACGAGTCGTACGAGGTGCTCCAGGGAGAGCGCGCGCCACGCGCCATGCTCCAGGCGTTGGGCGGGTCCCTCGAAGCGCAGCGCCGGGCCGCCCGAGGCGCGGACGCGGAGCAGGCTTCCGCCGAGGCGGAACGTGAGGTACGGGCCCGCCGCCCACACCTGGCCGCGCGGGCCCGCGATTTCGCGCAGGCAGCAGCGCAGCAGCGCGGCGAGCGACTCCCGCTCCGCCATGGTCTCCGCCGCGTCGTCCGCGTCGTCCGCGTCGTCCGCATCGTGCACGTCGGCCGTCATGACGTCCGCCGCGTACGTGACGTGCCGCGTGCCGTCGTCCTCCGTGAAGCCGGCGGGGGAGTCCAGCGCGGCGCGGTTCATTGGGATGCCTTTCTGCGGTGGTGGTGACGCAGGTAGTTGGGGCCGCTGGTGCCGTAGTGCTTGTTGACGTCGGCGGCGACGCGTCCGCGGTCGGCGAGTGTCCCGGCGGTCACCATCGACTTGCCGACGAGCCGGGCCGCGTCGAGGGTGCGCGCGCGCAGCAGCCGTGCCATCGGGTGCCCTCTGTGCTCGGCGAGGGCCTGCTCCAGGGCGTCGGCGACGAGTTCGCCGTACCCGGCGCCGAAGGCCACCGCCGCGGCGGCCAGGTGCAGGGTTATGGTCACGAACACGTCGGCGAGCGCGTGCGGATCGTCGGTCAGCACGCGCGGGTCGGTGAACCGGGGGACGGCGAGGCCCGCCGCGCGCAGGCGGTCGGGCGAGGCGAGAATCCCGTCGTTGTCCTTCACCAGCAGCCGTGGCGGCGTGCCCGGCTCCGTGAAGACCAGCGCGAGGTTCTGCTGGTGCGCCTCCAGCGCGATGCCGTAGGTCACCAACAGCCGGACGTTCCAGGCGAACAGCAGCCGCAGGTAGCCGGCCAGCAGCCCGGCGACGTCCCCTCCGGCGTGCCGTGCGGCCACGTGGTCGAGCACGCGCGGCACGGGCGGGCGGGCGTGGGCGTGGTCGACGACGGGCGACAGGACGGCCAGTTCCGGGGACGGCACACCCGTGAGCGGCGAAGGCGCGAGCAGGGCGGCGACCGGGACGATCTCGCCCGCGGGCAGGCGGCGGGCCATCCAGCCGAGGTACTCGTGCCCGGCGTGGGCGTAGGTCTGCTCGTCGGCGAGGACGACGTCCAGGTCCGGCTCCCGGCGCAGCACCTCGCGCAGCAGCAGCTCGGCCCGCGCGCCGTCGCCGAGCGTCCCCGGTTTGATCGACCGGCGGTTGCGCGCGCCGAGCGTGCTGATGGGCAGCGGAAGCTTGAGGTGGGTGCGCGGGCCGACCTGGACGGTGCGCATCGACAGGGTGGGGCGCGCCGTCAGGTACGGCCGGTCGAAGACGGTCACGCCGGGAATGCCGCTCACCACCGGAACGGTGAGCGGGTGGACGGGGAACAGCGCGTACGCGGGGTCGGACGGCCACCCGTCGGAAGGGCCGGACGGCCACGCGTCGAGCGGCTCGGATGGCCACGCGCCGGACGGGTCGGACCTGGGCGGATGGCGCGGCCACGCGCCGGGCGGATCGCCGGCGCCGGTCACCCGTTCCCGGGGCACCCGCGCCCAGTGGAGCCGGAAGGCCGGCGCGAACTCGGGGGCGAAGGCCACCGCGTCCGCCTCCGCGAGGCCGAGCCGCGCACGCGAGGTGGGGTAGACGGGGTGCTCGGCGAAGGCGGCCAGCGACTCGTACACGATGCTCCGCTCGCCGTCCCCGGAGCCCGCGTCATCCCGTGAGCCGGCGCCGCCCCCGGCATCCGCGCCGCCACGGGTGCCCGGGTCCGCCGTGCTCGCCATGTCGCCGCCCGAGGCGCCGGGGCGGCCGGCGCCGTTCCAGAGGCGTGCCAGGCGGGTCAGCACCTCGTCGCGGCGGGCGTCGAGCCACTCGTGGCCGCGCAGCGCCGCCCGGCACTCCTCGCCGAAGGCGGCCACCCCGCCGGAGTCCTGCGGCCCGGCGACCTCGGCGAGCGTCCCGAGCACCTCCCCGAGCGTCAGCCCATCCTCGGGAGCGCACACGAAGTCCTGGTACAGCAGCCCCGGCGCGAGCCGCACCGCCCTCCCGGAGGCGAGGGCGAGCCGGACGCCGTCCTTGTCGCGGGTCATGCGGGAGGCGAGCCCGCCGTAGTCCTCGCGCAGCAGCGCGGACAGGACGCGGGCGGCGAGATGGCGCTCGGCGCCGGTCACTCGATCACCCACGGGTGGCGGGCGCGGAAGCCGTCGATCGCGCGCTCGACGGCATGCCGGTCGGGCCCGGCCGCCCGGACGATGCCGAGGTAGTCGCGGTTGGTGTTGGTCAGCTCGACGACCTCGCCGGGCGCGCGCAGGGCCCGGTGGCGCAGCCGCACACCCCTGGTGTCCTCGGCGACGTCTCCCGGCCCCTCCTTGATCGTCCCGGAGCGGTCCGCGACCAGGCTGACCGCGGCCCCGTGCCCGTGGACGCGCGGCGGCGCGGGGACGGGCTCGCCGAAGTGGGCGCGCAGGATCTGCTCGTGCAGCGGGATCCCGAGGATCTCGGCCATCAGGAAGTCGCAGGTGTCGCCGATGAGCCGGTAGTTCACCTCGATGACGCGCGGCCCGGCGGCGGTCAGGACGTACTCGGTGTGGCACGCGCCGAACCCGGCACCGATCGCGCCGAGCGCCCGCAGGACGTGCGCGTCCGCCACCGGGTCCCAGTCGAGCCGTTCCTCCACGAAGTGCGGCAGCGGGCCGAGCGTGGTGCGGAACCCGCCGAGCACGCGCACCTCGCGCCCGTCGCCGAGCGTCTCCATCGTCCGCAGCTCGCCTTCCAGGTACTCCTCGGCGACCAGCGTCGCGTCCGGCCTGCGCGCGCGGATCGCGGCTTCGGCCCGGGACAGTTCCTCGTCGTCGCGGGCCAGGACGACGTCCTCGCTCGCGACGCCCTCGCGCGGCTTCACGACGACCGGGTACGCGAGGTCGCGGGGTGGCGGGTCGCCGGGGACGAGCCGTGCGGATCGGACGACCTCCACGCCCGCGTCGGCGAGGGCGCGCCGGGTGAGGGCCTTGTTCTTGGCCGTGAGGCAGGCCCGCCAGTCCTTGCCGGGCAGCCCGAAATAGGCCGCGGCGAGCGCGGTCTCGGGCTGGATGTGGTCGGAGTTGGAGAAGATCGCGTCGGGCCGGTGATGGCGGGCGATCGTGTCGATCACGTCGCGGGCGTCGCGGACATCGGTGCGCAGGGTCTCGGCGCCGGGGTAGCGTTCCGGCTGGTCGGTGAGGATCGTCACCTCGCATCCCAGGGCGCGGGCGGCGGGCAGGAATCCACGGGTGACCGAGTCGGTCGGATTGAGCGTGGTCAGATACAGCCGCACGCAGGCACCCCCGGAGATGGAATCAGGTAAGGCTAACCTAACTCTGCCGATCTTAGCCGTCCGGGGAACCACCTCGTTGCCTCACATGCTAATCACCGAAAATGTCTGAATTGTCCGCCATGTGGATAACCCATATTTCGGTGGGCCTAATACGGCGGCATAAGATGGGCAGTCGCTGGGAGGAGGCGACGTGAGAGAGATCCCGCAGAGCGAGGGCCTGCTCGGGCCGCTACTACTCGCGCGGGGAGGCGTCGACAGATCGGCGAATCATCGTAATGACGAAGCCTGGCTGAAGTCCGCCTGGGACGATCCCGCCACCCGGGTCCTCCTCGTCCACGACGGCAACACGCTGATCCGCCGGCACGACGGCACGGCCGAGCTCGTCTTCCTCTCTCCCCGGGAGGCCCCCGCAGGCGAGCGCTACCTGCTCGGCGTCGACCCCGAGGGCATCGCCTACTTCGCCGTCGCCGCCGACGGCCCGCTTCCCCTGCCCGTCGCGCACGCCCTTCCCCCGGGCACCGAGGTCGCCGAGGCCGTCCAGGACACGCCCGACTGGGCCGATGTCGCGTCCGAGGGCCTGCACAGGGCGGGCGCCGCGCTCGGCGACCGCGACGCCGGGCTGCTGGTCAACGCCGTGGCCCTGGAGGCCTGGCACACCACCCACGAGCGCTGCCCGCGGTGCGGCAGCGTCACCAACGTCAGCTCCGGCGGCCACATGCGGGTCTGCCCGAAGGACGGAAGCCAGCACTTCCCCCGCGTCGACCCCGCCGTGATCATGCTCGTCCACGACGGCGACGACCGCTGCCTGCTCGCCCGGGGGCCGCAGTGGCCCGAGGGGCGGTTCTCGGTGCTGGCGGGTTTCGTCGAACCTGGCGAGTCGCTGGAGCAGGCCGTCGCGCGCGAGGTCCTGGAGGAGGTCGGCGTCACGGTCGCCACTCCCCGCTACCTCGGCAGCCAGCCGTGGCCGTTCCCGCGCAGCCTGATGCTGGGCTTCTTCGCCGAGGCGACGTCCACCGAGCTCGTCCTCGACCCCGAGGAGATCGCCGAGGCGATGTGGCTGACCCGGGCCGAGCTCGGGGTCGCCGTCGAGAACGGCGAGGTCCGCCTGCCGCCCGGGGTCTCGATCGCCCGCCGCCTCATCGAGACGTGGTACGGCTCGCCGCTGCCCGGCGACTGGTGACCCGGCCCGGCGACCGGTGACGCCGGCGCGGCGACGAAGACGAAGACGACGCGAATGCGCCGGGACGACGAAACCGGCGACCGGAAGGTCCCGGTCGCCGGTTCACCGACGTTCTGTCAGCGCCCGCCGGGCGGCGGACGAGGCCCGCGTCAGGCGCCGGAGCCGGAGAGCAGCCCCTTGAGCTGGATCACGGAGGGGTTCGCCAGCGCGGTGCCGTCCTCCAGCACCACGGTGGGGACGAGCTGGTTGCCGCCGTTGACGCTCTCCACGAACCTCGCGGCCGAGGGATCGGTCTCGATGTTGATCTCCTGGAAGGCGATGCCTTCCCGCGTAAGCTGGCTCTTCAGCCGCTTACACGGACCACACCAACTGGTGGTGTACACCTTCAGCGCCATAGCGTGATTTCCCTTCACGTCCCCAGATCGGCGTTCGGCCATTAGGTCGCAACACCGTGAGCATCGCTCGTGTTCCCGGCCCGCGCCACCTCCCGCACCCGGCTCCGCCGCACGGCGTTACCTCGGCGGACGCGCGAGCGCCTTACCGCGGGCGGCGGCGGTCTAGTGCGCGGCGGTCTAGTGGGCGGTGGGCTTGCGCACCGCGACCTTGCGCAGCGACGACAGGTCGCTCGCCGCCGCCCCCGAACGGCCCGGCATCGTCGGAGCGGGCTGCCCCAGCTTGCCGGCGATCCACTCCTGAACGCCCTCGGCCACGCCCGGCTCCCGGTAGAGCGGGCTGCTGTGGTAGTAGCCCGGCATGACCCGGATCTCCATGGGGACCCCCACCTGCGCGAGCTGCTGCTTCAGCAGTTCGCTCTGGTAGGCGGGCACGAACTCGTCCGCGGAGTGCACACTGAGCACCGGCGCGTCGTGCGCGCTCGCGTGCCAGGGCACCTCCATGCTGGACCAGACCCGCGCACAGCGGCCCGTGGGAAGGCAGCCGCCCGCGAGCGCGATGGCCGACTGGCGCAGCTTGCGCTGGTCGAAGGTGGCGCCCTCGTCCCCGTCGGAGTAGGCCGTCAGCGGCGAGACCACCGGCGAGATGCCGACGACGCCCCGCAGCCCCGGGACGCCGTCCTTGTAGGTGCCGACGGAGGTCGCGATGTGGCCGCCCGCCGAGAAGCCGACGATGACGTACCGATTGGCGTCGAAGGAGAAGTAGTCGGCGTGCTTGCGGGCCAGCGCGATGGCCGCCAGCGTGTCTCTGCGCTGGGCGGGCCAGGCGGCCTCCGAGGACAGCCGGTAGTTGAGGTTGAAGACCGTGTAGCCCATCTCGGCGTACGACTTGGTGACCGAGGTCATGTACTTCTTGTCGCCGCCGCTCCACCAGCCGCCGTGCAGGACGAACACCGCGGGCCTGCGCACGCCGTCCGGCTGCCACCACGCGTCCATGCGCTGGCTTGCCTTGGTCCCATAGGAGAAGGTGCGCTTCACGGTCAACGCGAGCGGGTCCTGCGCCGGGGGCCGGCTCTGCGAGGGGGACGGGGAGGGCGTCGCCGTGGGGCTCGGCGTGGGCGTGGGGGTCGGCGCGCTCACCGCCGCCGCCGGAGACACGGCCGCCGGCGCGAGGAGGACGGCCGCCAGAGCGAGCGCACCCACCGACACCGTTCTTCTCACTGGCCTCTTTCCCTTCCCCGAGATCATGGCCCCCCCATTCTGGGGCACATCGGTGCGGTCGCGCACGTCTGGTGCCCGTGAGAAGGCTGTGTACTCACGCGGGCGGCGCGACGCGCGGGGCGCGCTGCTGGAAGGATGATGCCAGCGCCGTCCGCACCGCACACTAGGAGGCCCCCTTGGAGCGCGAGGACACCCTGGCCGGGCTCGATCCGGAGCAGCGCGAGGTGGCCGAGGCCGTGCGGGGCCCGGTGTGCGTGCTCGCCGGCGCGGGCACGGGCAAGACCCGCGCGATCACCCACCGCGTCGCGCACGCCGTCGCGACCGGCGTGGTGGACGCGCAGAGCGTACTGGCCGTGACCTTCACGACCCGGGCTGCGGGCGAGCTCAAACAGCGGCTGCGCTCCCTCGGCGTCCACGGCGTGCAGGCGCGCACGTTCCACGCGGCCGCGCTGCGCCAGCTCACGTACTTCTGGCCGCGCGTCATCGGCGGCGACCCGCCCCGCGTGATCGAGTCGAAGCTGCCGCTGCTCATCGAGGCCGCCCGGGAGCTGCGGCGCGGCACCACCGACCGCGGCGAGCTGCGCGACGTCGCCGCCGAGCTCGAATGGGCCAAGGTCACCCAGATCACCCCCGAGGACTACCCGGCCCTCGCCGCCAAGGCCGGCCGCACGCCGCCGATCCCCCCGGAGGAGGTCGCGCGCCTGTACGAGGCGTACGAGACGCTCCGGCGCGGGCGCCACCTCGTCGACTTCGAGACGATCCTGGAGCTCACCGCCGCGGTGATGACCGAGCACGACGAGGTGGCGAGCCAGATCCGCCGCCAGTACCGCTACTTCGTCGTGGACGAGTACCAGGACGTCAACCCGCTGCAGAAGCTCCTGCTGGACACCTGGCTCGGCGGGCGGGACGACGTCTGCGTGGTCGGCGACCCGAACCAGACCATCTACTCCTTCAGCGGCGCGACCCCCCGCTACCTCACCAACTTCGCCGTCGAGCACCCGTCCGCCGCGGTGATCAAGCTCGTGCGCGACTACCGCTCGACGCCGCAGGTCGTCGGCCTGGCCAACGCCGTGCTCGCCAAGGCCCGCACCCCGCACCGGCTGGAGCTGGTCGCGCAGCGTCCCGACGGCCCGAAGCCGGCCTTCGCCGAGTGCGACGACGAGGCGGCCGAGGCGGCGCTGGTGGCGCGGCGGGTCAAGGAGCTCGTCGCCGGGGGCGTGCCCGCACGCGAGATCGCGGTGCTGTACCGCGTCAACGCCCAGTCGGAGGCGTACGAGCAGGCGCTGGCGCAGGCGGGGGTGCCCTACCTGCTACGCGGCGCCGAGCGGTTCTTCGAGCGGCCCGAGGTGCGCCAGGCCGTCGTCCTGCTGCGGGGAGCCGCCCGCTCGGCCGGCGGCGACGAGCCCCTCGCCCGCACCGTCCACGACATCCTCTCCGGCATCGGCCTCACCCCCGAGGCGCCGGGGGGCGGCACCGCCCGCGAGCGCTGGGAGTCGCTGAAGGCCCTGGCCGACCTCTCCGAGGACATCGCGGCCGAGGGCGGCGACCTGCGGCGCTTCGTGGACGAGCTGGAGCGCCGGGCCACCGAGCAGCACGCGCCGCCGGTCGAGGGCGTGACGCTGGCGTCCCTGCACGCCGCGAAGGGCCTGGAGTGGGACGCCGTCTTCCTGGTCGGCCTCACCGACGGCATGCTCCCCATCGTCTACGCCGAGACCCTGGACCAGCTCGAGGAGGAACGCCGCCTTCTGTACGTCGGCGTCACGCGTGCCCGCGCGCACCTCCACCTGTCGTGGGCGCTGGCCCGGTCGCCGGGCGGGCGCAAGGCGCGGCGGCCCTCGCGTTTCCTGGACGGGCTGACCGGCCTCACCCCCGCCGCGAGCCGCCCCACCGTCTCCGTCGGGCAGCGCGTCGGCCGGTCCCGCGTCCCGGCGCCGATCCACTGCCGCGTGTGCGCCAAGACCCTCACCGCCGCCGCCGAGCAGAAGCTCGGCCGGTGCGCGACCTGTCCCGCCGACTACGACCAGGAGCTGCTGGAACGCCTCAAGGCCTGGCGTGCGTCCGTGGCGAAAGAGGCGAAGTTGCCGTCATATGTCGTGTTCACAGACGTTACGCTCCAGGCAATGGCCGAGCGGGTGCCCACCACGGACGAAGGCCTGCTCGCGATCGCCGGCATCGGCCGCGTCAAGCTTGAGCGGTACGGCGAGGCCGTACTGGAAATCTGCCGCGGAGGGGAAGCCACGTGAACGAGGCGCTCAAGGAGGTCCTCGACCTGCTCGACCTGGAGCAGATCGAGCGGGACATCTTCCGGGGCCGCAGCCCGGAGGAGCACATACAGAGGGTCTTCGGCGGGCAGGTGGCCGCCCAGGCGCTCGTCGCGGCGGGGCGCACGGTGCCCTCCGACCGCGCGGTGCACTCCCTGCACGCGTACTTCATCCGGCCCGGCGACCCCGCCGTCCCGATCGTCTACAACGTCGAGCGCGTGCGCGACGGGCGGTCGTTCACGACGCGGCGGGTGGTCGCGATACAGCACGGCAAGGCGATCTTCACGATGTCGGCGTCCTTCCACATCGCCGAGGAGGGCGTCTCGCACCAGGCGTCCGTGATGCCGCACGTGCCCGCGCCCGAGACCCTGCAGCCCTTCCAAGACCGCATGCGCGACCTGGTGGGCGACGTCCAGCCGTGGCGCGACTGGCTGTCCAGGCCCCGCCCGGTCGACGCCCGGTACGCCACCCCGCTCACCTGGGAGGCCGTCGGCGACCCCTCGCTGCGCGGCTCGGAGACGCGGGTGTGGTTCCGCTACGACGCCGACCTGCCCGACGACCCGCTGCTGCACGTCGTGCTCGCCGCCTACGCCTCCGACTACACCCTCGTCGACACCGTGCTGCTCGCCCACGGCCTCGCGTGGGGCGCATCGAACGTCACCGGCGCCTCACTCGACCACGCCATGTGGTTCCACCGCCCCCTCCGGGTGGACGATTGGGTCCTGTACGCGCAGGAGTCGCCGTGGTCCGGAGGCGCGCGCGGACTGGCCCAGGGACAGATGTTCACCCCCTCAGGAGAGCTCGCGGTCTCGGTCGTGCAGGAGTGCATGATCCGTGTCTCGAATCCGTGAAATCGCAGGTAGAAAATGTGTTGCCCGGTTCACTGATCCACGTTTAGAGTCATGCACAAGCCGGTCGGACGATCCCTGTCCGGCCCTCTTCTCACACTCGATTGGGAGGTGACCCCAGTGAAGCTGATCTCGACGACTGCCCAGCAGTGGGTCGCTTCCCTGCGCGCCGACGACGCCGTCGTTCCGGCCATGCACGGCAGGCGTTTCGCCGTTCCGTTCGCGCCCGAGGTCCTCGGCCTTGCCGCGGCGCCCGCAGCAAAACTCCGGCAGGAGAAGACTGCCCGCATCCAGGCTCAGCAGGGCATGGGCGCCTTCGCCTACCGCATTTCCGCCACGGTTTCCGACCTTCCGGCTGCTTTCGGCCGTCGGGCCGGCGACCCGCAGACCACGAGCACCGCCACTGGTGGGGTGCAAGGTCCGCCACCCTGGAGGCAGCCGGTCAGTTACTGACCGGCTGAGAGCCTCCAGGCCGCGGATCCGCACCGGGATCCGCGGCCTTCTTGTTGTCCGCCGCCGATCACCACCGATGAGGTAACCAACCAAAAACCGATAGTCAGACAGAAAGGTGACGCTGATGGCGGTAACGACGACCATGGACCTGGTCGACGAAGCCGATATCCCGTGTCGTACCGACCCCGACCTGTGGTTCGCCGAGTCCCCTGAGGACGTCGAGTTCGCCAAGGCCCTCTGCGGGGGCTGCCCGATCCGGAAGTCCTGCCTGGACCGCGCGCTGGAGCGCGAGGAGCCGTGGGGAGTCTGGGGAGGCGAGCTGGTCCTCCGCGGGACCGTCGTTCCTCGCAAGAGGCCCCGGGGGCGTCCGCGTAAGACCCCGGTCGCAGCCTGAAACACCTCGCAAGTCCATCCGAACCATTCAAACCGAAAGGGAACAGTCTGATGAATGCCACTCGAATCTGGGGCGCCGAGATGCCGTATATGTATGAAGAACTGGTGTTTGACCGAATACGAACGCTCCACCAGGAGGCGGAGAACCAACGGCTCGCCAGCCGGGTTCAGCGCCTCCGCCGGGCCCGTGAGCGGGCCGAGCGCGCGTCCACGCGGTTGCACCGGGTCCTTGCCCGCATGGCGTGACCTCCGGCAGGGTAGCGCGGCCGAGCAGAGCCGCCATCCCCGCCGGGGGTGCACCACCTCCCCTTGTCCGCGGTGATCACATCGGAAGGGGCGATCCGGCCATCCGGATCGCCCCTTCGGCATTTCCCGGACCGTTCACATCCCGGCGACGACGGGATCCGAAAGGGGTGATGAGGCGGCTCTGGAGGTGGTCAGGCCAGAGTTCAGGTGGTGGTGAGGGCGGGGCTCAGGAGGCGGCCAGGGCCGTCGGCCGGTCGTCCGGGCCCTCGTCGGCGAAGCCCGGGACCCAGCGGACGGCCTCGTCCCGGAAACGCGCCGTGGTGCCGAGCTGGCACAGCACGCCGACGCCCGCCGCGTGCACCCGGTGGATCAGCACATAGGACGGCGGGAGGTTGAGCTGGCGCACGACGTTGTTCGGGCGCAGGTCGGTCACGGTGGCCATCTGCCGCTGGAGCCACTCGCGGCTGAAGGTGAACTCCTCCACCGACGTCGGCTCGACGTACGGGGCGAGGAACGCGCGCAGCGCCTCCTCGTCGACCTCGATGTGCGGCCGGATGAACCCTTCGTCGCGCAGGCCCTGAACGACGGTTCTCATGTCCCCGTTGTTGAAGATGCGCGTCAGCGTGCCGAACACCTCGGGGTAGCCGTCCGGCATGCGGTTGACGGCGCCGAAGTCGAGCACGCCGAGGCGGCCGTCGGGCAGCACCCGGAAGTTGCCCGGGTGCGGATCGGCGTGCAGCATCCCCGCGCGGGCGGGGGAGCTGAACAGGAAGCGCACGAACAGCAGCCCTGCGCGGTCGCGCTGCTCCTTGGTGCCGTCCTTGATGATGCGGGACAGCGGGGTGCCGTCCATCCACTCCGTCACGAGGATCTGCTCGTTGGCGGCGACGACGTCCGGCACGAGGAAGTCGGGGTCGCCGTGGTAGGCGGTGGCGAACGCGTGCTGGGCCTCGGCCTCGCGCAGGTAGTCGAGCTCCTCGGCGACGCGTGCGCGCAACTCGCCGAGCATGGCCTTGATGTCCAGCCCCGGCAACAGGGCGCCGAAAAGCTTGCCCAGGCGGGCGAGCTGGTTGAAGTCCGACAGCAGCGCCTTGCCCGCCCCCGGATACTGGATCTTGACGGCCACCTGCCGCCCGTCATGCCAGACGGCCCGGTGCACCTGGCCGATCGACGCGGCGGCGGCGGGTGTGTCGTCGAACTCGGCGAAGTGCTCGCGCCAGCCGTCGCCGAGCTGCTCGGTGAGGACGGCGTGGACGGCCGAGACCGGCAGCGGCGGCGCCGCGTCCTGCAGTTTGGTCAGCGTCGCGCGGTAGGGACCGGCGATCTCCGGCGGGAGCGCCGCCTCGAAGATCGAGAGAGCCTGGCCGAGCTTCATCGCGCCGCCCTTGAGCTCCCCGAGGACCCGGAAGATCTGCTCGGAGGTGCGCTGCTGGATCTCCTGGGCGACGATCTCGGCGGACTTCCCGCCGATGCGTTTGCCCAGCCCGAGGGCGGTGCGGCCGGCGAACCCCAAAGGGAGCGTCGCCAGCTTGGCGGAACGCGTCACGGCATGTTGGGGGAACTCACTCACGCGACCATTGTTAACGGACTCAAGTCGTTTCGACTACAACGACATTGCGGGTGAGTGCTCCAGCTCCGTTTTTTCCAACGCAGATCAGGCAATACGTCGACTGTGCTGTTCGTCACATCGGCCTCCAGTCCGTCGACAGAACCCACCGCGTACCCCGTCGCCTGGGCCGCGACCAGCGTTGACAGCACGGTGTCGCACGCGATCTCACCCGCCGGGAAGCCGCCCAGACCGGCTCCGACCACGGGCCACGCCGGGTCGCGGTCGCGGCGGATCAGGTCGAGACAGCACAGGCATGGAGTGCGCCCCGGGATCACCAGCGGGCCCACCGAGCCGACCCCCTCGCCGGCGCTCACCAGCAAATGGGGGATGCCCAGCGACACCAGCTCACGCGGCAGCAGGCCGTCGAGCGGGCCGACCGGCGCCAGCACGACCAGGTCGGGCCGCCGGGCGCCGTCGGACAGCTGAGAGGCCGTCCGGCCCGTCCAGGCGTTGACGCTCGGCGCCACCCGGCGGGCGGCCGACACGGCGGCGTCCTGCCGGGTCTGCCCGACCTCCGCGAAGGACAGGCCGCCGGGGACGACGTCCGCCGGTCGCGCCGGGCCCGGGTCGACCACGCACAGGTGGCCGATGCCGGACGCGGCGAGCAGGACGATGATCTGGGCCCCGACGCGCCCCGCGCCGTACACCCGGATGTGCGCCCGGCGGCGGCGTTCGAGCGCGGTCAGCCCGCCGTCACCGGCGTCGGCCGTGGACAGCGAGAGGGCGTCGAGATCAGGGCCCAGCCTGTCGCGTTCGGCGGTGGTCAGGCCGCGCAGCGACTCGGGCCGCGCGGAGGCGTCGTCGAGCAGGCCGCGCTCGTCGAGCAGGCGCACCATCGCGCGGACGGTGGGCTCGTCGAGACCGCCGCGCGCGATCAGCTCGTCGAGCGTGCGGGTGCCGTCGAGGCTCTCGACGAAGTCGCGCATGCGGGGGTCGAGGTCGGCGAGCACCACTGCGCGCAGCGGGTTGACGCCGAGTTGCAACGTGCGGTCGTCGCGGTCGAGGCGGCGCAGCGCCGGCTTGAGCCGGGGCCGGACGGGCTCGCGGACCGGCCGCCGGGGGGAGGGGGAGGGCGCGCTGGGGGCGTGGGAGGAGGTCACGAACGCGAAGCCTGGCACACCGCCGCGGCCGCCGGGCGGGATCGCGTCCGCCTGTGGATAACCTCGCGGTACATAGCCCCCCAACTGCACAGATGGCGCACGAACCGCCCTAACTCTTGTGGATAACGCAACGCTCTGAGCGAACGGGGACCGTCCTGCCCGCCCCCGAGGCCGCGACGCGAGGGGGTTGATGTGACGAAGGTGACACCACCGTGCCGAGTATCACGAACAGATGTTGCACATGTGACATCCGTGATTCCTGAACATTAAGCGAACGCGGATTGACCAGGGAAAACGTGATTCACCCCCTGTGGAATCGCAGCGCTCTCGGCTACCGTGCATATGTGCCCCCCGAGACAGTCGAGGTCCGCCGGAGTGCACGACGACGGCGAACCGTTTCCGCATATCGCGATGGCGACAAGACCATCGTGCTTCTGCCTGCCGGTCTGAGCAGCACGGATGAAGAGCAATGGGTGCGCCGGATGCTCGACCGGCTCGCCGCCAAAGAGCAGCGCAGGCGCCCGAGCGACGACGACCTGCTCGAACGGGCCCGTGAGCTCGCCATTCGCTACCTGGACGCGAAGGCTTTACCGGCCAGTGTGCGCTGGGCCGAGAACCAACGGCACCGATGGGGTTCGTGTACTCCCGATCATGGCACGATCCGTCTCTCGACGCGACTCCGGGGTATGCCGGCGTGGGTGGTCGATTATGTGATCATGCATGAGCTGGTGCACCTGATCGTCCCGAGCCACGGCCCGCGCTTCTGGGCCCTGGTCGAGCGCTACCCGAAGGCCGAGCGGGCACGCGGCTTCCTGGAAGGCTTCTCCATGGCCGCCAACGGGGCAGCGGAGGAATGTTGAGGCTCGCTGCCGTCCTGGTCACGCCGCGGATGGGCGAAGGGGCGCCCCCCGGGGTCGACGCCGGGGAGTTCTCGCTCGCCCTCGCCGAGGACACCTACGAGGTCGTCGCCGGGCTCGAACTCGTCCAGCCGGTGATCCTCGCCGCGGGCGTGGACGACGCGGAGGGCCTGCGCCACCTGGAGGACATCGCCTGGCCGGGAACCAAGGTGATGTCCGTCCCCGACCTCGCCGGAGCCTTCGCCGCGCTCCAGCCCTACGGCGAGGAGGCCGTCGTGATCAGCGCCGACGCGCCCGACCTGCCCCCGCTGCTCATCGGCAAGCTGTTCCGCGAGCTGGGCCGCGCCCCGCTCGCCGTCTGCCCGGCCGAGGGCGGCGGCGCCGTGGCCATCGCCGCCCGGCTGCCGTACCCCGAATGGGCGTCCGCGGGCCTGGACGATCCGGACGTGGTGGCCCGCCTGCGTGCCCAGGCCCCTGGGCGCCGCATGGTCGCCACCGGCCCCGGCTGGCACCGCCTGCGCGTTCCCGGCGACCTGGCCAGGCTCGACCCCGGCCTCGAAGGCTGGGAGAACACCCGCGCCCTGCTCAGCGGCCAACGGCTCTGAGCCGCAGCCCGGACGGTTCGGCCAAGGATGAGTCAGCGGGGAGCGGGCAGCGACAGTTCGGCGAGCACGGCCCGGTGGTCGGTGCCCGGCACGTCGTACACGCGGTAGGTCCGAATGCCGACCCGCCGGTCGGCGAGTACGTGGTCGATCGTGATCAGCGGCGGGAGGCGCCTGTTGGCCGGCCACGTCGGCGTCAGCCCGCCGCCCGTCGCGTCGCCCGCGTCCCGGTACCCCCGCGCGACCAGCTTGCGCATCTCGGCGTGGTCGAGGCTCGCGTTGAAGTCCCCGGCCAGGATGCGGAACGGCCCGGCCGCAGGGCCCGGCGGCAGCGCCCGCAGCCCCTCCGTCCACTGCGTCACCTGACGCCCCAGCGGCGGCAGGGTGTGCACGTCCACGATCTCCAGCGTCGGCCCTCCGGGCAGGCTCAGCCGCGCCGCCGGCATGTTGTGCCCGATGACCTGGAACAACCCGTCGAGCCTGGTGAGCGGATGAGGCGAGAAGATGCCGCTGCCCGCCGCGCTCCATTCGTCCTCCAGCACGCGGAACGGCATCAGCGCCTTCAGCCCGGCCGCGTCCAGCTCGGCGACGGCCTCCGGGGTCAGCTCCTGGGTGTTGAGCACGTCGGGACGGTGGCGGCGTACCAGGTCGACCACGGCGGCGGCGTCGCCGTGCCCGAAGAAGAGGTTCACCGTCAGCACCGTGAAGGGCCGCCCGGGCGCGGAGGAGGAGTCCCCGAACGCCCGGGGCAGGACGCCGAGGCCGAGCGCGGCGCTCGTCGCGATCGCCACCGCCGTCACCGCCCTGCGCCTGGAAAGCAGCGAGAGCAGGAGCGGCAGCAGCGAGCCCGCCGCCGCGTACGGGGTGGCCGTCATGATCTGCGCGGGGAACGATCCGCGCTCCAGCCCGGCCATGCGCCACACCGCCCAGGCGGCGAACGGTGTCACCGCCGCCCAGGCCAGCGCGCCGGGCACGCGCCTGCGGAGCCATCGCCCGCGGGACGGGGTGACGATGACGCCACCCACCGGTGTCTCGGTCGTGGTGTCCACCAATCCCCCGGGAATCGCCTCGATGCCTTCGGACCCTGTCCAGGACCCGGCCGAGCCCTATGCGGTGACCCTATCCAGCGGACGTATGAATCGCGTGAAGACGCCACCGCGACATGAGAACGGTTTCCTCCGGCCCCGCCGCGTGGACCGCCGGGACGTCCGGGGACCCGGGGGCGGGCTCAGGAGGGCCCGGTGAGCGGCCGGTCCACCAGCAACGCGCGCGCCCGCCGGGCCAGCCGCCGGGTCGCCTCGTCGGTCGGCTCGGGGATGTCGTCCACCGGGACCCACCGCATGTCCAGCGACTCCTGACTGATCACGAACTCGGCCCCGGGTGGCGCGACGGCCCCGTACTCGATGTCCAGGTGCCAGCTGTGCGGAGGGTGGCACCACACGCGGTGGCGGTCCAGCGCCAGCGGCCCCGGCAGCAGCCTCAGCCCCGGGATGCCGGACTCCTCGACGGCCTCCCGCAGCGCGGCGCCCTCCAGCGAGGCGTCCGACACCTCGCAGTGCCCGCCCATCGGCAACCACATCCCGGCCTTCGGGTGCAACGTCAGCAGCACGCGGGCGCCGTCGTGCGACAGCACCGCCGTGGTCGCCGTGAGGTGCCCCGGCGCGCACGAACGCCACATCGCGTCCTCGTGCGCGTCGACGTGCTCCAGGAACTCCTTCCTGAGCACCTCCTCACCGGGGGTGGGCGCGGTCCATCGCGCCAGCGCGGCCCGCGCGTCCTCGCGTAGCGTCATTCCTCGCCGGGCGCCTTGGGCCCGGGCTCGCCGTCGTCCGGCTTGGGCTCCTCGAAGTCCGACAGGTCGAACTTCGTCTCGCCCCTGACGAACGCCTGCGGGTCGTCGAGATCGTCGGCCGTCGGCATCAGGTCCGGGTGGGCCCACACCGCGTCGCGGCCCTCCACCCCGCGCTCGGCGGCGATGGCCTGCCAGAGCTTGGCGGCCTCCCGCAGCCTGCGCGGGCGCAGCTCCAGCCCGACCAGGGTGGCGAAGGTGCGCTCGGCGGGGCCTCCGGTCGCGCGGCGTCGGCGCATCGTCTCCGACAGGGCGGCCACGGACGGCAGCTTGCCCTCGGCGGCGGCGTCCGTCACCGTGCCGACCCAGCCCTCCACCAGGGCCAACAGGGTCTCCAGACGCGACAGCGCGGCCTTCTGCCGTTCGGTCTCCTCGGGCTTGAGCAGCGCGCCCCCGCTCAGCGCCTCCTGGATCTGCTCCAGGTTGTTCATGTCCAGCCCGCGGATCTGCTCCTCCAGGGCGGAGGTGTCCACGGTGATGCCCTTGGCGTACTCTTCGACGGCGCCGAAGAGCTGGGTGCGCAGCCACGGGACGTGCTGGAACAGCCGGTGGTGCGCCGCCTCCCGCAGCGCCAGGTAGAGACGGATCTCCTCCGAGGGGATCTCCAGCCCGTGGCTGAACGCGGCGATGCCGCCCGGCAGCAGCGCGGCGGTGTCCGACAGCGGCAGCCCGATGTCGGAGGACCCGATCACCTCGGGCGCGAGCGCGCCGAGAGCCTGGCCCATCTGGCTGCCGACCATCATGCCGCCCATCTGGCGCATCATGCCCATCAGCGGGCCGAGCTGGGCCGCCATCGCCTGCGCCTCGGCGCCCCCGCCGAGGCCGCCGAGGGTGCCTCCCATGGTCTCGACCATGCGGGCCGCGATCGGGTCGCAGAGCCGCTTCCAGACCGGCACGGTCTTCTCGATCCACTCCGAGCGGCTCCACGCCTCGGGCGAGGTCAGGCCGCTCGGCAGCTCGGTCACCTCGTTCAGCCAGAGGTCGGCCAGGCGCAGCGCCTCGACGATCTGGCGCCGCTCGCCTTCCATCACGCTCGGATCGCCTTCCGCCACCACCGCGTGCCGGGCGATGTTCTTCGCCATCTCCCAGTTGACGGGCCCCGAGCCCTGTGGGGCGGAGAGCATGTCGGCGAACTGCCGCATGGCGGCCGCCATCTGCTCCGGGTCTCCGAACATCGCGAAGGGATTCTCATTGGGGTCGTTTTCGCGACCTGGCAGGTCAGTCACCGCTCTACCTCGTGCAGGATGGAGGAGTCCACATCCGCCACGTTATCCGTCGCAGGGCGGATCAGTGCAAAGTGAGGACCTCGTGCCTACCTCGAAACGCCTACGACCCCCGGTCGTCGCCGTCACCGGCGCGGCCTCAGGACTGGGCAGGGAGTTCCTCTCCCGGGTCGCCTCGTCTGCGGATTTCCGCCGCGTGGTGGCGATTGACGACCAGCGGGGCGACGTCCCGGACGTCACGTGGCGGGTGCTCGACGTCCGCGATCCGCTCTTGGCGAACCGCATCTCGGACGTCGACGTCCTGGTGCATCTCGCCACCGACTACGGCCTCGACTCCGACGCGGGCGAGCGCCGCGCGTACAACCTCCGGGCCGCCCAGACGGTGCTGACCGCCTCGGCCGCCGCGCGTGTCCGACGGGTCGTCCTCGTGACGAGCGCGATGGTGTACGGCGCCGCGCCGGACAACCCCGTCCCGCTGCCCGAGGACGCCCCGGTCGCCGCCGAACCGGACTCGGGCGTCGTCGGCGACCACCTGGAGATCGAGGCGCTCGTACGGCGCTGCCTGCGCAGCCACCCCGGCCTGGAGGTCACCGTCCTGCGGCCCGCCGCCGTGGTGGGGCCGGGCGTCGACACCGTGGTCACCCGCCACTTCGAGGCGCCGCGCCTGCTCACCGTGAAGGGGTCGGCGCCCCGCTGGCAGTTCTGCCACGTGGACGATCTGGTCTCGGCGCTGGAGCTGGCCGCGCTCGGCCAGGTCACGGGCGTGGTGACCGTCGGCAGCGACGGGTGGCTGGAAATGGAGCAGGTCGAGGAGCTGTCCGGCCTGCGGCGTTTCGAGCTGCCCGCCGGGCTGACCTTCGGCACCGCCCAGCGCCTGCACCGCCTCGGCATCACCCCCGCGCCCGCGACCGACCTGCACTACGTCGTCTACCCGTGGGTGGTCGACTGCGCCTCGCTGCGCGCCGCGGGCTGGAAGCCGGCCTGGACCAACGAGGCGGCCCTGCACCAGCTCCTGAAGCTGAGCGCGGGGAGGCACGCGGTCGTCGGGCGGCGCCTGTCCGGCAAGGAGGCCACGATCACCGCCGCCGGTGCCACCGTCGCCGTGATCGGCACCGCCGCCATCGTCGCCGGTGTCCGCCGCAAGCGCCGCTCCTGAGCCTTCACGTGAGCCACGTCCGCCCCGCGCGGGCCGGTGTAGATCATCGGCCGCTGCGGGGCTCCGGGGTAGGCTCGTCGCGTGAAGGTCATCCGGTTGCTGGGCATACGTGAGACACCGCTGTCCGTGGACGAGGTGCTGGCCGCCGTGGGCGACCACACCGCGGGCGGCACGACGCTGTTCGTGGGCACCGTGCGCGACCACGACCACGGCAGGCCCGTCAGTCTGCTGTCCTACTCCGCGCACCCCACCGCCGAGGACGCGATGCGCCGCGTCGCCGAGAAGGTCGCCGCCGACCACTCGCTGACGGCGCTCGCCGTCGTCCACAGGGTGGGCGATCTCCGGCTCGGCGACATCGCGGTGATCGTCGCCGTGGCGGCCCCTCATCGGGGCGAGGCGTTCGAGGCCTCGCGCCGCCTCATCGACGACGTCAAGTCCGAGGTCCCGATCTGGAAGCACCAGGTGTTCGCCGACGGCTCGGCCGAGTGGGTCGGGTCATGCGACTGACCTGCGTGCACCCGAACCGCCTGTAGGGGGCCGGGACCGGCGCCGTGTCCGGCCGTTTCGACCCGCCCGCGGCGTCCCGAAGCCTGCGATGACCTGGATGTCCTATGTGTGTCCGCGTAAGCGCGGTCGTGGCGAGCGCATAGAGTTTCCACCATGTCCCGACGAGGTCTGACGTTGACGGTGGCGGGTGTGCTCACGCTGCTGCTGGGCGGCGCGGGGGCGCTGTTGCCCGTGCCCTACGTCGCGCTGAGCCCCGGCCCCACCGAGAACACCCTCGGAGACGTCAAGGGCAAACCCGTCATCACGATCACGGGGCACCAGACCTACCCGACCTCCGGCAAGCTCAGCCTGGTGACCGTCGCCTACCAGGGCGGCCCCGGCGCGCGCATCGACCTGCTCACCGCTCTGCGCGGCTGGATGGACCCGAACATCGCGGTCGTGCCCGAAGAGACGATCTTTCCCAAGACCGTGTCGGTGAAAGAGGTCGAGCAGCAGAACACCCAGGAGATGAGCAGCTCCCAGCAGGACGCCACCGCCGCCGCGCTCAACGAGCTCAAGATCCCCATCAAGGTCATCGTCGCCGTAGGCTCCACCCAGAAGGGCAAGCCCGCCGAGGGCAAGCTCCTGCCGGGCGACGAGATCGCCACGGTGGACGGCGCGCCCGTCCGCACCATCGACGATGTCTCGGCGGGGGTCCACAAGCACAAGGTCGGCCAGGAGGTCGAGTTCGGCGTCGTCCGGGGCGGTAAGCCCATGAAGGTCCGGGTGGGCACGGTCGCCGGCAAGGACGGCCCCATCGTCGGCATGATCATGGGGACGCAGTTCAAGTTCCCGTTCACCGTCAACGTCAACGTGGGCGACGTCGGCGGCCCCAGCGCCGGCCTGATGTTCTCGCTCGGCATCTACGACAAGCTCACCCCCGGCGAGCTCACCGGGGGCAAGTCGATCGCGGGCACCGGCACGATCACCCCGGACGGCAAGGTCGGCCCCATCGGCGGCATCCAGCAGAAAATGATCGGCGCGCGCGACGCCGGGGCCACGATCTTCCTGACCCCCGCGGACAATTGCGGCGACGCCGTCGAGTCCGTCCCGAAGGGGTTGCGCCTCGTGAAGGTGAGCACCATGCACGAGGCCGTCCAGGCGATCGACACGCTGCGCACGGGTTCGGGACAAGTGCCGGGCTGCCCGGTCCGTTGAGCCCGTCTCACCGATCGCTCCCGACCCGGCCGCGCGCGGGGAACCCGCCGCGCCGCCGGGGCGTTGGGCCACATGTACGCGCGCGTCGCATCCGGTGTGCGCGCGCGTGCACCAAGGCTTTTCCGGGCTCCCACCGGCCACGGCCGGGCCGCTTGCCGTGGCCAGACCGTGCTCAGGGCTCGGAGCGTGACCACGCCGCTACCGGTGTAGGTTGCCAGACACGGACCGTTACTCGTGAAACCTAGGGGTGGGCCTTGACCTTCCGGAACCCCGGCGCGGGTCGGGCGATGCGATTGCCCCGCCGGCCGCGGCTTCTCATTCCGGTCGCGATCACCTTGATCGCGATCGTCATCTTGTTCTTCGTCTTCGCCGGCTTCTTCACCGACTGGCTGTGGTTCGACTCCGTCGGGTACACCTCGGTCTTCTCCACGATGGTCGTCACGCAGCTGCTGCTGTTCCTGATCGGCGCGCTGCTGATGACCGGCATCGTCGGCGGCAACATGATCATCGCCTACCGCTCCCGTCCGCTGTTCGGCATGGGCATGTTCGGCGGCGGCCAGACCCAGGGCGCCGACCGCTACCGCGCCGCGCTCGACCCCCACCGCAAGCTGATCTTCATCGCGGGTATGGCGGTCCTCGCCCTGTTCACCGGCTCCTCGACGGCCGGGCAGTGGCGCACGTGGCTGCTCTTCCTGAACGGGACGCCGTTCCACGTGATCGACCCCGAGTTCAAGTACGACGTCTCGTTCTTCATGTTCACCTACCCGTTCATCCGGGTGGTGCTGAACTTCCTGTTCACCGCGGTGATCATCTCGATCATCGTCGCGGCGATCGTCCACTACCTGTACGGCGGCTTCCGTCTGCAGTCGCCCGGCCTGCACGCCACCCGCGCAGCCCGCGTCCACCTGTCGGTCCTCGTCGGGCTGTTCGTGCTGCTCAAGGCCGTGGCCTACTGGGTCGACCGCTTCGGGCTGGTGTTCTCCGACCGGGGCAAGACCTTCGGAGCCTCCTACACCGACGTCAACGCAGTCCTCCCCGCCAAGACCATCCTGGCGATCATCGCGCTGATCTGCGCCGCGCTCTTCTTCGCGGGCATCTTCAGGCCGGGCGGCATGCTCCCCGGAGTGGGGTTCGGCCTGCTCGTGCTCTCGGCCGTCCTGGTCGGCGGCGTCTACCCGGCGCTGGTCGAGCAGTTCCAGGTCAAGCCCAACCAGCAGAGCAAAGAGAACGAGTACATCGACCGCAACATCAGGGCGACGAGAGACGCCTACGGCGTCGCGTCCGCCGAGGTGACCCCCTACAGCGCCAAGACCCAGGGCACCCAGCAGGAGCTGCAGAGCGAGGTCGCCACCATCCCCGGCGTGCGCCTGCTCGACCCCACGGTCCTGGCGCCCACCTTCGAGCAGCTCCAGCAGATCAAGGGCTACTACCAGTTCCCCGAGCAGCTCGACGTCGACCGGTACACCATCGACGGCGTGTCCCGTGACACCGTCGTCGCGGTGCGCGAGATCGGCAGCGCCCCGGACGGCAACTGGATCAACAACCACCTCGTCTACACCCACGGCTTCGGGTTCGTCGCCGGCCAGGGCAGCAAGATCGACTCCCAGGGCAAGCCGGACTTCATGGTCAAGGACATCCCGCCCACCAACGGCCTCGGCCCGTTCCAGCCGCGCATCTACTTCGGCGAGCACTCTCCCGAGTACTCGATCGTCGGCGGCGACAAGAAGATCGAGCTCGACTTCCCCGAGCAGAGCACCAACGGGCAGGGCAGCGGCCAGGAGAACACCACCTACACCGGCAAGGGCGGCGTCCCGATCGGCAACTTCTTCACCCGCCTGCTCTACGCCGGCAAGTACAGCGAGACCAACCTGCTGCTGTCCTCGGACATCAACAGCAAGTCCCGCATCCTGTACAACCGCGAGCCGCGCCAGCGCGTCCAGCAGGTCGCCCCGTTCCTCACGCTCGACGGCGACCCGTACCCCGCGATCGTCAACCAGCGCATCGTGTGGATCGTCGACGGCTACACCATGTCGGAGGACTACCCGTACTCCGAGCGGCGCAGCTTCGGCGAGATGACCCGCGACACCTCCACCGACCGGCTCCTGACGGCGCAGCAGCCCCGCGACCACATCAACTACATCCGCAACTCGGTCAAGGCGACCGTGGACGCCTACGACGGCACCGTCTCGCTGTACGCCTGGGACGACAAGGACCCGCTGCTGCAGACCTGGCAGAAGGCCTTCCCCGGCGTCATCAAGGCGAAGTCGGAGATCAAGCCCGAGCTCATGGAGCACCTGCGCTACCCCGAAGACCTGTTCAAGGTGCAGCGCGACATCCTCGGCAACTACCACGTCACCGACGCCAACGCGTTCTACGGCCAGCAGGACTTCTGGAAGGTGCCGGAGGACCCGGCGAGTTCCAAGACCAAGCAGCCGCCGTACTACGTGACGATGAAGATGCCGAGCGAGACGAACCCGCGCTTCTCGCTCACGACCACGATGGTGCCGAACAAACGCGACAACCTGGCGGCGTTCATGTCGGTGGACGCGACGGGTGCCGCGGGCACGAAGATCCAGATTCTGCAGCTCCCGAGCGACACCACGATCCCGGGTCCCAAACAGGCGCAGAACGTCTTCGACACGAAGGCCGCCAACGTCCTCAACGAGCTGCGGATCGGCGGCACCACCGAAACGATCAACGGCAACCTGCTGACGCTGCCGTTCGGCGGCGGCCTGCTGTACGTCCAGCCGGTGTACGTCCAGCCGAAGGTCCAGAATTCCGCGCGGTACCCGACGCTGTCCCGCGTGCTCGTCATGTTCGGCTCCGACGTCGGCATCGGATTCACGCTGAAGGACGCGCTGGACCAGGTGTTCGGGCAGGGAACGCAGCTACCCGCCAACCCGACCAACCCGACCACGCCGCTCACGCCCGACCAGCCGTCCACCGGGGCCACCACCGACCTCACGAAGGCCTACGACGACGCCCAGAAGGCCTACGACGACGGCCAGACGGCGATCAAGAACGGCGACTTCGCGGGCTATGGTGCGGCCCAGAAGCGGCTGGAGCAGGCGCTGAAGGACCTGCAGGCCGCGCTGGGCAAGCAGCAGAAGCCCGGCCCGTCCCCGTCCGCCACGCCGTCGCCGACGCCCACCCCGGCGTCGTCCGCCGCCGCGGCGAACGGCGCGACGCCCACGCCGACACCGACGCCCGGCTCATAGCCCTGGCGCGGGGCCGGCGGCACGCCCACCGGCCCCGCAGCCCATGGGACGCGGGCCGCCGCGATTTGCCAGTGCTCTTCCCGGCCGATAGTCTCTGTTGTGCAAGCCGACGCGGGGTGGAGCAGCTCGGTAGCTCGCTGGGCTCATAACCCAGAGGTCGCAGGTTCAAATCCTGCCCCCGCTACTGAGAAATACCAGGTCAGAGGCCCGATCTCCGGAAACGGAGATCGGGCCTCTGACATTTGTCCGTCATTTGTCCGTGGGACAAGACGTCACCCCCTGGCACAACTAGGGCATTGGCCCCCTGCCCTCGACACCCTCTTCCGTGTTGCCGGCCTGCTAGGAAGGGGCGTGTGAGGATTCGCCGTCCGTCCTCGGTCTGGCGCACGCGCAGGTTCGGGACCGACGGTGGAGATCACCCGTTCGGGGACGGTGCGCCGGCGCCCGTCGCGGCCATCGGAGTCTTCGGCCCATTCCACCGCCGATCTCGCTCGCCTGGTGCGGGTGGTCACGCGCGGGTTGAAGAGGTCGCAGTACGGCCGGGTGTGCTGGATGGCTGCCTGGCCGCGACCGGGCCGACCTTCACGCTTTCTGCGATACGCGCACCCGACAACATGAATTGATCCACAAGTAGGTGCGGCGAGGCTCGTTGATCCTTAAGTAGGTGCGGCGAGGCTCGCTTCTCTGGGCATCGGACGGCCTGCCATAGAATCCGGACGGCCGGGTCCCAACGTGGGTGGTCCGGCCCCAATGGCAGGTGAAGGGTTTCCTTGTGCGTGGCCAAAGCAGATTGAACTACCACGCGTGGCCAAGGGCGTGAAATCATTCGGCTCACGATTTACCCGAGAGATGAGGTGGAAGCATGAGGTTTCGTTTGGCATCCGCGGCGCCTTTCGTGGCCGTGTTTGCTGCATTTTCAGTCCTGGCGTCTGCCTGCTCGGGCGGCGACATCGCCGAGAGAGATAGTGCGAAGCGCTTGCGAGTCGGAATGGTGGGGGTTGACCTCTCCAGCATCGATCCTGCGCGAGGATTTGCCCTTTCTGTGAACTCGTACATTCAGGAGTTCCTGATGAGGTTGAGTCCCGCTGGAAAGGTAGAACCTAATCTCGCTGAATCTGTCGACCGGCCGGATTCGACGACATACGTCTACAACCTCCGTCGAGGCGTCAAGTTCTCGGATGGCGCTGAGTTGACTTCGGAGGACGTCGTAAATTCGCTGGATTACGCGCGTGACGCCAAGTTCCCGGATTCGGCGAAATACTCCATGGTGAAGAGCGTGGCCGCGCGGGACAAGTACACCGTTGTGGTCACTCTCAAGGAGCCCAACGCCAGCTGGGAGTACACCTCCGCAACCGCGGGTTACATATTCCAGAAGAAGCACCAGGGCGAGCACAGGGCGGACTTCGGGAAGCCGGGCGTGGGCGTGATCGGCACTGGCCCCTACGTGCTGACGAGCCTTGATCCCACGCGCGGTGCCGAGTTCTCGGCGAATCCGCACTACTGGGGAGGTAGCGTGTCGATTCCCAAGGTCTCCATGGTGATCTTCTCCGACGAAACCAGCGAAGCGCTCGCATTCCGAGCGGGGGGCATTGATGTTGCCTTCCCTGCTGATTCTCGCGCGTTCGAGTCGACTGCCAGCACGAAGCTCGTGACGGTACCTGGAACTAAGCAAGGTCTGTTTACGATGAACGTGCAGGTTGCCCCGTGGAACGATGTGCACGTTCGCCGAGCCGTCGCATACGCGCTCAACCGCGAGGAGATCATCAATGTCGCCGGCGGCGGCGCGACGCCGGATTACACGGCCATCCCGCCCGCACAGTTGGAATCGATCGCATCCAAATCGGATGTCGCCGGCCTGGTCGCGTCCATTCCCGTCTACGCCTTTGACCTCGAGAAGGCCAAGAAGGAACTGGCGCAGTCGGGATATCCTAACGGCTTCAGTGCGACGCTGGAGACCTACAAGTACGGGAACTTCGTTTCCACGTCCCAGGCGATCGCGGGCCAGCTTTCGAAGATCGGAATCGAACTGAAGGTCAAGGTCGACTCCGTGGCAGAGTACTCCAAGACGTTCTCCCAGCCGCACGCCAATGTCCCGATCCAATACACCTACTTCAATAACAACACACCGGATCCGGGCGCGATGCCGCAGCAGGCGCTGCACAGTGACTCAGCCGCGATCGGATTGAACAACTTCTCCGACTATAAGAACCCGACGGTCGACGAGCTCATCGACCGCGCAGCCGGCACGACTGAGCCCCACGAGCGCTTCTCGATCTATTCGCAGATACTCAAGATCGTTGCTGAAGACGTGCCGTTCGTGCCGCTCTATGCGGCGGACAACCACCTGGCCACTTCCGGCGACTTCACCTGGCCAACGTTCAACACCTACTCGACGGACCACACGCCGTACATCCTAGAGATCAAGGCCAAGTAGCCAGGCACCTACCGTGGAGTCGCCGTCGGAGGATCGCGACGCAGGGATTGGCGTGGCGGAGGCTTCGTACCGGGGGAAGTTCTCCGGGAGAAGATTCACGACCGCACCAAGCGCCGCTACGCGGGCATGAACTCGAATCAGAGAACGCTTTCTTGAAACAGGCGGCCTACTTTGCGAAGGAGCAGCGGTGAGTGAGAAGCTCATCGAAGCTGCCGCCCGCCCCCTGCGTCTGGCAGAGCCGGCGATAGCAACCGCCGTGCGTTGTAGAACCCCGATGCGCCCGTCCAAGCCGAGTAGCTGGTGGCCGGGCGGGCGCTCAGTGGCGCGGTGACGTGCTCGGAGGGCAGGGCGATGTTCTGCTCGACCGCGGCGGCGAGCGTCTTGCCGGTCACGGCCTGGACGTCTTTGCCTCATGCGCCGTGGGCGTGCACGAACTCCCGATAAGAGCGTGGCGGTAAGGACGACTCGCCCCACCCGGAATTTGAGTGAGTAGGACTTGAGATGAGTGATGCATTCTGGACGGGGGCGCTCCCGGCCGCAAGGGCCCTTGAGTGGTCATCCGAGAAAGAGTTGTACATCGAAATGCGGGACGGAGTCCGTCTGTCCACTGATGTGCATATCCCGAAGGACCTCGACGGCCCGTTTCCGACGGTTCTCGTGAGAACCCCCTACGACAAGGACGTGGGTGAGGGCATCGTCCGCATCAGGTGGGTCGATTACTTTCTCCGTCAGGGATATGCCGTGGTCGTGCAGAACGAGCGTGGCCACTTTTTCTCGGAAGGGTCCTTTGACGACTATCTCGAAGGCGCCGGCACAGACGGCTACGATACGGTCGAATGGATCGTCCGTCAGGACTGGTCGAATGGCAAGGTGGGCACGATCGGTTGCTCGAGCTCGGCGGAGCATCAGTGGCCGATGGCGGCCGGTAATCATCCTGCGCACGCGGCCATGATCCCGGGTGCTTCCGGCACCGCAGTGGGGGACGTCGACGGGAACGAGACGCGGGGGGCGTTTTACCGCGGAGGCATTCCGATGTTGTCGCTCTGGATGATGTGGTACGGGAGGCTGGCAGTCACAGAGCGTCCGGTGCTACCGCGGTCGTCGACACAGGAAGAGCGTCTTCGGCTGCGCAACTTCTTCTCGATGTCGATGCGGCGAGGTTTTGCGCCGGACACCGCGGAGAAGTTGAAGCACCTCCCGAGTCAAGATGTTCTGCGGCAGTCGGGCGGACCGAGGGCGCCGTTCGACAAGTACATAACCTGGACGCCTGCAGACGAGCGCTGGCGAGATGTCGAACACATCGGTGCTGGAGACAGGCCGCGTGTACCCGCCCTCCACGTCAATACCTGGCACGACGTGGGTGTGGGCGAGATGACGCGCCTCTTCAAGTACCTTCAGGAACTGGAGACGCCCGACCAGTATCTCATCATCGGGCCAGGCCCACACTGCTTGATCTGGCAGGACCCGCCCTACGTCATGACCAAGGCAGACGCAAAGGAGTTGATGGGCGGACTTTCCGCAATCGAGATTCAGAACATGCCCGCGCCTGATCTGGCGAGGCTTCGGTTCGGTGACCTGGAGGCGGGAGACGCACGGTACCGAGGTGTCGACCATGGATATCCCAAGCTATTTCTAGCTTGGTTCGAGCGCTGGTTGAAGGGTGCGGACAACGACACCTCGCGCATGCCGAGGGTTCAGTTGTACGTCATGAACCGGGGCTGGGTCTTTGATGAGCGATGGCCTCTCAGGGGCGTGACACCGACGGACTACTACCTCGTGCCCGACCCGAGCGCCCGGCTCCGAAACGAGGCCGGGATGCTTTCGAGCGAAGTCCCTGTCGGGGAATCGGCCGACACATACGTCTATAATCCGTTGGATCCCACACCGAGCCTCGGCGGCGGCTGCTGTTCTTTCGCCGCCGCAATCGACCAGCGCCCGGTGTCGGCGCGGCGCGACGTGCTCGTCTACAGTACTCCTCCACTTGAGGAGGCCGTGTCCGTTGTCGGTCCCATCGAGGTGAAGCTCTTCGTATCGTCTTCCGCTCGGGACACCGACTTCATTGTCAGGCTAGTTGACGTCTACCCGGACGGGAAGGCGATCAACCTTGCCGATGACGGCTTTCGCATGCGATACCGCGATGGGTTCGACAGGAAGAGCCTCATGGAGGACGGCGAGATTTATGAGATCTCGCTGACGAATATGGTCACGGGCAACCGCTTCTTGCCAGGGCACCGGATCAGGATCGAGATTTCGTCCAGCAGCTTTCCGAATTATGAGAGAAATCTCAACACAGGTGGAAATAATTTCGACGAGACGGACCCCGTCGTTGCGGAGAACACCATCCACTACGGGTTACTGCATCCGGCGCGGATCACCCTTCCGATCCTGCCCGAATAGCAAACGCGACGCTTTCGACCAGCGCTGGTCCTGCTCCATACGCCCAACGGCGCGCGTCCTCGCACCTGTCGTCATCGGCTTCACTACTGGAGGCGAGATGAGTATCGATCGCCATTGCCGAGCGAGCGGCGGCCACCACGTGATCCGACGCAGTTCAGGGCGGGGGAAGAACCCCGTCGTCGCGGGATGTCCCTTGCCGCCGGATCCCCATTGTCCAAGGCCGAACCGGCCTGCCGCCGAAGGTGCTCCACGATGAATGAGCGACGCGTTACAGGGGAAGGGCTGGCCGAGCACTCGGTCAGCCTTGCGAACGGGCGAACCATCCGCTACGTGACGGGAGGGAACACCGGCCCTCTCGTTCTGCTTGAAAGCGGGCTGGGTAACACGGCAGGTACGTGGGTGACCGTGCAGCGGCACCTCTCCTCCACCTGCCGCACCATCTCCTACGACCGGGCCGGGCTTGGCGGCAGCGACCCGGCTGACGGGCCACGATCTCTCGATCAAATGGCCACGGACATCGTGGCCTTGCTCGACGCATTGGGCGTGGACGAGCCCGTGGTGTTGGTAGGCCACAGTTGGGGAGGTCCACTCGTTCGGCTGTTCGCTGAGCGATGGCCGCTACGAGCGCGGGCGCTCATGCTGGTCGATCCGACGATCACTCCTGTACGCAAGTGGCTGCGCGTTGTCCCTTGGCTGTACTTCCGGCTCCACTGGATGGTCAGGTTGGGTGGCCGCGAGCGCCTCCTTCGGACATATCGAACCGGACGTTGGTCGCAGGAGATGTCAGCCCGAGATCTCGACGTGGCGCTGCTCGACCACATGACGTCTGCGAACCTACGAACCAGTCGCAGGGAGATCCGAGAACAGCGTGGAGCGATGCCGCTGCTCGCCACCTTGGAGTCGACGCCAAGTCCAGTGCCGATACGTTTCCTCGTCGGCACGGACAGGCCGGAGCCGCTGCGCACCATCATGCCGGAGGAATGCGCGCGCATCGCCTCGCGTAGTCCTATGGGAAGCACGGTCCTCGTCGAGGACGCAGGACACTCGATCCCCCAGGAGCGCCCGGTCCGCATGGCCACAGAGATCGCGCGATTCGCCATGGGGTTGCCGAACTGAAGAATTCACGCCTGGCGAAGTGCCGACGAGTACTGCTCTTCCGTGGTCGGCTGGCCGGCCAGGCGATGAGGGGGGCATCGGTCCTGGTAGCAGCCTTGGTGGATACGGTGGCGCTCGCGGTCGAAGCGCCGGTGATCCTCAGCCCGGGCTGCCGCCTCCCACCGAGCCGGCTCCTCCCGCAACAAGCCTGGCTCCGATCGATCTCAACCCGCCGATCGCGGCTGTCTTCCTTGAAGCCCCGAGGCGACAAAGCGCATGTGTCGTTCGACGAGCCGCATCAACTCCCTCATGGCCGGCGAGACGCGTGAACCACGCCGGGTGATCAGTGCGAACGTGTCGTACATGCGGGGGTTGAAGGAGCATGTGCTCAGATTGCTCGGAAAGGCGACCGACTGGGTGATGGCCTGCGGAACGTAGGTGTTGCCGAGCCCGCGAGCCACAAGCTGCAGTGCGGTTTCGAGATGTTCGACCTCGATTCGCCCTTCGATTCTCAAGCCCAACGCCTGTGCTCTCTCCCCGAGCTGACGCCGTGTGGGATCCTCCAGCGCATACTGCGTTTCGTAGAGGACGATCGGTGTGCCGACGAAGTCTTCGACGGACACTGGTTGGCGGGTTCTCGTCGCGTCGGCGCTGACGAAGAACACCTCGTCCCTGGCAATCGGGCGGACGTCCAGGCCGGTGTCGTTGATGGGCAGCACGACTAGTGCCGCCTCCACACCACCACTGCGGACCTCGTCGGCAGTGACCGACGAGTTGCGACCTCGCAGTCTCAACTGGACCGCAGGGAACCGGGTCGCGAACTCGTTGATCAGATCCGCGAACCTGTAGTGCGCAGGGGCGCCGAAGGTGCCAAAGGTAATCGTTCCGCTCCGCAAGCTCCTCAGGTCGGCGACGCTCTCCTCAGCCTCGTCGCTGGCTGCGATCACTCGCCTCGCGTGTACGGCGAATTCGGCACCGGCATCGGTAAGCCGGAGCCCGCGTCCAAGGCGGACGAAAAGCTCGACACCTAGGTATCGCTCAAGTTGACGAATCTGTTCGGCAACCGCCGGCTGAGTGACGTGCATATGGGCAGCGACTGCGGTGAAGGACCCGAGATCGACAGCGCGGAGGAAGTAACGGAGTTGGCGTAGAGTCAAAAGATCTCCTTTCGCCTTACCAAGGAGATGAAGGCTAGCACTTCATCATGGCTCGTGGAACACTCGACTGGTCGTGGGAAGACGACGCAGATAGACGAGCGGCTCCGTGCGGGACCGCAAGGGTGGAGATGAAGCGTGGCTCTTGATGGCGTGGTGGTTGCCGGCAGTCACAATGCTGCAATCGGGCTCCAGGAGGCGTGGCGAATCCTGGCGGCAGGGGGAACCGCCCTCGACGCTGTCGAGGCGGCGACCAGGGTGGTCGAGGACAACGAAGCGGACCATTCGGTCGGATACGCGGGCTACCCCAACCTGCTTGGCGAGGTCGAGCTCGACGCATCGATCATGGATGGAGCCCGTCGGAGGGTCGGTGCTGTGGGAGCGTTGAAGGGATATCGGCATCCCATCACCGTCGCCCGCGCGATCATGGACCATCTGCCGCACACATTCCTGGTAGGCGAGGGCGCCGCCCGGTTCGCTGCGGACATGGGCATGTCGACTGAGGATCTGCTCACCGATGAGACACGACGAATCTGGCGCGACGGAATCGAGGGCAACTTCCCCGGCCGTCTCGAGTTGTTCCGAGAGCCCCTTGCTCGCCTGACCGCGCTGGCTGCGGACCCCATGCACGTGGCCGGGACGGTGAACGTGGTCGCGCGGGATTCGCATGGACACCTCGCCGTGGCGGTCAGTACCAGCGGCTGGGCGTGGAAGCATCCTGGACGCGTCGGCGACTCGCCGGTCGTCGGCGCAGGGATCTACGCCGACGACCGGTACGGAGCCGTCGGATGCACGGGCCTGGGAGAACTCTCGATGAGGGGTGGCCTCGCGCGGGACCTGATTGCCAGACTTTCCTGCGGTCAGGATTTGGCCGCTGCCGGGCGTGCTTCTCTCGACGACCTGGCGCAGATCGCCTCGGATTTCGCGAACTCCGCGGTAATGAACGTTGTCGCTCTCGACCGCGATGGCGACACCGCCGCCTTCAGCACGACTCCTGACGCACACTACGTCGTGATGCGCCAGGGGTACTCGATGCCAGAGGCGCTTGCGAGCATCCATGTCGAATGGCCGGGAATCGGTGACAGCTCGGTCGTGGGCGCTGCAGCCGGATCCGCAGGGGCAATGGGCGCCATGGACAGCGCCGAGGGGGCGCGTAGGTCGTGGGCCTGAGCGGAATCGCCTATTTCATTGCCCGGCGAGTCCTGACGCTCGTTGTGATGCTCTTCGTCATCTCTGTGCTGATCTTTTCGTTGCTCTACCTGGCCCCGGGCAATGCGGTCGACATTCTTCTCGGGGCGCGGCCGCGGACGCCTGAAACCGTCAAACTTCTGACTGAGCAGTATCACCTGGACGAACCGTTCCTGGCGCAGTACTGGATTTGGCTCAAGGGCGCACTCCACTTCGACTTCGGTGAGTCCATCCAGACCACCTTGCCGGTCGCGCACCAGATCAAGGAACGGCTCCCTACCTCCCTCCTTCTCGCCGCTTATGCCTTCGTGCTGGAGATGTCCTTCGGCCTGCTTTTCGGAATCCTGGCGGCCCGCAAGCGGCGAACCGGAGTCGACCGGGGCATCGTCGCGATCTCTGTGGTGGGTGTGAGCACGCCGGCATTCGTCAGTGGAGTGCTCATGCTCTTCGCGTTCGCCGTACAACTGCGGTGGTTTCCCGCGTTCGGCGCCGGAGAAGGGTTCATGGACGAGGTGTGGCACCTGACGCTGCCGGCCATATCGCTTGCGATCGTGGGCACGGCATACATCGTGAAGCACACGCGTGCCGCCGTCATATCCGTCCTCGATCAGGACTACGTGACATTTGCTCGGGCCCGCGGGCTCTCATCGGTCAGTGTGATGCTGGGGTACATCCTTCGAAACTCCCTCATTTCGGTGCTCGGCTTGAGCGCGATGATCCTGTCCTTCCTCGTCGTCGGCGCGGTTATAGTCGAAACGACCTTCTCCATCTCCGGCATCGGGCAGCTTCTGGTCCAAGCGGCAACGAGTCAAGATCTACCGATGATTCAAGGAGTAGGGATTCTTGTGGCGGCGATCGTGATGATCGCGAACTTGGCGGCCGACCTCGCCTATCTCGCGTTCGACCCGCGCATCCGACTCAGGAGCGCCAAGTGACGGATCTCGTCGCAACCCAGGGCCAGGCTCGTCGTCGGCGTCTCGGGTCCAAGCTCGACTTCTCCCGCTGGCTGTCCTGGGCATGCTTTGCGTTTTTGGGCCTGGTCGTTGTCCTTGCGCTCTTCGGCCCCTTGATCGCGCCGCGGGATCCGTACGCGCAGGACCTGGCGCTCGGCCTGGTCAAGCCAAGTTCCGAACACTGGCTAGGTACCGACGACCTCGGGCGCGATGTCTTCTCCCGGGTGATCGCGGGTACAAGGACGGCCGTCGTCGGGCCGGTGGTCATCGCGCTTGGTTCCATGGCCATCGGAAATGTGCTCGGGGTACTCGCCGGCTACCGCGGCGGCAGACTCGACTCGACCATCATGCGCTGGGCAGACCTGATGTTCTCCTTGCCCAGCATGCTGGTGATCGTGGTGGTCGCGGGCACCTTCGGTGGTGGCTATTGGCTCTCAGTCGGGCTGCTCATCGCCCTCACCGCACCCTTCGACGCAAGAATCATCCGTGGAGCAACCATCGAGCAGGCGCCGCGCCCATACGTCGAGGCGGCCAAGTCCGTCGGCCTTTCCGACACCAGAATCATGGCGATGCACGTCTGGCCCAACGTCTCGCCGATCGCAGTTGCGAACACGTGCCTGGTGTTCGCGAGTTCGCTGGTATCGCTCGCCGGACTCTCGTTCCTGGGTCTGGGAGTGTCCGCCGGGACTCCGGACTGGGGTCTCATGGTCAGCGAGGGACGCAGCCTGCTCTTCACCAACCCGGTGGCCGTCCTAGCGCCGGCAACCATGATCGTCCTAACGGCCACGGCTATGAATCTCGCCGGTGATTGGGTATACGACCGGCTTTCCGCGCAAGGAGCGATCCGGTGAGTCAGCCCCTTTCCACGCAGTCCGGGGCCATTCGCGGAACCTCCGGCGGACTGAACGTACAGAAGTTGAGAATCGAGCGGGTGGGACCGCATGGCGCCCACACCATCGTCTCCGAGATCAGCCTGAAGGTCGAGCCCGGCGAGACGGTCGGAATCGTCGGCGAGTCCGGCAGCGGCAAGTCGATGACGGCGAAGGCGATCACGGGGCTCCTGCCACCGGCATTCGTGGCATCCGGACAGGCCATCTACAACGGTCGCGACCTGCTGGCACTGCGTGAGAGAGAGTGGCAGTCGGTCAGGGGGCGCGAGATCGGTCTCGTGATGCAGAACCCGTTCACCATGCTGAATCCGGTAGTCCGTTGCGGCAAGATCATCGAGCAGTCGCTCCGCCGCGACGTCCGGAAGAGGATGAACCGGCGGGAGCGACGCTCCGAGGCGATCCGGCGCTTGGCGGAGGTCGGCATCGACGACGAATCCGTAGTCGACAGGTATCCGTTCCAACTGTCAGGCGGGATGCGACAGCGCGTGGGCATCGCGGCCGCCCTGGCAAGGGAACCCCAGATCCTCATCGCTGACGAGCCATCGACCGCCTTGGACGTCACAACGCAGCGAGAGATTCTCGCCCTCATCAAGAGCCTGCAGGTGGCGCGGGGTATGGGACTGATTCTCATCACCCACGATCTGAGAATCGCGTTCTCGATGTGCGACCAGGTCAACGTCCTCTACGCCGGCTCCCTCGTCGAGGCCGGCCCGGCGGCCGATCTGGAGGCAGAGCCCCTTCACCCGTACACCCACGGATTGCTCCTGTCCGAGCCGCCGGCGGACCGCCGAGTGGCCGAACTGGTCGCCATACCGGGCTCGGTCCCGACGCCGGACTCGGTTGCCGGTTCGTGCACTTTCGCACCTAGATGCGGTTGGGTTCGCCCAGAGTGCACCAGCGGCACGCCCCCGCTACGTATCGTCGGAGACGGACGCATGTCGGGCTGTGTACGTATCGAGGAGATACGACCGGAGCTGGCAGCGCATCGAGCGCGCGCTGGGGGAACCGCCGTTCCAACCGGGTCGCCGGGCCGCGTGAACACCCTGATCACGGTCAATGACGTCCGCAAGATCTTCCAAAGTGGTGGGCGAGACGTCGCGGCGCTCCGGTCTGTCTCGATTCATGTCGGCGAGGGCGAAGGCGTCGGACTCGTTGGAGAGTCGGGGTCTGGGAAGTCCACGCTCGGGCGAATCATCGCCGGTCTCGAGCGGCTATCAAGCGGTTCGATCGAGATCGCCGGAATCGACGCCAGCGATCGCTCAAAGCTCAGCCGCAAGGATCAGAGATCGCTGAGGAGTTCGGTTCAGATGATCTTCCAGGATCCTTATTCGTCGCTGAACCCGATGCGCACGATCGGTTCGACCCTCCAAGAGACGATCAGCGCTCACGATCCGTCAGCGAAGAACGTGGAACGCCTGGTCGCTGAGCTGCTGCTCTCGGTCGGACTGGACCCCGAGCATGCACAGCGCAAGCCCGCGGCGTTGTCCGGCGGACAGCATCAGCGGGTCGCGATCGCCCGTGCACTTGCCGTGAAGCCACGCGTGCTCATCTGCGACGAGCCCGTTGCGGCCCTCGACGTTTCCGTCCAGGCGCAGATTTTGAACCTGTTCTCCTCATTGCGCGACGAGCGCGGGATTGGGTATCTGTTCATCACCCACGACCTGTCCATCGTTCGACAGGTTGTGGAGCGTGCCTATGTGATGTGTCGCGGAAGCATTGTCGAGTCCGGACCGGTCGATGACGTGCTGGGTAGTCCAAAGGATCCGTACACGGTTCGTCTTCTCGAGTCGGTGCCGCGGTCGAGCGATGACTGGCTCAACTTGGGTCGGTCGTGATCGGGGCATCGCCCGACCACGGTCTTCGCGCATCCGCCCTAGGCAGCCGGAAGCCGGGCCTGGACTGACCCGGCGAGGGGGAGTGATACTCCGTCACGCTGGGACACCGAGGTCGTGCGCCGCCCGAGGCGGTTGCCACGGGGAGCCGGCATCCCTCATCCTTTCTGGTCGCCGAACCAAGCCAAAAGGAAAGGAATCCCTTTCGCCCCCTGAAAGGAACTGAATCTACCTTCCTGTCCAGGTTGGTGAAAGACTGACCGAGTGAAAAATTCAGTTTCCGACAATCAGGCCTTTGAACTCGACGGCATTATGGCTGCTCTCGTAACGCCTTTTACCGGCGACGGCTCCTCAGTGGACAGGGACGCTATCGCCCCGTTTGTCGAGTACGTGATTGCCGGCGGAGTAAAAGGGGTCATCCCCTGCGGGAGCACCGGCGAGTTCACCGCGTTGACGATGGATGAACGTCTGGAGGTCGTCGAGACGGTTGCGGATGTCACGCGGGATCGGGTGGCGCTCATCCCCCACATCGGAGCCCTTCGCACCTGCGACGCCGCAGAACTGATGCGCCACGCCGCGTCCAGGGGCGCAGCCGCCGTGATGGCGGTACCTCCGTTTTATGACCCTCTGACGTGGGCGGAGGTCATCGACTATTACGCGGAGATCTCGGGCGCGGCACCGAACGTGCCGATCATGGCCTACCACTACCCGAGCGCAACGGGTGGCCGGATCACGGTCGAGCAGATCGACGACCTGGTCAAGGCTGTGCCGGCCGTCCGTTACCTGAAGGACTCCAGCGGCGATGCACAACTGGTAGACGAACTCCTTGCTCACACGGCCGGAGGCGGTCTTCGGGTCTTCAACGGGTCCGACTCCCTGACGTTCCAGGGCCTCGCCTGTGGGGCAAAGGGAAGCGTATGGGGTGCCGCCAGCTTCATGCCTCGACTCGCAGTCGAGTTCTTCGAGACCATCCACGACCGAGGCGACCTAGAAGCGGGCCGGCATCTGTGGCAGAAGATCCGTCCCATCTGTCGACTGCTGGAGGAGGCCGGCTACCCGGCTGCCGTCAAAGCCGCCTGCGACTTGGTCGGGCTCCCGCTGGGGCCGACACGCGCACCGCTCCGGCCGATCGCGTCTGAGGCACGCCACGAGCTTCGTCGCCTGCTCGATGAAGCAGGTCTCGTCAACTCGATGAGCGTGATCGCGTGAGTGCGGACAGCACTACGGCGTCTCAGGGCCTGCTCGACGCAGTGATCATCGGCGGCGGAGTCTCCGGCCTAGCGGCCGCGTGGCGACTTCGAAGTCGACGCATCGTGCTGCTCGAATCGCAAGACCGGCTCGGCGGACGACTGTACTCGCAGCGTGCGAGCGACGAAGACTACTGGTTGAACTTCGGGGCTCACCTCTTTCCTGCCCCCGGCGGGGTCGTCGACTCGATGGCCAGGGACGTCGGACTTGAGACACTCCCCATCACGGGCAGCATGATGGGCATCGCGTACAAGGATCGGATTCTGACATCGGGCCGGGTCGAGACGTACCCGCTGCGGCTACCCCTGCCGCTCCGCGAGAAGATCGCCTTCGCGCGAGCGGGTTTGCGCCTCCAGCGTGCCGTAGCCCGCTATCACAAGGTCTTGGCTCCCCGCCCGGGCGAAGCGGAAGCCGAGTCGCGACGGCGTCGCCTTGCCTATCTGGACGACAAAACCTTCGCTGAGTTCCTTGGTGCACTTCCACCTGGGACCGCCTCGATCTTCGCCTGCGCCGCGCATCGAGCGACCGCCGAGCCGACGAGCCTCTCGGCAGGCAGCGGGATCGGTCTGTTCGCGCTCGTCTGGGCCGGGGAAGGGTCGCTGATCGCGAGAAACCTGGTGGGAGGCCCCTCCGTATTGCCCGAGGCGCTGGGCACGGCGTTGGGAGGACGGGTTCGTCTGGGAGCGAAGGCACAGCGGATCGCACCCACATCCGGCGGCACGCAAAACGTTGAGTACCTCGTCAATGGAAGGGTCGAGTCCGTCGAGGCACGCCACGTCATCGTGGCGGTCCCCGCGCCGATCGCGGCGCCGTTGATCGCACCGATCTCTCTGCGGGCATCGGAGTCTCTGGCCGCTATCACGTACGGGCCATTCCTCAGCATGGCGATCCTGACCAACGAGATAACGGCGATGCCTTGGGACGATGTCTACGCGCTCGCGACGCCAGGGCGGTCCTTCGACATGTTCACCAACCACGCTCAGGTCCTTCGCAACACAAGTGAGCGCGCACCTGGCGGAAGCCTCATGGTCTACGCCGGAGGTGACGGAGCTGCGCAGATGATGACGCGGCCCGACCCTGAGATCAGAAAGACCTTTCTGGCCGATCTCCACACTCTCTACCCCGAGACCCGCGGGATCATCGCCGCTACCAAGATCCATCGCTGGAGGCTCGGAAACGTCTACGCTCAGCCGGGTCGCCATGAACTCCAAGGCGCCTTGGAAGGCCCGCACGGAGAATTTCGCAACGTTCATCTTGCCGGCGACTATTTCGCCGAGTTGGGCAGCATGGAAGCGGCGGCGAAGGCCGGGGACAGCGCTGCGCAGCGAGTAGAACTCAGTCTCGCCCAGCGTCATGGCTCCGCGCCGAGGATGGGACTCGAGGACGTCGGAGCAGACGGGGTGGTGGACTAGCGATCTTTGGTCATGAAGTTCTGGACGTTTGTGTCAAGTTTTCACGCAGCCCGCGGTAGACGGGCGTGGGCGGCGTATTCATCGACGTGATGGGAGATGGTCTTCAGGGCGGCTCGGAGGTCGAGTGGGCCCTGCGCCTGATCAGCGGCGGTAAGCGGGATGAGCAGGCGGTAGGTCATCCCCAGGCCTTGTCGGCTTCCTTCTTGCCGGTGAAGGTGCCGGCTGAGCGGTGGACGCCGCGGAGGTCGAGATAGCACACGGTGTACCGGCCCTTGCGCATCTTGACGTACCCATCGGCGGATCCTCCTGGATCGTTTGTCCGTGGTTTGTCCGTGGACAATGCGTCACCACGCATAATCCACCGACAATCTTCGGCACCCCGATCAGTGCTCTGACCTGCAGTTTAGTGCCGTCGAGGTCGACGTGCCAGGAAGCCGTTCGAATACGAAAACGCGCCTCATGACCCAGAGGTCGCAGGTTCAAATCCTGCCCCCGCTACCACGAAAGACCCTGATACCAGAATCCGGTATCAGGGTCTTTGTCATTCCCGGCTCCTCACACCAGGCCGCCGCCCCGGGCGACGAACATCGTCACGTCGATCACCGCCACCGCGACCATCACCCCGAACGCCGCCCGCCGCACGGAACGCCGCGCCCCGATAAGGCCGGCCGCGAGCACCAGCGCCACGGCCCCGAGCCCGGCCACCGAGACGGCGCCGCCACGATCGCCCGGCGCCAGCGCGATCACCACGGAGGCGGCCACCAGGAGGACGGCGGCGCCCAGCCGGGCCGTCACCGGCCCGAGACGGTGCGGAAGCCCCCGCACGCCGAGCGCCACATCGTCGTCGATGTCCGGCAGGACGTTGGCGAAGTGGGCGCCCATGCCGAGCAGCGCCCCCGCCACCAGCGCCCACCACGCCGGCCAGGGCTTGCCGGGAAGACCCAGCGTCACAAAGGCCGGCAACAGCCCGAACGCCACCGCGAAGGGGAGCGGCGACACCGGGCTCGACTTCAGCCGGAGGTTGTAGAGCCATCCACAGGCGACGGCGACGAGGTGGACGACTCCGGCCAGGACGCCCGCGGCCAGCGACAACGGCACGCACAGCGCCAGGGCGGCGAACGCCGCGACCGCCACCGCGCGCGGCGCGACCGAACCCCCGGCGAGCGGCTTGTCCGAGCGCCGCGTGGCCCGGTCCCGAGCACGGTCGATCCAGTCGTTGCTCCAGCCGATCGACAGCTGACCCGTGAGCACGGCTACGACGACCACGAGAGTGCCGCCGACCCCTCGTCCGACCATGGCCGCGAGGGCGCCCCCCACGGACGTGACGACGAGCGTGGGACCCGGGTGACATGCCCTCATCAGCGCCAGCATGTGATCAGACTCGACCCCGCGCCCCCGTCCGCGCAACGATCTCCCCGTGCCAGGCCGCCACGACGCACTCGAACCGATGATCGAAAGGACTGTCGGACCCCTCGGCTATCGTGCGGGTATGCGGATCGCGGTGACGGCGGACGCGGACGGCGGCACGCTGCGACCCATCGGCGGAGACGCCAGACGCGCCGACGATCTCGCGGCGGCCGTGGGCGAGCTGGAGCGCACCCAAGGCCCGCGCTGGGTCTGGCCCGACACCCGCGCCGTCTACCCGGCCCTCCTGGCCCGTGGGGTGCGCCTGTCGCGCTGTCACGACCTCACGCTCACCGAGTCCCTCCTCCTCGCCCACGAGGGCCGCTACGGCGAGCCCACGTCCGCCGAGGCCGCCTACGCCCGGCTGCACGGTCTTCCCGTCCCCGACGACGCCGCCGGCCCGCACGCCGTCCAGGACACGCTGTTCGAGCCGGAACCCCCGCGAATCGACCCCGTGGAGGTCTACACCGACCAGATCCGGCGCATCGGCGCCACGCGCGACCCCGCGCGTTTCCGGCTGCTGGTGGCCGCCGAGTCCGCGGGGGCGCTGATCGCCGCCGAGATGAGCCACGAGGGCATGCCCTGGCGCGAGGACGTCCACGACCGGCTGCTCACCGAACTGCTCGGCCCCCGGCCCATCCACGGCATGCGCCCGGCCAAGCTCCAGGCTCTCGCCGACCAGATCGGCGCCGCCTTCGGGACCACCGTGAACCCCGACTCCCCGCAGCAGATCCTCAAGGCGTTCAAGTCCGCCGGCCTCAGCGTCTCCTCGACCCGCTCCCACGAGCTCAAGCAGGTCGACCACCCCGCGATCGCCCCGCTGCTCGCCTACAAAGAGCTCTCCCGGCTCCACAGCTTCCACGGCTGGGCCTGGGCTCACCAATGGGTGCGCGGCGACCGGTTCCACCCCGAGTACGTCGTCGGCGGTGTCGTGTCGGGGCGCTGGGCCACGAGCGGGGGAGGCGCGTTGCAGATCCCCAAGGTCATGCGCCGCGTGGTCGTCGCCGACGAGGGCTGGAGCCTCGTCGTCGCCGACGCCGCCCAGCTCGAACCACGCGTGCTCGCGGCGATGGCGGGCGACCGCGGTCTCGCCCGCGCGGCCGGGCAGATCGACCTGTACGCCGCGCTCGCCCAGGCGTTCGGCGGCGCCCGCGAGAACGCCAAGATCGCCATGCTGTCGGCGATGTACGGGGGGACGAGCGGCGACGCAGCCAAGCTGCTGGCCATGATGCGCCAGCGCTTCCCGCAGGCGTACGGCTTCGTCGAGGACGCCGCGAAGGCCGGAGAGGACGGCCGGCTGGTGCGCTCCTGGCTCGGGCGCACGTCCCCGCCACCGTCCGCCCGATGGGTCGCCCTCGTCTCCGGGCCCGAGGGGGCGCGCGCCGCCCGCGACCGAGGGCGCTTCACCCGCAACTTCGTCGTGCAGGCGACCGCGGCCGAATGGGCGCTCACGCTGATGGCGCTGCTGCGCGGCCTGCTGCCCGATTCGGCCAGGTTGGTGTTCTTCCAGCACGACGAGGTCATGGTGCACTGCCCGCGGGAACTGGCCGACGAGGTCTCCGCCGCGGTGAGCCGGGCGGCCGAGCGGGCCACCCGGCTCCTCTTCGGCGAGATACCCGTCCGCATCCCTATGCAGGCGGTCGCGGTGTCCTGCTACGCCGACGCGAAGTAGTCCGTAGGAGTCCGAATGAGCGGTTTCCGGAGGCGCGGAGTGGCTCGCGCCCCGGACACGCGTACTGGTGCGAAACCGATCAGGTCGCGGTCCTGATCAGATGAACCGACTTCCTGATCGCCCACCCGATCAGGAAAAGGCTGAAGAAGGCCTGGACCATCCGTAGCCATCCAGAGGTGGCCGTGGCGGCGAAGACCACCACGCCCAGCCACAGGAGGCCGAACCCAGCCACCAGGACGACGGCGGCCCAGTTCAGCCCACGCTTCCACATGCGGGAAGTCTTCCAGGACGACCCTCATGTCACGGCAAAGGCTGGCATCTCGACACGTGAGGTGGCTCTGCCGATTTCGCCGGGGTCGGCTACCGAGGGAGCCGGCGGGCCACGCCGGCGCACCCGCGCATCCGCGCGCTCGTTCTCGGACGGCTCTGCGGCTTCTGCTCCAGATCGGCGAGCAGCGCCTCGGCCGTACGGGCGTCCGAGAGAATACGCGTGACCTCGTCGTCGCCCGTCGGCAGCTGCCCCCGCTTGTCCAGCTCGTGCCGCAGGAACGTCAACGGGTCGATGTCCCCCACCGTGTCGGATGCCATCGTCGCCCGGGCGGCGGTGAGCAATCCCAAGTACCGGGCGCGAAGGGTCGCTTCGCGCAGCCGCGCCTGCTCCAGATCGTCCAGCAAGGTCCGGGCGATCTGGAGGAGATCGTCAGAGTCCCCCTCCTCGGCCGCGATGTGAGCGCGGATGTCGTCGAACTCCGACCGCGTCATGATGACCACCTCCACGGGACGGGCTCCGGACACCGGGGTGATGCCTGCGGAGCCCCGCACCCTCTTCGTAACGGCTGGCGATTGCGGATGACTTGCCGAAGGGTTGCCCCTGCGCGAATCGCCTGCATTTGGGATGGCTGAGAGGCGTCAAAGGTTTACCTGAGACCAAAGTGGCGTCGGGCACTCCGGGGATGCTGCTAGAGTTTTCCCTCGTTGGGCGGTGATCGCGCCCCGAAAGATCAAAAAAATCTTCCGGGCTGCTGGCCTGCCCAGATCCCATCTGGCGTCCGGATCATCCGGGTTGAGGCACTGTGGTTGCCTCCTCCTGAATGATCTGGTAAGTTAGAGGGGTTGCCCTGGAGGCAGGGTGTCATAGTTTAGCAGTTGTGGTGGATTTGGATCGAATCGCTCGATTTGGTCGAAATTCATGGAGCTGATAAAGTATGAATACGAGATGGAAGCCCCGGAGTTCGGATCCCTGGTCGGGTTCGGGTGATGGTGTACGCGTCCGTTTCTTGAGAACTCAACAGTGTGTTAAAAGCCA
>NZ_JBFBCI010000059.1:0-51515 GCF_040683095.1 Sphaerisporangium sp. NPDC051017
CAGCAGGTTCCACAGCGCGCGAGCGGTGTGCGCCTGACCGTCCAGCACCGCCGCCTGGGCCACGCTCAACTCCAGGCGGGCCACATGCGCCCGCGTCCGCTTTACCGTCCCCACACCGTGATCGTATCGTTTCGTTGCGTCACCGGGATGGAAAACGAACCCCGACGTCCAGTTGGGGCGCCATGTTGTCTGCAATCTTCACGCGCACTTGGTGTTCGTCACCAAGTATCGGCGGGGGGTGTTCAAAAACGAGATGCCGGCCCGCTGCGAGGAGATCATGCGGGAGGTGTGCGCGGACTTCGAGGTCGAGTTGCGTTGAGTTCAACGGCGAACACGACCATGTCCATCTGCTGATCCACCACCCGCCGAAGGTCGCCCTGTCCAAACTGGTCAACAGTCTCAAGGGCGTCTCGGCACGGCTCTTGGGCAAGGAGTACGCCGCGCATGTCCGCAAGTATGTGTGGGGTGGACACTTCTGGTCCGGGTCCTACTTCGCCGGATCGGTCGGCGGTGCACCGCTCGCGGTACTCACGCAGTACATCGAGCAGCAGCAACGCCCACTGTGACCTGCGGGTGAAGGCACGCTCGCGCCCTAGCGGGCACTCCCGCGCGGGCCTTCACCCCCGGCCTGAAGGCCGGAGCACTGGCCCGCATTTCGGTAGACAGTGCCCTGGGACGCCGCCGCCTCGCCCGCCGCCCCTCGGACACGCGGACCCCGCGCGGTCGTGGCCCTCTACGACGCTGCCGTCAGAGCGACGCCCGGCGCCCACTGGCCTCATCGCGGCGCAGCAGCGCGTCCCCGCCCGGCCCCGAGGAACCGATTCAGGAGTGGCAAGCGCGGTGCCACGCGCCCCGCCCTCGCGATCTTGCTGAAGTTCTACACGCAGTACGGCCGTTTCCCGCGTGGCCGCTCGGAGCTGCCCGACCAGGTCGTCGAGCACGTGGCCAAGCGGGTTCAGGTTCCCGCCTCGGAGCTCGGCTTCTACGAGTGGTCCGGCTCCACGATCGAATACAACCGCAATCAGATCCGCACGCAACTCGGCTTTCGCGCCTGCACGACCGCCGACGCGAGGAAGGTGACGGTGTGGCTCGCCGAGGTCGAAGGGGTCGAGGTCGGCGACCACGTGTTCGGCGAAGGCTCGAGCACCTATGCCGAGTTCTCCGTGCTGTCGGCCTGGGCCCGTATGCCCGAAGGTCTGACGTTCGAAGAGGCGGCCGGGTACCCCTCCGTGGTGGAGACCGCACTGCACATCATCCGCCAGGTCGGTGTGCAGTCCGGGCAGACGCTGCTGGTCAGCGGTGCGTCCGGGGGAGTCGGATCGGCGGTGCTGCAGATCGCCCGCGACCGCGGCATTACGGTGATCGGCACGGCTGGGGCCGCGAACCAGGACTATCTGCGTAGCCTGGGTGCCGTCGCCACGACGTACGGCGAGGGCTGGGTCGAGCGGGTGCGGCAGCTCGGCCATGTCGACGCAGCTTTCGATCTGGCCGGCTCGGGCGTGATCCGGGAGCTCATCGAGCTGACCGGTGATCTCCATCGCCGATCTCGGTGTGCCGGAGCTCGGGGTCTGATTCTCCGGCGTGGCCGGGAGTGTGCCGGAAGCGCTCGCCAAGGCCGTCGGCCTCATCTCGCGGGGAAAGCTCCACATCCCGGTCGAGAAGTCGTACCCGCTCGCCGAGGCCGCGGCGGCGCACATCGACAGCCATGCCGGTCACGCGCGCGGGCGCCGGGTCGTGGTCATCTGAGCCTGATCCTGCGCAGTCGCACGGCCCGGCAAGCTGGATTCCTTGGCGGTGGTGAGCGTGCGTCCCGTCGCCGAGCCCGCCGGGCAGGGATGGCTGCAGGTCTTCGAGCTGGTGCTCGCAGCATGCGGTTCGCGCAATGACCGACGTGGTTGGGTTGCCCGGCTGATCAAGGGTTTCGCCAGTGGCCGGGCGATCATCGTCGCCCTCGTCTCGGAGCCGACCTGATCCGGGTGCTGAACGTGATCGCCGGGATCGGCGCGGTGTTTCATAGGTGGTCGCCTGTGAAACAGGCGATCATCCGGCGGTCCATCTCGGAGAAGATCTCCACCCGCGCCACCCAGCGCCTCGATACGTCGAGCGCTTGAGCGCCGCGACCCCACGGATGACGGTGGGGCCGATGTTCGAAGGTCCCGTACGCCTGGCGGTCATCCCGCCCTTTTCCACAGCAGCATGACTGCTGCGAGACCGGGGATCAAAGGAAGGACCTGAAGCCAGCCCAGCAGCGGCGCAAGACCGACTTCACCGTTGGTGTCCTGGACAGTCACGGCCGCGATCGCGATGCAGACCGCGATCGCGAACATGCCGGATGCCAGCGGGCGGGCCCAGCCTTTGCCGGCGCGGGCGGCCCAGACGGTGCCGAGCCAGCCGAGGAGTCCCAGTACTCCTACGACGGACAGGATCACCGTGTACGCGGTGACGGCGGCGTTGATCTCCCCCAGCCCGTAAGCCGGGTAACCCGCGTGGATGTGGTCGGCCAAGCCGGCCCGGTCAATGAACGCGAAGAGGGTAGCGATCACCGTGAGTCCGGCGCCGCCGTACATCAGGGCGAGAGCTACTTGCTTGTCTGGTTTCCTTGCCGACCTTGTCATGGCATGAGTCCTTCCATTTGCGTGGAGTGGCGAGGTGTGGCTGACGCTTCTTGCGGCTGGACCGCCTTCTTGGCGAGGCGGTACTGGCGCGCCTCGCGGCGCAGTTCGCCTAGCCTTCGCTGGACGATCTTGTGCTTGAACTCGGGGATCGCGACCGCGTCCATCAGACCAGATTCTTACAGCGTAAGTTTGTCATGCCCCCACTATGCTTACGACGTAGGAATCGCCGATGTGAGAAAGGCCACAATGTCCTCGAAGCGCGCCCGCGGCCAGAACGCTGGGCTGACCCGCCAGGCCATCCTTCAGGCGGCTCTGGCGCTGGCCGAGCGCGAAGGGCTGAAGGCGTTGTCGATGCGCCGCATCGGCCAAGAACTCGGGGTCGAGGCCATGTCTCTTTACCAGCACGTCGCCAGCAAGGACGCGCTGCTGGACGGGCTGGTCGAGCAGCTCTTCACGCAGGCCGCGCCGCCGCCGGCCGTGGCGGCCTCATGGCAGGAGTGCCTGCGCGAGTACGCCTACTCGCTGCTGCGCGTCCTGATCGCGCACCCGAACATCATCCCCCTGGTGGTCAGTCGGCCCGCGATCACCCCGCAGAACCTGCACCTCATGGAGGACGCGCTCCAAATGCTGCACACTGCGGGATTGCCGCTGGAGCGGGCATTGGACATGCTGTACGCCGTGACGGGTTTCGTCGTCGGCCACGTCGCCATCCTGGCCGCCGGCGGGCGTGCCCGGCACACGCCGGCCAACCGGATGCAGGCGATACCCGATCTGGACCTGCGGGAGACCCCACTCCTCGCCGAGGCCACACGAACCCGGCGTTCCTCCGGGACGGACCCCCGCTTCGGCTTCGCGCTCGAGGCTATGCTGCGCGGCTTCGACACACGTTGACCCGTCCGGACGAACCCGGGCTCCGTCACGCCGATTCCCCGGATCACGCGGTCAGGCGGCACGCTGAGGTTGATGTTCGTCACTGCGGCCGGGCGAGATATGCGACGGTCGACCTGGACGCCACTATTCCTCGCCGCGCGATCGTGCCTGTATTACATGCCAAGCGATGATCTCCCGCGAGTGGTTGCCGAGTCGCCGTAGGACTCGGCGTTAACGTCGGCAGCAGCGCGCCGCTTCTGGTCGCGATGACCACCGCGTGCCGGGCCGTCAACGTGACCGGGACGCCGTCGTCGACGGTCACCTCGACCACGCCCGGGGACACGATCCGGCCCTGGCCACGGTGCAGAGCGATCGCGGGCCGAATCGAGCCAACCGACTTGACCGTCGTCCTTCCAGTGCGAGGCGAAGGAATCCCGCCGGCCCAGCACCGCGGCCGCGTCGAGACCACCGGTCACCGCCTCGCGCGCACCCGGCAACTGACGCGCCACCCGCAACGCCGCCGCGCTGCGCAGCAACGCCTTGGTCGGCATGCGGGCCCAGTAGGAGCATTCCCCGCCGACGAGCTCGCGCTCGACGACGGCGGCGCCCAGCCCACCCTGCACCACCCGGTCGGCGACGTTCTCCCCGACCGGGCCGGCCCAATGACGACGACGTCGTACGTTTTGCCGTCCATGTCAGTTCCCCTTCGCGGCACGGCCGAGGCGGAAGGCCGAGACGAGGAAGAAGATGCCGCCGGGAATGGCATAGCCGGCCGCATTGATCAACGTCGGGTTGGCCGCGGAGGCGCCGACGATGAACGACGCACCAGCGAGTACGGAGACACCGCCGCTGATGATCATCGGCCACTGGCCGCCCATCTTGCGGCGGGTGACACCCACGATCAGCTGGACCAGCCCGGCCACCACCGCCCAGGCGCCCCACACGCGCAGCACCGCCGGGATGCCGGACGCGCAGTTGGGTGGTGCTGCGCCGCCGGTGGGTACCGGCCATCGGGCACGAGCGCCGTCACTCCTGCGTCAGGCGGCGGTCTTCTCGCGGGGCTGTTCGTGATCAGGGCTCGGGTGGGGTCGCCAGGAGGCCGAGCGGGATGGGGGCGGCGATCGGCCGCTCGGCGAAGGCCCGCAGGTCCGCCTCGCCGACGGGCCGCCGGCCGGCCCGCGCGGTCATGCACGCGGTGGCGAAGCCGCACACGCGGCCCTGGCACCAGCCCATGCCGGGACGGGCGAGCAGCTTGACGGTGCGCGGCTCGGTCGCCCCCAGCTCCGCGACGGCATGCCGGATGGCGCCGGCGGTCACCTCCTCGCACCGGCAGACGATCGTCTCGTCGTCGCACCCGTCGATCAGCGTCTCGGGGACCGGGTAGACCTGGTGCATGGCCGCGGCGAACGCGCGCAGGGCCGCGCGGCGCTTGCGCAGCGCCCCGGCGGGCCGACGGGGCGCCGCGGCGAGTGACGCGGCGGCGGCGTGCCCGGCGAGCTCGCCCTCGATGAAGGCGAGGTCGGCGCCGCCGACGCCCGTCGACTCGCCGGCCGCCCACACTCCCTCCACGCTGGTCCGCTGGTCGTCGTCGACCCGCACCACCAGGCTGGAGTCCACATCGACCCGGGTGGCGCAGCCGAGCTGGAGGTGCAGTTCGAGCTGCGGGGTGAATCCCCAGCCGACGGCGAGCACGTCGCAGGGGATGACCCGCTCGGTGCCCGTGAGCACCCGCCCGTCCCCGCCCATCCTGGCGACGCGCACGCCCTCCAGCCGGTCGCGTCCGAAGGCGCCGATCACCACGTGCCGGTGCCGTATCGGGATGCGGTGGCGCAGCAGGGCGGCGGCGTATTCGGCGGCCTCGCCGACCTTGCGCGACGCGCCGAGCACCGCCCGGGGGAAGCGGGCGAAGGCCAGCGGCGAGTTCGCCTCGGCGACGGCCGCGACCCGCGCGCCGTAGCGTGCCAGGCCGACGGCCACGGGCAGCAGGAACGGGCCGGTCCCGGCGACGACCGCGGTCGCGCCCGCGACGACGAGCTGGCCTTTGAGCAGCGCCTGCGCCCCGCCTGCCGTCATCACGCCCGGCAGGTCCCAGCCAGGGAACGGCAGCTGCCTGTCGTAGGCCCCGGTGGCCAGGACCAGCCGCCGCGCCCTGATCACGACGTCCCGGCGGGCGTCGCCGCGGCGGGGCTCGGCGCCGACCGCGCAGTGCGCCGACCACAGGGCTTCGGTCCGCTCGACGGACCAGACGTGATGCTCGGCGAGACGGGTCACTCGCCCCGCCGCGGCCAGTTCGTCCAGCCTGGCGTCGGCCGAGGTGAAGCGGTGCCATGCGTGGTGCAGGGTGTGCGGCCGGAACGCGCCCGCGCCGGGGGCGGGCGAGCGCCAGTACTGCCCGCCGGGGCGCACGCCCGCGTCGGCGATCGCCACGGTGACCCCGGACTCCGCGGCCGCCAGCGCCGCCGCGAGGCCGGCCGGGCCGGCGCCGACGACCGCGACATCGTAGACAGGGGATTTCATCGCCCGGTTCCTTCCTGCGTGCGCACCTCATCGCCCGGGCGGGCGGGGGTGAGGCACGCCCGCAGCGAGGGCTGCCCGTCCACGGTCACAAGACAGTCGAAGCAGACGCCGATGCCGCAGAACAGGCCGCGTGGCCGCTGCCGGTGCCGGGTCGTCCGCCATGACCGGATCCCGGCCGCGGTCAGTGCCGCGCCGATCGTCCAGCCGTCCCTGCACGGGATCGGCTCGCCGTCGAAGTAGATCTCGAACTGGGGCGGAGTGGTCACGCGGCGGCCTCCGTGCCGAATCTGTCCGGGCGGAACGGGCGGGTGTCGATGTCGGGCGTGCCGCCGGTCAGCGCCTGGGTGACCAGGCGGGCGGTGCCGAGGGACAGGCCGATTCCCGCGCCCTCGTGCCCGCAGGCGTGGTGCAGGCCGGGGGCCCGGGGGTCGGGCCCGATCACCGGGAGGTGGTCGGGGCAGTAGGGCCGGAAGCCGCGGTAGGCGCGCAGTACCGCGACGCCGTCGAGCACGGGGAACAGCCGCAGGGCTCCGGCGGCGAGCAGCCTGAGCGCGGGCAGGGAGAACGCGCGGTCGAAGCCGACGCGTTCCCTGCTGGCGCCGATGAGCACGGTGCCCGCCTTGGTGCCCTCGACGACGGCCGATGTCTGCAGGGCCGCGGAGTCGCTCGCCACGTCGGCGATGTAGTCCGCGAAGTACACCTTGCGCCGGATCATCGGCGGCAGGGGCTCGGTGACCAGGACGAACCCGCGCCGTGGTGCGACGGGAACCGGCACCCCGGCCAGGGCGGCGAGCTCGCCCGCCCAGGTTCCCGTCGCGTTGAGCACGGCGCCGGCCGGGATCTCCCGGCGGGGTGTGCGCACGCCCGTGACGCGTTCGCCGTCGCGCAGGAACCCGGTCACCGGCTCGTGCGGCAGCACGGTGGCGCCGGACGCGCGCGCCATCCTGAGCAGGTGCGCGGCGGCGAGCATCGGCTGGACCTGCATGTCCTGGGGGTACAGGTAGCCGCCGGCGAGGTCGTGGGCCAGGTGCGGCTCGTGGTCGTGCAGCCGCCTCGCCGGTACGGCGACGGCCTGGACGCCGGCTGAGCGCTGCTCGGCCGCCAGCCGGCCGAGCCCGTCCAAGGACGCCTGACGGGAGGCGACCACGAGCCCGCCCTTGTGCTCGAGTTCGACCGCGGCGGCGAAGGTCTCACCGTCCAGTGGCAGGCCGGCGAGCTCGCGCCACTCGCGGTTGGACAGCAGGGCCAGGTCGAGTTCCGGTCCGGGTTCCTTGTCGGAGACGAGGATGTTGCCCTCGCCCGCTCCTGTGGTGCCGCCGGCGATCGGGCCGCGGTCCACGACGGTCACCGACAGGCCCTCGCGGGCGGCGTAGTACGCGCAGGCCGCTCCCACGATTCCGGCGCCGGCGACGACGAGGTCCGCGCTCACGCCCGCTCCGCCTGGGGAGACGCCGGGTGATGAGGTGAAGCGTTCATGAACCTGCTCCTGCTGTTACTCGACTGGCCGGAGTCGTTGACGGGGCAGTTGTAGTGTGACATTGTACTGCGCACTCGGTCGAGGGGCCCGAGAAAACAATCCGCGATCCACCGAGATCGTCGACATCTCCACCCTTGCGAGGTGCCTGTGCCAGGAACCCCACTTCTCCGCATCCGCGCCGCCGCCGTCGCGGCGGCCGCGCTGACCCTTTCCCTGTCGGCCTGCAGCTCCGACGTCACCGCCTCGCAGGAGGCCGGCCCGAGCGCTGGCGGCCAGGCCGGGCACACCGGCCCGGTACGGATAGCGCTGCTGGCCTCCTCCAGCCAGAACGGCTTCAACAAGGCCGTCTATGACGGCGCCGTCGCGGAGGCCAAGCAACTCGGCGACGTCGAGGTGACCATCTTCGACGGCAAGTTCGACAGCCAGACCCAGTTCAACCAGCTACAGAACGTGGCGAGCCAGAACAAGTTCGACGGCATCGTCATCGTGCCCAACGACAACGTCGGCATCGCGGCGGCGGTCCCCGCGGCGGCCCAGGCGAAGATCCCGGTCGTCACGGTGCTGTTCCCCATCGGTCCCGACCTGACCAAGCTGACCCCCCAGGTGCCCGGCATCGTGTCCACCGTCGCCTCGGACGCGGAGGCCGACGCCAAGGCCCAGGCCGAGGACGTGGTCAAGTACTGCGAGGGCAAGAGCCCCTGCAAGGTCGCGCTCCTGATCGGCCAGCTGCAGTTCCCGTTCGACAACCTGCGGTACAAGGCCTACCGGTCGGTCCTCGACCAGCACGCCAACATCAAGGTCGTCGCGACCGGCCAGGGCAACTACGACCGCGACACCTCGCTCAAGGCGATGCAGAACATCCTGCAGGCGAACCCGAAGCTCGACGTCGTGCTGTCGAACGCCGACCAGCAGACCACCGGCGCGCAGATCGCGCTGGAGAGCGCCGGGGTGGACCTGTCGAAGATGTACGTCTCCGGCGGCGGCGGCAACACCGAGGCCATCAAGCAGGTACGGGCGGGCAAGTGGGCCGCCGACCTGGTGAACTTCCCGGTCAGCATGGGCAAGGTCGCGCTCGAGCAGGTGGTGAACGCGGTCAAGGGCAAGCCGGTGACCGCGGTCGTCGACGCCGACAAGCTCGGCGACGTGCCGCTCATCGTCAACAAGGAGATCCTCGACCAGCACCCCGACTTCACCGGCGAATGGTCCGACTGATCCGGCATGGAAGGAGGTGAGGGCGTGGCCGCGGCACGGCATGCGGGAGACGTCCAGTTCGCGGAACCGGCGGTCTCCGTACGGAATCTCTCCAAGCGGTTCGGGTCCACGCAGGCCCTGAGCGCGGTCACGCTGTCGATCGCCAGGGGCGAGGTGCACGGCCTGGTCGGCGAGAACGGCGCGGGCAAGTCGACCCTGGGCAAGGTGATCGGCGGCCTCTACCACCCCGACGACGGCGAGCTGGAGGTGTTCGGCGGACGGGTGCGGCGCTGGGACGTCCGGCGCGCCCAGGACGCCGGCGTCGTCATCATCGCGCAGGAGCTGTCCCTGGTACCCGCGCTCACCGTCGCGCAGAACGTCTTCCTCGGACGTGAGAGGCGGACGCTCGGCGTGCTCCATCCGGGGCTGGAACGGCGCTACCAGGAGCTCGAGCGGGTGTGCGGGTTCGGACTGCCACCCGACGTGCCCGTCGACAGTCTGCCGATCGCCGACCAGCAGAAGGTCGAGATCATGCGCGCGCTCGCCCGCGACGCCAAGGTCATCGTGATGGACGAGCCCACCTCGTCCCTCACCGCCGACGAGGCGGCCCGGCTGCACGACATCATCGCCCGGCTGAGGTCGCGCGGCACCACGATCGTCTACGTCACCCACTTCCTGGAGGACGTGCTCGAGCACTGCGACCGCGTCACCGTGATGCGCGACGGCCAGGTCATCCGCACGGCGGACACGGCGAGCGAGACCAAGGCGAGCCTCGTCGAGGCCATGCTCGGAGAGCCCGCCGACGTGCTGCTGCCCGAACGGCCGCCGGCCCCCGGCCCGGACACCGAGCCCCTGGCGGAGATGCGCGACGTGCACAGCGGAGATCGGGTGCGCGGCGTGTCGCTGACGGTCAGGCCCGGTGAGATCGTCGGTCTCGCCGGGCTGGTCGGCAGCGGCAGGACCGAGATCGCCAGGGTGCTGTTCGGCTGCGAACCCGCCGACTCGGGACGCATCGTGTTCCGGGGCGCCGAGGTGCGCGGGGCATCGGCCAGAGGCTCGATCGAGCGCGGCATGGCGATGATCCCGGAGGACCGGCGGGCGCAGGGTCTCGTCCTGGCGCGGCCCGCGCTCGAGAACGTGACCCTGCCCCACCTGCGGCGGTTCTCCAAGGCCGGGGTGCTCGCCCGCCGCGCCGAGCGCAGCGCGGTCGAGGAGCTCATCGAACAGCTCGGGGTGCGCCCGCGCCAGGTCGACGGCGACGTCTCGGTCTACTCGGGCGGCAACCAGCAGAAGGTGCTGTTCGCCAAATGGCTGCTCGGCCGGCCCGAGCTGCTGATCCTCGACGAGCCGACGCGCGGCGTCGACGTCGGCGCCAAGGCCCGCATCTACCAGCTCATCGTCGGCATCGCCCGCTCGGGTACGGGCGTCCTGCTCATCTCCTCGGAACTGCAGGAGGTGGTGGGGCTGAGCCACCGCGTCTACCTGGTGCGGCAGGGCTCACTGATCGGCGAGATGGCGTCCGCCGACACCTCGGTGGACGTCGTGCTGCAGCGGTTGTTCGGCGTCGGCGACACCCCCACGACCAGCACACCTTCCGGGAACGGGGAGGACGTATGAACAGCATGTCGGCCAAGCAGGACACGCGGGGCGCCGCGGGGGGTCACGCCGCGTCCCCGGCGGCGGGGTCGTGGGCCGCCGGAACGCTGCCCTTCATCCGCAGGAACGCGGTCCTGATCCTGCTCGTGGCCCTGTTCGTGACGCTCAGCGTGTCGACCTCGTCGTTCCTGACCGTCACCAACGTGATCAACATTCTCAACCAGAACACCCCGCTGGCGATCATCGCCTGCGCGGGCACCCTGGTCGTCATCTGCGGCGGCTTCGACCTGTCGACCGGCGCCATCTTCAGCGTCGCGGGGGTCGTCGCGGCGTGGGTCGCGGCCAACGTGGGCAGCCCGCTGCTCGGCCTGCTGTCCGCGCCCGTCGTCGGCGCGGTCCTCGGCCTGGTCAACGGGGTGGCGATCACCCGGCTCAGGATCCACTCGTTCCTGGCGACGCTGGCCTCGAGCCTCGTCTACGGCGGCCTGGCCGTGCTCATCACCGGAGGCTTCCTGATCAGCGTCGGCGACGTCTCCTTCACCGCGCTCGGCCGGGGCGGCGTCGGCCCCATCTACTACGCCGTCATCATCTTCGCCGTGTTCGCGCTGGTCTCGGGGTTCCTGCTGAACTACACGACCTTCGGCAGGTACGTGCTGTCGGTCGGCGGCAACTCGGAAGCGGCCGAGCTGTCCGGCATCCGGGTCGACCGGATCAAGCTGTACACCTTCCTCTACAGCGGGCTGGCGGCCGGGATCGCCGCGGCCATCGGCGTGTCCCGCATCGGCTCCGGCCAGCCCCAGGCGGGAAGCGGGCTGCAACTGCTCGCCATCGCCGCGGTCATCCTCGGCGGCACCAGCATCTACGGCGGCATAGGCGCGATCTGGCGATCCGTCTGCGGCGTCTACCTGCTGGCCCTCATCGACAACGGGTTCGACATCCTCAACGCCAACCCGTTCTTCAAAGATCTGACGACCGGTGTCGTCATCCTCGCCGCCGTGGCCCTGAGCGCGGCGAAGAAGGGCAGATGAACCGGGAACGGCCCCCGGCCCCCGGATCGAGCCTTTCGCAATCAACGATGGGAGCGACTATGCAAGCGCGGCAGAAGCCCTGGCACGGCGTGCTGGTGGCCACGGCGCTACCGATGGACGAGCGGCTCGAGGTCGACCTCGACCGCTACGCCGAGCACGTACGGTGGCTCGCCGCCGAGGGATGCGACGGCGTGACACCGAACGGGTCACTCGGGGAGTACCAGACCCTGACCGACGACGAACGCCGGGCGGTCGTCCGCGTGGCCCTCGACGCAGCCCCCGACGGTTTCACCGTGATGCCGGGCGTCGCCGCGTACGGCGCGTTCGAGGCGCGGCGGTGGGCCGAGGAGGCGGCCGAGGCCGGCTGCCCCGCAGTGATGCTGCTGCCGCCCAACGCCTACCGGGCCGACGAGCGCGCCGTCGTCGGCCATTACCGGGAGGTCGCCAAGGCCGGCCTTCCCGTCGTCGCCTACAACAACCCCATCGACACCAAGGTCGACCTCAGCCCCGCCCTGCTGGCCCACCTGCACGCCGAGGGGCTGATCGTGGGGGTCAAGGAGTTCTCCGGGGACGTCCGGCGCGTCTACCAGATCGCCGAGCTCGCCCCGGGACTCGACGTCCTGGCCGGCTCCGACGACGTCACCCTGGAAATGGTGATCGCCGGCTCGCCCGGGTGGATCTCCGGATACCCCAACGCGCTGCCGCGCTCCTGCGTGGAGCTGTTCAACGCGGCCGCGGCCGGCGACCTGGCCACGGCGCTCCCGCTGTACCGGACGCTGCACCCCCTGCTGCGCTGGGACTCCAAGGTCGAGTTCGTGCAGGCCATCAAGCTGTCGATGGACATCGCCGGCCGGTACGGCGGGCCGTGCAGGCCCCCGCGCCTGCCCCTCACCGAGGAGCAGCATCAGGCCGTACGGGAGGCCACCGAGAAAGCGGTGGCGGCGGGATGCAGATAACGCCATGCGCGTACCGGAATCCATGCCGCCGCCAGGCGTGATCGCTCCCATAATGTCGGCAGAGCCCGGGGAATTCTCGTGCCGGTCGAGGAAGGTGCGCCATGGCGGAGTCGTTGGAGTTGCCGACCCTGCGCGTGCAGCGCAGCGTGCGCGCGCAGGTCGCGCAGGCACTGCGCGCGGCGCTCGTGGCCGGTCAGATGCGACCCGGCGAGATCTACTCCGCGCCGACCCTCGCCGCTCAGCTCGGCGTGTCGGCCACACCGGTACGGGAGGCGATGCTCGACCTGGTCAAGGAGGGCCTCGTCGAGACGGTGCGCAACAAGGGCTTCCGGGCGACCGAGCTGTCCGAGAAGGAGCTCGACCATCTCACCGAGATACGGCAGCTCCTCGAGGTGCCGACGACCGTGAAGGTGATCGGCGTCGCCACCGAGGAGGACCTGGCCAGGCTGCGGCCGATGGCCCAGCGCATCGTCGACGCGGCACGGAAGATGGACCTGATCGCCTACATCGAGCACGACCGGGACTTCCATCTGGAGCTTCTGTCGCTGACGGGCAACACCGAGCTGGTGTCGCTGGTGGGCGAGCTACGGGCCCGCGCCCGGCTGTTCGGGCTCACGCGGCTCGCGCAGACCGGGGAGCTGCACACCTCGGCCCTGGAGCACATGCGGATGCTCGACCTCATCGCGGCGGTCGACCGGCATGGCCTGGAACGGCTGATGGACGCGCACATCGGTCACGTGCGCGGCAAGTGGGCGGGCAGGGAGGAACGGCCCCCGGGCGCCTGACCACGCTCCTCGTCCCCTCCCATCCGGTGGCCGGTCGAACACCGGCCGGCGGGCCGTCATGCCGGCGTGCTCCGGTATCCGGCGGGCACACGCGCTCGGGCACTGCTCGCATCCGGCGCGCGCCGCTGCGCCGTGTGTCGCTGCGCCATGAGTCGAAGCGCCGTGTGCCGCGACCGGTCGCCTATTCGCCCCCATCGAACGGAGGAAGCCCGTTGCTCGCCCTGTCGGCTCTCGTCCTTCCCGACCGCGACCCACCCGCCGCCTTCGTCGCCGACGTCCAGAACGCCGAGGCCGCGGGCGTGCGCACGGTATGGACCTACGACCACCTGACCTGGCCGGCGCTCAGGGAACGGCCCTGGTACGCCGCCGTACCCATGCTGGCCGCGGCGGCGGCCGCCACCGGCCGCGTGCGGTTGGGCACCCAGGTGGCGACTCCGAACTACCGGCATCCGGTCACCTTCGCCAAGGACATCATGACGCTCGACCGGATCAGCGGCGGCCGGCTCGACATCGGCGTCGGCGCGGGCAGCGAGGGCCCGGACGCCCTCGTCCTCGGCGACCCGCCGCGCGACCGCGGCGAACGCGCCGAGCGGTTCGCCGAGTGGCTCGGCCTGCTCGACCATCTGCTCACCCACCGGGTGACCACTCTCAAGGGGACGTGGTTCAGCGCCGTCGACGCCCACCAGATCCCCGGCTGCGTCCAGCGGCCCCGCGTGCCGCTGACCGTGGCCGCCGCCGGCCCGCGCGCCCTGCGCCTGGCCGCGCGTTTCGGCCAGGCCTGGGTCACCTACGGCCCCTACCGGCAGCAGGACGACCCCGAATCCTGGTTTCAGGCCGTCGGCGAGCAGAGCGCGGCGCTGACCCGGGAACTCCAGGCCGCCGGCAGAGCGGCGACATCCGTGCGGCGCGTAGCCCAGATCGCTCTCGATGTGCGATGGCCGTTCGAGAGCGCAGGCAGGTACGCCGATTTCCTCGGCCGCCTGTCGGCGATGGGATTCGACGAGGTCACCGTGCACTGGCCGCGTGGCGACGACGGGCGCGGGCTGCCGGCCGAGAGCCTCGGGGCGATTCTCGCCGCACACGGGCTGTGACCCCTGGCCGGTGGCCGTTGACCGCCACTCCCCCACCCCCCGCCCCACTTCGTACTCCCAGACAGGAAGGCTTGAAAGCACGATGAGCACAACGAGCAGGCTGGCGATCGACGTCGGAGGGACGTTCACGGACGTGGTCGAACTGCTCCCCGACACCGGCGAGCTGCGCTTCGACAAGGTCCCCACCACGCCGGACGCCCCGACCCGCGGTGTCATCAACGCCTTCGGCGTGGCGCGGGCGGCCATGCCGGAGATCGGGATGTTCACCCACGGCACGACTCTGGGGCTCAACGCCCTGCTCACGCGCACCGGGGCGCGGACGGCGGTCATCGGCACCAAGGGCTTCCGCGACGTCTACCTGCTCGGCCGTACCGACCGCCGCACCAACTACGACATCACCTACCGCAAGCCGGCGGCGCTGCTCGAACGGTACGACACCTACGAGGTGACCGAACGCGTCCGGTTCGACGGCACTGTGCACACGCCGTTCGACGTCGAGGACGCGCGTCGCGTCGCGGCGCTCATCGCCGCGCGCGGCTACCAGTCGGTCGCGGTGGCCTTCCTGCACTCCTACGCCGCCCCGGAGCACGAACTGCGGATGCGCGAGGTGCTCGAGGAGACGGCGCCCGGCGTGGCCGTCACGCTGTCGCACGAGCTTTCCCGGGAGTACCGCGAGTACGAGCGCACGAGCACGGCCGTCCTGGACGCCTACGTCAAGCCGATCGTCCACCGCTACCTGCGGAGCCTCGAGGGAGAGCTCGCCGCGGGCGGATTCGACGGCCGCTTCCTCATGACCAGGTCCGGCGGGGGCGCGATGACCGCACGGGCGGCCCGCGAGCAGCCGGTCAGCCTGATCCTGTCCGGGCCCGCCGGCGGCGTGATCGGCGCGGCCGCGCTGTCGCGGCTCCTGGACCGGCCGAACCTCATCACGATCGACATGGGCGGGACCAGCCTCGACGCGTCCCTGATCCTCGACTCCGAGCCCGTCCTGTACCAGGGCGCGGAGTTCGAGCAGATGCCCATCAACACCCCGTCGCTGTACATCCACACCATCGGCGCGGGTGGCGGCTCGATCGCCTGGCTGGACGAGGCGGGCGCCCTGCAGGTCGGACCGCAGAGCGCCGGGGCCGCGCCCGGGCCGGCGTCGTACGGCAGGGGCGGCACCGCGCCCACGTTCACCGACGCCGCGCTGGCCATCGGCTACCTGGGCGGCGAGACCCCGCTCGGTGGCAGGCTGACCCTGGACGCCTCCCTCGCCGACAAGGCGCTGCAGCCGGTCGCCGCCGCGCTCGGAATGAGCGTCCAAGGGCTCGCCCGCGGCATCATCCGCATCTCCAACACCAAGATCATGGGCGCCGTGCGCGCCATCACCGTCGAACTCGGCCGAGACCCCAAGGACTTCGCCCTGCTGTCGTTCGGCGGGGGCGGCGGCCTGGTCGCCGTCGACGTGGCGCGCGACCTCGGCATCCCCACCGTCATCGTGCCGCCCGGCCAGGGAGCCTTCTCGGCCTTCGGGATGCTGATGGCCGACGTGCAGCACGACTTCGCCCGCACCCTGGTGTCGCCGCTGGCCGGGCTCGATCCCGCGGCCGTGGACGCGTCGTACCGCGAGATGGAGGCCGAGGCGCAGGCGCTGCTGTCGGACGAGGGGTTCGGCGAGGGGAGCCGGACGATGGTCCGCAGCCTCGACGTGCGCTACGCGGGCCAGGAGCACTCGGTCACCGTGCCGTTCCCCACGGACGCCGCCGACGCCGACGCCGCCGACATGGCCGGGGCGGTGGAGACGAGCTTCGCCCGGCTGCACGAGCGGCAGTACGGCCACGTCATGGACGACCCGATCGAGGTCACCACGCTGCGGCTGCGCGCGGTGGGCGCGGTGGACAAGCCGGCCCTCCCGCCGGTCGCCGCGCGGACGTCCGGGGAGCTGCGACCGGAGGGCGCCAGGGCCGTGTACCTGTCCGACGACCGGCCCGATGCGCCGTACGCCCTCTACACCCGCGAGGCCCTGCTCGCCGGCGACGTCATCGAAGGCCCCGCGGTGATCGCCGAGCACACCGCCACGACGGTCCTGCACGCCGGCGACGGCCTCGTGGTCGGCTCGTACGGCGAGCTGGTCATTTCCGTGAACCACCAGACCGAACCAGGAGACCGGGAGGTCATCCGATGAGCGACGCCATCACGACAGAGATCATCCGGCACGGGCTGCTCGCCGCGGCGGAGGAGATGGCCCGCAACCTGTGCCGCACGGCGTACAACACGGTCGTCTACGAGATCCACGACTACGGCATCGGCATCCACGACGTCGACGGCGACGTCGTGGCCGACGCGCCCGGCATCGCCGTGTTCACCCGGGGCAACGACCACGGGATCAAGAAGGCGATCGAGTTCCTCGGCCGCGACGCGATGCGGCCGGGCGACGTGCTCATCCTGAACTATCCGTACTGGTCGTCGGCGCACACCCTCGACCCGCTCGTGTTCGCGCCCGTGCACCACGGGGAGGAGCTCATCGGCTTCACCTCGTGCCGGATCCACGTGCTGGACCTGAAGCAGAAGGACCCGGGATACGTCCTGGACTCCACGGACATGTACCAGGAGGGGATCTTCTTCCCGGCCACCAAGCTCTACCGGGAGGGAGTGCAGAACGACGACGTCTTCAACCTGATCCGGTTCAACAGCCGGATGCCGCAGCGCACGATCGGCGACATCCAGGCGCAGGTGTCGGCCTGCGTCACCGGTGTCCGCCGTACCCAGGAGATCGCGGCCAAGTACGGCCCGGAGGTCCTTCTGCGGGCCATGAACGCGATCAACGACCATGGGGAGCGGCTCGCCCGCCTGGCGCTGGCCAAGCTGCCCAGAGGGACGTGGTCGGCGCACGACTTCGTCGACAGCGACGGCGTCGACCTGGACCGGTTGATCAAGATGGCGGTGACCGTCACCATCACCGACGACGAGATGATCGTCGACTGGACCGGCAGCGACCGCGACGTGAAGGGGCCGATCAACCTGCCCCTCGGCCAGACCGAGGCGTTCTGCAGCCTCATATTCAAGGCGCTCACCACCCCGGACACGCCCGTGGTCGCCGGCAACTTCCGGCCCCTGCGGGTGGTCACCGAGCCGGGCTCGGTGATGCACGCGGTCCCGCCGATGCCCACGTTCACGCTCTGGACGGGCCTGCTCGGCGGCGAGGTCGTGCTGAAGGCGCTCGCGCAGGGCATGCCCGGCCGCGTGCCCGCCTGCTCCGGCGGCGACGTCAGCTCGATGATGGGCCTCGGCGTCAACCCCCGCAACGGCGAAACGTGGCTCGAAGCCACCAACGAGGCGGTCGGATTCGGCGCCCACGCCGGCGGCGACGGCGAGGACGGCATCATGCACCTGTCCGAGCCCGGATGCCGCAACAACCCGGTCGAGGTGCTCGAGACCAAGTCGCCGATGTTCATCGAGGCCTACGGCTACCGCCAGGACACGGGCGGGGCCGGACGCTTCCGCGGCGGGGTCGGGGTGGGACGCACCTACCGGTTCACCGCGCCGTCCACCGGCATCTGCCTCGTCTACAAGACCAAGACCAAACCCTGGGGCGTCGCCGGGGGACGGCCGGGCGAGAACAACCACATCATCCTCAACCCCGGCACCGACCGCGAGGTGACGCAGGGCGGCGGCTACAACCACCTGGACGCCGGCGAGGTGCTGGTCAACAACACCGGCGGCGGCGGAGGCTACGGCGACCCGTTCGAGCGCGAGCCCGCCCAGGTCGCCCACGACGTGCGAAACGATTTCGTGTCGGTGTCCGCCGCCGCCCGCGACTACGGCGTCGTGGTCGGCCCCGGCACCTTCGAAGTCGACCACGAGGCCACCCGGCGGCTGCGCGAGGGGCAGCGGCCGGCATGACCGCGGGCAGCCTGACCATCGTCAACGCCGTGGTCTTCGACGGCGTCTCGGGCGAGCTCACCGAGGGCCCGATCCGTGTCAGCGACGGAATCATCGTGGAGATCGGCGGCCCCCACAGGACCGCCGGCACGGTGATCGACGCCAGAGGCGGCACGGTCGTCCCCGGTCTCATCGACGCGCACTTCCACGCCTACGGCACCGAGCTGGACCTGCTCGCGCTGGAGACCAGCCCGCTCAGCTACGTCGCGCTCGCCGGGGCCCGGCGGCTGGCCGCAGCCCTTGGACGCGGGTTCACGACGGTGCGCGACGTGGCCGGGGGGGACCCCGGCCTGGCCAAGGCCATCGCCCATGGCCTGATCGCCGCGCCGCGCTACCTGTACACCGGCCCGGCGCTCTCGCAGACGGGCGGGCACGGCGACCCCCGCCCGGGCGACCAGGACCTGTGCGCGTGCGGAGGCCACATGGCCGAGATCGTGGACGGTGTGGACGCGCTCCGCCGCGCCGTACGCGACCGCTTCCGGCGCGGCGCGCACGCCATCAAGATCATGGCTTCCGGCGGGGTGGTCTCGCTCACCGATCCGATCCGCCTCCCGCAGTACTCCCCTGAGGAGATCCGCGCGGTCTGCGACGAGGCGAGCCGCCGCGGTGGCTATGTCGCGGCGCACGCCTACTCGCCCGAGGCCATCGCCCACGCCGTGGAGAACGGCGTCCGCACGATCGAGCACGGCAACCTGCTGGACGCCCCCACGGCCGGCCTGATGGCCGGGCACGAGGCGTTCCTGGTGCCGACGCTCGCGGCCTACGACGCCATGGACAGGCGGGGAGCCGAGCTGGGTCTGGCCCCCGTGTCCCAGGAGAAGAACCGCGAGGTGCTGGACGCGGGCCGCCGGGCGATCGAGCTCGCCAGGGCCGCCGGTGTGCGGATCGGCTTCGGCAGCGACCTGATGGGCGTGCTCGAGGACGAGCAGCTCACCGGGCTCCGGCTACAGGTCGAGGTCGAGGGGCCGGTGGCGGCGCTCCGCTCCGCGACGTCCGTGAACGCCGAGATCATCGGGCGTCCCGACCTCGGTCGCGTCGAGGTCGGGGCCACCGCCGACCTGCTGATCCTCGACGGGAACCCGTTCGACGATCCGCCGGTCCTGTGGGCGGGGCCCGGGAACAGGACCGTCATCCAGAACGGACGCGTCCACGCCGGCTGACTGCGCGGGGTCGCCTGCCCGGCGACGGTGAAGATCGTGCCGTCGCAGCAGCAGGACGATCCCGGCCGCCACCACCGCCAGGGCCGCCCCGGCGGTCCAGGCGCTGTGCCGCAGCGCGGGCGGCGCCTGCTGGAGGAGCACGAACGCGCCCATCGCGAGCACGAACCAGCCGAACGCCTTGCGCAGCCGGTCGGCGTTGAGCCGGCCGGCGAAGGCGCCGCCGACCAGTCCGCCGGCCACCGCCGCCGCGGTCACCGGCAGTGCCAGCGACCAGTCGACGGGCGTGCTCGCCAGGTATCCGGCCAGGCCGGCCAGGGACTTCATGGCGATGACGAGCAGCGAGGTGCCCACCGCCACCCCCATGGGCAGGCCGCCGAGCAGGACCAGCGCGGGCACCACGAGAAACCCGCCGCCCGCGCCGACGAGCCCGGTCACCAGGCCCACGCCGACCCCGTCGGCGATGACCTGCGGGACGGGCAGTTCGCGGCGCGGGGACCTGGCGGCCGGCATGCGGCGGTCGCGGATCATGGCGACGGCGGTGGCGAGCATCATGGTCGCGAAGGCCGCCATGAGCAGCGCCTCGGGCATGTGCGGGCCGATCAGCCCGCCGACGTACGCGCCCGCCATGCCGGCCGCGCCGAAGATCAGCCCGGTGCGCCAGCGGATGCGTGCGGCCCTGGCGTGACCGAGGGAGGCGACGGCGCTGGTGACCGCCACGACGAACAGCGACATGGCGATGGCCTGCTTGGCCGGCACGCCGGCGAGGTAGACCAGCACCGGCACGGTGAGGATGGACCCTCCGCCGCCGAACAGGCCCAGCGCCACCCCGATCAGGACGGCCGCGGCGAGGGTCAGGACGAACATCGATACTCCGGGGGGTATGCACAGGTCATGAAAGGCCCCTGGTCGGGTGGTGTACGGAGGGTCAGGCGGCGGCGTGCTCGCGCAGTGCGGTGGCGAGCTCGGTGGCGCCTGCCCCGGTGAGCACGATCGGCCGGTAACCCTCGCGGGCCAGCAGCCCGGCGGCGATGGCGGACCGGCGGCCGGAGGCGCACACGACCAGCAAAGGCGGCTCCGGATCGAGCTCCTCGGGGATGCCCTGCGTGAACAAATCGGGCAGGAAGCGCTCGACGGCGCCCGCCAGGCGGATCTGCTCCCGCTCGCTCGGCATGCGCACGTCCAGCAGCTGGGCGCCGGGCCGCTGGGCGAGCCGCTTGACGAAGGCGGCCGGCTCCAGCAGCTCGTACGTCTGCGTGGCGGTCTCGCCCAGGTCGCGGACGACACCGCGGACGGTGTCGATGCCGATCCGGGCAAGCTGAGTGACGGCCTCGCCGACGTCCTGGCCGGGCTCGGCGACCAGCGTGATCGGCTCGGCGTGGGGCAGCAGCCACCCCGCCCAGCTGCCGAAGTCGTCGCCCATCTCGATGCCGTACGAGCCGGGCAGCATGCCCCGTGCCTGGACGTGGCGCGGCCGGATGTCCACGACATGACCGGTGGGCCGGTCGAGCTCGGGCACGCGCACGGGCGGCATCGGTGGCACGCCGAGCGTGTTGGCCGGGCCCATGTACCGGTAGAAGGCGGGGATGGGCATCGGGGCGGCCAGCAGCGCATCGGCGAACTTCTCCGCGTCGTCGACGGCCAGAAGCGGGTTGTCGGCGCGTTCGGTGCCGATGGTGGAGGTGAGCCTGCCTGCGCCGGTGGCGGTGCAGAACGAGCCCTCGCCGTGCGTGGGGTACAGGGAGATGCCGGGTGGCAGCCCGGCCAGGCGGCGCAGCGAGAGGTGCTGGAGGCGGGCCAGGGAGCGGGCGCGTTCGGGGCCGAGCAGGTCGGGCCGGCCGGCCGAGGCGACCAGCAGGCTGCCGCCGGAGAACAGCGCGACCGGCTCGCCGTCGATGAGCACCAGGTAGCTGGTGTGCTCGGGGGTGTGGCCCGGCGTGTGGATCGGGCGGAGGGCCAGACCGGCGCCGCCGTCGATGTCCTCCAGGTGGAAGGCGGGCGTGTGCTTGTAGGCGGGGGCCGCGGCCGCGGGCAGCACCAGCTCGGCGCCGGTGCGCAGCGCGGCCTGCTCCCCGCCGGAGACGTAGTCGTTGTGCAGGTGGGTCTCCAGCACGAACCGCAGGTCGACGTCTCGTTCCGCGGCGGCGTCCAGGAAGCGGCCGATGTCGCGCTGGGGATCGACGAGGACGCCCTTGCCCTCGTGGGTGAACAGGTAGGTCTGGTCGCCCAGGCCGGGCGTCCGGAATGACATGACGTCCATCGTCCGCGGAACTCCCCTCGATACCCCGGGGGGTATCCATAGATCAAAAATGTGCGGCCGCGGGTGAATCGCGGCCGCTGGTGTCAGGCGAGTGCCAGGAAGAGCTTCTCCAGCTCGGCGACGCTCATAGGCGGCTGGTCGCCGTCGTTCTGGGCGGCCTGGCAGTGCCGCATCCCGGAGGCGACGATCTTGAAGCCGGCGCGGTCGAGGGCCTTGGAGACGGCCGCGAGCTGGGTGAGGACCTTCCTGCAGTCCTCGCCCGCCTCGATCATCGCGATCACACCGGCGAGCTGGCCGTGCGCTCGCTTCAGCCGCGTCAGCGCGTCGCCCACCATGTTCTCGTGCAGATCCATAGCATGAACCATACCCTAGGGGGTATATGTGGGCGCAAATCCCATGTCTCATCGAATCGTGACCAAGGCCCTCTTTCGGGCGCGTGCCGGCGGAGGACCCTGGTGACTCGCGGCTTCACGTTGTCGGCGGGCCGGCCGTCCCGTGGCGGCAGCGCCGTCGACATCGGCACCGTCGACATCAGGGGGTCGCGTCGGCAGCAGAGGAAGAACATGAACCAGCCAAAAACGGTCGTCATCACGGGCGGCAGCGACGGCATCGGCGCCGCGGCGGCCCGTCGGCTCCACCGGGAAGGCCACCGCGTCGTCATCGTCGGCCGCTCCCCGCGGAAGACGCAGGCCGTCGCCCGCGAGATCGGCGCGGACCGCTACCTGGCCGACTTCACGCGCCTCGACGAGGTCCGCAAGCTCGCCGCCGAGTTGAACACCGCGTACCCGCGCATCGACGTGCTCGCCAACAACGCCGGCGGCATCTTCGGTGACCGCGCCAAGACCGTCGACGGTTTCGAGAAGACCTTCCAGATCAACCACCTGGCGCAGTTCCTGCTCACCCGGCTGCTGATGGACCGGCTCATCGCGAGCAACGCGACGGTGATCCAGACCGCGAGTGTCGGCGCGCGTATGGCCGGCAAGGTCGTCCTTGACGACCTCGATCACGACAGGGACTTCACCGCGGTCCGGGCCTACTGCACCGCCAAGCTCGAGAACATCCTGTTCACCAAGGAACTACACCGCCGCTATCACTCCGAGGGCATCTCCACGGCCGCCTTCCACCCGGGCACCGTCGCGACGAGCTTCGCCACCGAGTCCGACAGCTTCCTGAAGTACATCACCGGCACCCGCCTCGGCCGAGCCTTCCTCATCACCCCCGACAAGGGCGCCGATCAACTCGTCTGGCTCGCCCAGGGCCGGCCCGGCGTCGACTGGATCTCCGGCACCTACTACGAGAAGCGCAAGCCGGCGAAGCGCAACAACCCCCAAGCCCTCGACGCCGACCTGGCCCGCCGGCTCTGGGACCGCTCCGAGGAACTGCTCGGCTGAGCCTCCTCCCGGCGCCGAGGCCAAATATCCGAATTGACGGACATTTCGCGCGCCGGGCGACGCCTTCCTGTGCCACCGGTTCCTGGTGCGCGCCGCCCAGGCCCACCGGGGCCGCGAGCCGAGGTTCATGTCCCAGACGCCGGTCCTCCTGCGCGAACCGCTGCGCACCGACCGCCCGGACGGCGCGTACTCGCCGCTGGAGACGGCTGTGCGCCATGGCCTCGCCGCCTGAGTACCGCTGAGCATGCCTGAGCACGCCGCGGCGGCGGTGCGGGGGCGCGTTCACCCCGAACGTGCCGGCCGCGATCGACTTCCAGGGCGGGCCGGGCACGGGCGAGAGCCATAGGACCCGGGATCGCCGCAGTTCAGAGGCAACTTCGGCCGCGGCGTGGTGCGCCGGCTACCGCTTCTCGACGGTGTAGGTCAGGTGGGTCACCCGGGATGATGCGTCCGTGCGGGTCTGGTCGAGGGCGAGGCGGGCCGGGTCCACGCGGTCGAACAGGCGGATGCCGGTGCCGAACAGCACGGGCGCGAGGGTGATCGAGAACTCGTCGATCAGGCCGCTGTCCAGGTACTCCTGGATCGTCTCGGCGCCGCCTGCGATGCGGACGTCGCGGTCGCCGGCGGCCTCGCGGGCCTGGTCCAGTGCGCTGGAGATGCCGTCGCTGACGAAGTGGAAGGTGGTGCCGCCCGGCCGCTCCCACGGGTCACGCTTGGTGTGGGTGACGACGAACACCGGGGTGTGGAACGGCGCCTCCTCCGGCCATGCCGGCTCGCCGGCGTCGAACATGCGCTTGCCCATGACGCTCACGCCGGTGCGCTCGTACGTCGCCCGAGCGATGTCGTTGTCGAGTCCTTCCTCGCCGCCCTCGCCGAGCTTGAGGTTCTCCCTGATCCACCGCTGCGGGAACGCCCACGCCTGCAGCTCCGACCACTTCGTCATCCAGCGCTGGACCCTCGGGTCGTTCCGACCTTCGGGCGAGAAGACGAGCTCGACGGGCACGGCCTCCGGCGCCATGAAGCCGTCGAGCGACATCGTCACGCTGAAGAACACCTTCCCGGCCATCAGCCCTCCGCTCCCTTCGGTGTGGTCTCGTTCCAGGTGAGTTCGGCGACGTAGGCCGCCAGGTTGCGCAGGGTCTGCTCGCCGCCCTCGATCGCGTGGTATTTCTCCACCGCCTCCTCACGGAGTTCCTTGGTGGGGAACACCGTGCGCATCACGATCCGGGTCTGTTCGCCGGCCGGCTCGAAGGTCAGGACCGACTCGAAGGCGTTGGGGTCGTCGCGGGACTCGCCGTGCTCCAGTGCGATCCGCTCCGGCGGGACGATCTCGGTCCAGGTGATCCACTCCTGGTAGTCGGTCCCGTCCGGCCCGTGCATCACGAAGTCCCAGGCCCCGCCGACGCGGAACTCGAAGGACCGCGTCGTGGTGGAGAACCCTTCCGGTCCCCACCACCGCGACAGGTGCCGGACCTGCGTGAACGCCTCGAACACCAGCTTCCGTGGGGCGCCGATGACCCGGGAGACCACGATCTCCCGGTCCGCGGTCGTGTGGTCAGGCTCGACGCCGCTACTGGTCGTCGTCATCCGGTGGTTCCTCCTGCCTTGCCTGTTTCAGATCTCGCACGTACTCGTCCAGCCGGTCGAAGGTCTCGTTCCAGAACCGTTCGAAGCCGCCCACCCACTCGTGGACCGGCCGCAGCCCGCGGGCGTCCAGGCCGTACAGCCGCTGCTTGCCCGCCCCGCGGACCCGCACCAGCCCGACCTCGCGGAGCACCCGCAGGTGCTTGGACGCCTGCGGCTGGCTCATCCCCAGGTCCCGCGCCAGTTCGGTCACGGGCCGCTCGCCGCCCCGCAGCAGCACCAGGATCTCCCGCCGCTGCGGCTCGGCGATCGCGTTGAACGCGTCCGAGGTCGTCGCCGCTCGTGCCATGGCGCCAATCGTATGCCTGTATCGGAATGTGTCAACCCGAGGACCGTGTGACCAACGACCGGCTCGGACCGTACGGCATGTGGAAGACCGCAGGATCGACTTCACCACCTTGACCGAGGCGGCCTAAGGAACCCGCGTGTCGGGTTCGGGAACCCGCACGGCCTTGACCAACAGCCACGCGATGAACGAAAGTTCCGCGACCGCCGCAGGGGTCATGGCGAAGGGTGAGATGTTTGCGCCGAAGTCGGGGGCGAGCAGGCGCGCGAACACGTCCACGAGGTGGCCGAAGCATCCGATCACCAGCAGGACGCCCAACACCTTGGGGAAGTAGCCCGACTTGACGACCAGGTAGCCTAGCGGCAGCAGCCACAGGCCGAAGTACGTCTGGGCGATGAGGTACCCGTCGTGTTGCATGGCGGCGAACAGCAGGGTGAGCTGGTCGGAACCTTTAGGGCCAAAGGCGGCGGTGTAGTCCTGGCCGGTGGCGATCGTCAGCGCCGCATGCTGGTTGAGCAGGTTCAGGCTTTGCATCGCGACGCTGACCGCGACGAAGGTGACCATGGCCGCGGCAACCATCTGGTTGACGTGCTTGAGCAGCAGGTACAGGGCCATACCCGTCACCAGAAAGGCCACGGCCCCCACCAACTCGCTGACCAAGCCGATGCGAAACAGGGTGGCCGAGGTGTCGATGTTGCCGGTCGTGGCCGCTGCGTCCCCTGACTCGACGATGCGCGTGTTCACCAGCCCGGCAAAGCTGGTGAGCACGGCGACGATCAGATACAGGAAACCCGCGATCCTCGCGAGTGTCTTCGGCGCGGTCACAGTTTGGTCCTCCCTTGGGTTACAGGGCCGGCGAGCCGGATCTGGCCGTGGCGGGAACGCGCGTCGGATTCGGGACCCCGCACAGCCTTGACGAGCATCCACGTCGTGAACATCGCTTCCGCGATCCCCGCAGCCGCGGAGATCGCAGCGAGTCCAACGCCCGGTGCAGACCAGCCTGGGGCCGAAGATCCGTGGGCGTACCTCGACCCGGCGTCCCGGCGAGTCCCCTCCGTCGCGCGCGGGGCGGACGCGAGCCGGAGGCTCACGCCGGACCGCCGGCGTGAGCGAGGGCCGATGGGGTCAGCCGGCCGACGATGGCCGGGGCCTCATGGATGAGGGCGTCGTTCTCCACCGCCTCGACCATGAAGCGGGCGTAGTCCACGCGACGGGTCAGGTTGCTCGCGAGGACAGGGTCGCCCACGTGTCGGCTCCACACCGGCAGGCCCTGACCGTCGCCCTCCTCCAGGTCGCTGCCACGCACGACCGTCCAGCTGGTGTCACTGGCGAGGATCCTCCGGCACGCCTCCACCTGGTCGTCCACGTCCACGACACGGGCGAGCTTCGCCAGCCGCCCGAACACGGCCGCGTACGCCTTGAACTTCCGGCTGTACACGTCCTTCCCATCGCGGGTGATGTGCCAGCCACAGGAGAACACCAAGCGGGCGCCCGGACGTGCGTGGTCGAGCACAGCCTGGGCCGTACCGGAGGCATAGTGGTTCACCCCCCACGGCACCAGCACCGTGAGCACGGCATCGCATCCGTTCGACGCCCGTGCGATGACCGCACGGGCGTCGGTCGCTCCGGGGATCACCGTGATCCGCCCCCCGAACGCGGCGAGCTTGGAAAGGCTCTGCTCTCGGCAGACACCCACGACCTCGTACCCGCGGTCCAATGCGTGCTGCACCATGTAGCGCCCGAGCTTCCCGGACGCGCCGACAATGCACATCCGCTTGCCCATGCCCGGCATCTCGGCTCCGTCTAAACCGATCGGTTCCACGACCTTCTCCTCAGCGCGCCCGCCACCTCCACCCTTACATCGTTAGGTGGAGGCTAACGGCGTTAGGTTCCACCTAACGATGTAAGGTTGTCAAGCCGTTCAAGCAACCTAGGCGGGAGGACCTCGTGGCCATGGAGTCAACCGGCACGCCCGCACCCCGCCGCAACTCGCTCAGCAGGGAGATGGTGCTCCGCACGGCGGTCGCGCTGGCGGACGAGGCCGGCACCGGTGTGCCGAGTATGCGCAGACTCGGCGAGCGGCTCGGCGTCGAGGCCGCGTCGCTGTACCACCACTTCCGCAACAAGGACGTGATCCTCGACGGCATGGTCGACCTCGTCTTCGGCGAGATCGAGCTCCCGCCGGACGACGTCGACTGGCGGGTCGCGATGCGACGGCGGGCCGTCTCAATGCGCGGCGCACTGATCCGCCACCCGTGGGCGATCAGCCTGATGGACTCACGGACAAACCCTGGCCACGCGACTCTGCGCCACCACAACGCGGTAATCGGCTGCTTGCGGTCGGGCGGCTTCTCGATCGCTGGTGCGGCACACGCACTCTCAGCGCTGGACAGCTACATCTACGGGTTCACGTTCCAGGAGCTCGGCCTGCCCTTCAAATCATCCGCCGCCTTCGAGGACGTGGCGGGCTCGATCCTGAAGCAGATGCCCCGCGATGAGTTCCCGCACCTCACCGAGATGATCGTCGACCGCGCCCTGAAAGGTGGGTATGCGTACACCGAGGAGTTCGCCATCGGACTCGACCTGATCCTCGACGGACTGCAGCAGCAGCGCGAAAGCTGGCTGTAACCCGTCAGCGAACGAGCCGGGGCATACAGGTGGCGGAACTCGTGCGGGTCCCAGGCCGTGACCTCTGCCCCAGGGACCGCGGCCACGGGGACGGCGGCCGTAGCCAGGATCGGGGCCAGGGCCACCGCGGCGATGCCATACGGCAGAGCGCGCCGGGTCCAGCGCATCGGTGTCCTTGAGATCGGGGTTCGAAGCCCCACAGGCTGCCGGTGCTCCCCGGCCCGCGTCGTCACCCCACGGGCATAGGCCGGACGGACGATGCGCCGCCCGGCCGCGGCTTCCTAGGGTTGGGCGATGCGTAATCCTGTGCCACCAGGGCAGCGCGCCCGGGTGTGGGCGGTCCTGGACCTCTGCGCGGCCGCCGGGTACGGCCTGCCGGCGTGGGGCATGCTCGCCCACCGGCACGGTCCCGGCATCCTGGCGGCCGCCGGGACGTCGCTGGCCTGCCTGCCGCTGGCATGGCGCCGCAGCCACCCGCTGACCGCGTTCGCGGCCGTGCTGTCCGCGTTCTGGCTGACGCCGCTGGAACCGCTGATGGCGACGCTCGCGCTGCCGCCGATGGTGGCGGTGCTGTACACGCTCGCCGGGGCGCTGCGTCCCCGCCCGGCCCTGGTCATGCTCGGGCTCGCCCTGACCGGCACCCTCGCCACCGCGCTGCCCGATCTCTCCCGCACCGGCGCGGTCGCCCCGTACTCGTTGATCTTCATCGTGGCGCTGCTCGGCGTCCTGCGCGAGGACGGGGACCAGGACGCCGCACCCGCGCCGCTGCCCGGGCTGGCGGGCCTGGACGCGCTGATCGGCCGCACCGCGCGGGCGGGGCTGGAGGTCGAGCTGGCGGTGAGCGGCGCCGCGCGCGACCTGCCCGCGGGTGTCGACCTGACCGCCTACCGGATCGTCCAGGAGGCGCTCACCAACGTGATCAAGCACGCCGGCGTGTCCCGCGCCCGGGTGGCCCTGGCCTACCAGCCCGGCGAGCTCGTCGTCCAGGTCACCGACGAGGGCCGCGCCCGCCCCGGCCAGGCTCTCGCCGCCGGCCACGGCCTGGTGGGCATGCGCGAACGCGCCGCCGCGTGCGGCGGGGAACTGCGGGCCGGGCCGTTGCCGCAGGGCGGGTTCGAGGTGGCGGCGCGGCTGCCCTGCGCGGAGGACGGCTGGTGAGCGTGCGCGTGGTGGTGGCCGACGACCAGGCGCTGGTCCGGGCCGGAGTGTGCGGGATCGTCGGGACCGCGCCGGATCTGACGGTGGTCGGCCAGGCCGCCACCGGAGCCGAGGCGGTGCGGGTGGCCGAGCGGACCGGCCCGGACGTGGTGCTCATGGACATCCGCATGCCGGGCATGGACGGCCTGGAGGCCACCCGGCGCATCACGGCCTCCGGGTGGGCCCGGGTGGTCATGCTCACGACGTTCGACCTGGACGAGTACGTGTACGCGGCGCTGCGCGGCGGTGCCAGCGGTTTCCTGCTCAAGGACGTCCCGCCGCGCGACCTGCTGGAGGCGGTCCGGGTCGTCGCCGCCGGGGAGGCGCTGCTGGCCCCCCGCGTCACCCGCCGGCTGATCGCCGAGTTCGCCGACCGTCCCCCGCCCGCGCGGGGAGACCTGCCCGGGGTGACCGGGCGCGAGCGGGAGGTGCTGACGCTCATCGCCCAGGGTCTGTCCAACGCCGAGATCGCCCATCGGCTGCACATCGGCCCGGGAACGGTCAAGACGCACGTACGCCACCTTCTGGCCAGGCTCGACGCGCGCGACCGCGTCCACCTGGTGATCATCGCCTACCGTGCCGGACCGGTGTCCCCGGACTGACCCGCCGAAAGACCGCCGGGATCGGGCCGCCGTCTACGTCGTCCTCGTCAACGCGTTCTGACTCCCGGCTCCTGGACCGCGGCTCCGGCGGCCGTCAGGCGTCGAGGGCGCTGCCCTTCTTCCACTGCTTGAACGGCAGCTGCCAAAAGCCCCAGCCGTTGTTCCACTCAAGCGACCGGGTCGTGCCGACGATCTTGACGACGTCGCCGCGGTGGAAGTTCTCGTAGAACCACTTGGCCTGGTCGGGGCGGGCGTTGATGCAGCCATGGCTGACGTTGGCCCGGCCCTGCGAGCCGACCGACCAGGGCGCGCTGTGGACGTACTCGCCGCTGTTGGAGATGCGCACGGCGTGGTCGACGACCTCCTTGTAGTAGCCGGGGTCGCCCTCCTTCTTCCCGGGGGAGATCATGGTGACCGGGCTGCCACGTTCCATGGTCAGGTGAATGCCGTTGGTGGTGGTGTACTCGCGGGTGGTGGCCTTGCCGGCGCTGATCGCCATCCGCTGGACGATCTTGCCGTCCTTGCGGACGACCATGCTGTGGGTCCTGGTGTCGACGGTGCTGATCCACGCCGCGCCCACCTGCATGGTGGTGGCGTAGTTCTTCACGCCGTACATGTCCTTGCCGGCGCGCACGCCCTCCAGGGCCGCGGTGAAGCGGACCTTCTGGTGGGCGGGCCAGTACTTGGCGGGCCGGTAGATGACGTACCTGTCGTCGATCCAGCGCCACGCGCCCACGACGGGCTTCTGCGTGGTGACCTTCAGCGCCTCCTCGACGGCCTTCCTGTCGCCGACGGGCTGGTTGAACCGCACCATGATCGGCATGCCGATGCCGACGGTCTCGCCCTTGACGTTGGGCGTGACGTCGATGATGCGCAGCTCCTGGGCGGGCTTGAGCGTGGTGAAGGAGCTGGTCACCGTGGCCGGGCCGCCGTCGCCGCTGGCCTTGGCCGAGACGGTGTAGCCGCTGGCGGGCGTCAGCGGGCCCTTGGACACCCACTTGGTGTGGTCGGCGTCGAACTCGCCCTCCAGCACCTTGCCGCCCTCGCCCTGGACGGTGACCTCCTCCAGCTCCCCGTTGCTGGCGGTGACCACGACGCTCTTGTCGGGGCGGACCTTGCTGGCGCCCTTCGCCGGGCTGACCTTGATGATGGGCGCGGGCGTGGGCGGCGCGGTCGACTCCGTGCCCGTACCGCCGCCGCCGGGGCCCGGTGACCCGGGCGCGCCGGAGCATGACGCGGTCAGCAGCCCGGCCGTCCCCACGGCCAACACGGCGATCGGAGTCCTCAGACGCTGACGAAAGTCCCGCACAGACCTCTCCCCCACGGCGGCAAAGTCCAATTAAAAAAACCCTAATGGGGGCGCGCGCCCGAACGCACATCTTTTGGGCGAGTTAGATCACATTTCGGTCACTTGCTAGGGGTAATGCGGGCCGCAAAGCCACTACGGGCCGTCAAGAAGATCTTCGCGATAGGTCAGGAAAGGGCCGCGCGGCGCGGCCGTGAACGATCATTCGCCGGGGGCGGCACCGGCGTGGAGCACGGGCTGAGATCACCCGAACGCCCGCGCCGGGCCCCGCCTGCCCGGTCACGGGGAGCATTCACCGATACCGCCCGTGAACCCGCGCCGCTTCACGTACATCCGAACGGGAATTCGCCGTGCCGGGCCGCGCGGCGAGCCCGAAAGCCTCCGCCCGCCCGGCCCGGAAATCGTTTCGCCGCCGCACCGGACGCGGGATCATCGCGCCTTTCACGCCGGCGGCGACGAGGGCGGGTCAGTCCTGGCGCAGGCGGTGGGTGAGGCCGGTGTGGCGGCGGCCGGCGCCGCGGGTGCGCACGGCCTGGCCCAGGGCGCGGCGGGAGCCGACCAGCACGACCAGCTTCTTGGCCCGCGTCACCGCCGTGTAGAGCAGGTTGCGCTGCAGCATCATCCACGCGCTGGTGGCCAGCGGGATCACCACGGCGGGGTACTCGCTGCCCTGGGAGCGGTGGATGGAGACGGCGTAGGCGTGGGCGAGCTCGTCCAACTCGTCGAAGGCGTACTCCACGCTCTCGTCCTCGTCGGTGAGGACGGTGAGCTTGCTCTCCTCCGGGCGCAGGTCGGTGACCACCCCGACGGTGCCGTTGAACACCCCGGCCACACCCTTGTCGTAGTTGTTGCGCAGCTGGGTGACCTTGTCGCCGATCCGGAACACCCGGCCGCCCACGCGCCGCTCGGGCATGCCGTCCCGGGAGGGGGTGAGCGCCTCCTGCAGGGCGGTGTTGAGGTTGGCCGCCCCGGCCGCGCCGCGGTGCATCGGGGCCAGCACCTGAACGTCGCGGCGCGCGTTGAGGCCGAACCTGCGCGGGATGCGCCGGGCCACCACGTCGACGGTGAGCGCGGCGATCTCCTCGGGTTCCTCGCAGGGGAACAGGAAGAAGTCGCCCATGCCCTCCAGGACGGGGCTCAGGCCGGTGTTGATGCGGTGGGCGTTGACCACGACGCCGGACTGCTGGGCCTGGCGGAAGATCTGGGTGAGCCGTACCCGGGGGACGGTGTCGGCGGCGAGCAGGTCGCGCAGGACCTCCCCGGCGCCGACCGAGGGCAGCTGGTCGACGTCGCCGACGAACAGCAGGTGGGCGCCGGAGGGCACGGCCTTGACCAGCTTGTTGGCCAGCAGCAGGTCGAGCATGGAGGCCTCGTCGACGACCAGCAGGTCGGCGTCCAGGGGGTTCTCACGGTCGAAGGTGGCCTCCCCGCCGGGGCGCAGCTGCAGCAGCCGGTGGACGGTGGTGGCCTCGTGGCCGGTCAGCTCGGCCAGGCGCTTGGCGGCCCTGCCGGTGGGGGCGGCGAGGATCACCTTGGCCTTCTTGGCGCGGGCCAGGGCGACGATGGAGCGCACGGTGAAGCTCTTGCCGCAGCCCGGGCCGCCGGTGAGCACGGCCATTTTGGACGTCAGGGCCAGCCGCACCGCGTCGGCCTGCTCGGGGGCGAGCTCGGAGCCGGTGTGCCTGCGCAGCCAGGTGAAGGCGGCCTCCCAGTCGACGGCTGCGAAGGCCTTGAGGCGGTCGTGCCCGGAGTCCAGCAGGCGGCGCAGCCCGCCGGCCAGCGCCCGCTCGGCGCGGTGGAAGGGCGGCAGGTAGACCGCCGGGACCGGGCCCTCGGCGGCGGGGACCTCTTCGCGGACGGCGCCCTCGGCGGCGACCAGTTCCTCAAGGCAGCTCGCCACCAGGTCGGGGCCGACCTCGAGGATCTTGACGGCGTCGGCGACGAGGTTGGGGGCGGGCAGGAAGCAGTGGCCGGCGTCGGCGGCCTGCGACAGGGTGTAGCGCAGGCCGGCCTTGACCCGCTCGGGGCTGTCGTGCGGGATGCCGACGGCCTGGGCGATGGTGTCGGCGGTCTTGAAGCCGATGCCCCACACGTCGTCGGCCAGGCGGTAGGGCTCGGTCCTGACGACGGTGATGGAGGTGTCGCCGTACTGCTTGAAGATGCGCACCGCGATGGAGGTGGACACCCCGACGCCCTGCAGGAAGATCATCACCTCTTTGATGATCTTCTGTTCCTCCCAGGCCGCGGCGATCATCTTGGTGCGCTTGGGGCCGAGCCCCGGGACCTCCACCAGGCGCTCGGGCGAGGTCTCGATGACGTCCAGCGTCGCGGTGCCGAAATGGCCGACGATGCGCTCGGCCATCTTCGGGCCGATCCCCTTGACCAGGCCCGATCCCAGGTAACGCTGGATGCCCTGCACGGTGGCCGGCAGGACGGTGGAGTAGGACCACACCTCGAACTGCCGGCCGTACTTGGGGTGGGAGCTCCAGCGGCCGCGCAGGCACAGGCTCTCCCCCACCTGCGCGCCCAGCAGCGGGCCGACGGCGGTGACCAGGTCGGCGCCGCCCCGCTCGGGGGCGACCCGCGCGATGGTGTACCCGGTCTCCTCGTTGGCGTAGGTGATGCGCTCGAGGACGGCGCGCAGCTCCAGGCCGGGAGGGGAGCCGTCGGCTGGGGTGGTCATGGCGGGTATTCTCCCGCAGCCCGCGGGGCGCGGGGGCTGCGGCGGGCCCGGCGCGACGGCGGCGCTCATCCGGCGCTCATCCGGCGCTCATCCGGCGCTCATCCGGCGCTCATCCGGCGCTCATCAGGCGCTCATCAGGCGCTCATCAGGCGCTCATCAGGTGGTCATCCGGCGCCGCGGGCGCGGTGGTTTCTCACCTTGTGGCGGTTGCCGCAGCGTTCCATCGAGCACCAGCGGCGCGCGCCCGGCCGCGAGGTGTCCACGAAGACCAGGTGGCAGTCGTGGGCGGCGCACTCGCGCACGCGGTCGCGCAGCGGGCCGGTGAACAGCTCGATCGCGTCGCGGGCGATCTGGGAGATCACCTGGTCACCGGTGACCGGCGCCGCCCAGCTCCGCCGCCCGTCCTCGGCCCGGGGCACCGGCGTGGGGCCGGCCGCGGCGGCGTTCAGCACGTCCGGGCCGGTCAGAGGACGGCCGGCGACCCGGTCGCGCGCCAGCCGCCACAGCTCGTCGCGCAGTCGTACGGCGCGGGCGAGCTCGGCGGGGGTGACGCGGACCTCGGCCGGATCCAGGCACAGCCGGGAGGCGGCGGCGAAGACGGCCAGGTCGTCAGGGACGAGCAGCGCGTGATGGCGGGCCGGCGCGCCGGGGCCGCCGGTGGTGAGGAACTCCAGGCACAACGCGCCCGGGTCGAACCGGTAGGTGGTGCCCTCCGGGGAGCGCATCGTCAGACCATCCGCCACGTAACCACCCTAGGCGGTTACACCGGTGGCGCCGCCCTGCGCCGGGGGTCGAGCGCGAGGGAAGATCCCCGATAGTGTGGCAGGGTTGCCGGCGAGCGGCGTACGGATGACGGGGAGGCGGCCGGATGGCGGCGGTTCTGGAGGCCACGGCGCGCGCGCTGCTGCGGCGCGTGGCGATCGAGCAGTCCGAGGCGCGCGCGCCGTCGCTCGCCGTCATGATCGTGCGCGACGGCGAGCCGGTCTGGTTCGCCGCCCGCGGCACGGTCGAGGGCGCCGCCCCCACGCCCGACACCCAGTATCGCATCGGGTCGATCACCAAGACCCTGGTCGCCGTCATGGTGATGCGCCTGCGCGACGAGGGCGCCGTGGAGCTCAACGACCCGATCGGCAAGCACGTGCCCTCCACCCCCGTGGGCGAGGTCACCGTGGCCCAGCTGCTCGCCCACACCGGCGGCCTCACCGCCGAACCCCCCGGCCCCTGGTGGGAACGCACCCCCGGCGTGCCGGCCGAGGCCCTGACCGGCGCCCTCACCGAGGAGACCACGCGTCACCGCCCCGGCCGCAGGTTCCACTACTCCAACGTCGGCTTCGCCCTGCTCGGCGACCTCGTCGCCCGCCACCGCGGCACCGGCTGGGACCAGGCGGTGTCCTGCGAGATCCTCCAGCCGCTCGGCATGCGCGACACCACCACCCGCCCGCGCGAGCCGCACGCCCGCGGCTACGCCGTCCACCCCTTCGCCGACATGCTGCTGCCCGAGCCCGAGCACGACGCGGTGGCCATGGCCCCGGCCGGGCAGCTGTGGTCCACCCCGGCCGACCTGGCGCGTTGGGCGGCGTTCCTGTCCGGCGGCGACGAGCGCGTCCTGCGCCCGGCCACGCTGGCCGAGATGCGCGAGCCCGCCATCGTCGAGGACGGCGACGCCTGGAACGGCGGCTACGGCCTGGGGGTGCAGTTGCTGCGCCACCGGGGGCGGCGCCTGGCCGGGCACGGCGGCTCGATGCCCGGCTTCCTGGCCGTGGTGTGGGCCGACCCGGCCGACCGCACCGGCGTGCTGTGCATGGCCAACACCACCTCTGGGCTGCGCGGGTCGGTCGCCACCGACCTGCTGGACATCCTGGACACCCACGAGCCGGCCATCCCCGCCGAGTGGACGCCCGCGCCCGCCGAGCCCGACCTGCTGGAGCTCACCGGCCCCTGGTACTGGGGCCCGGCCGCCTACCTGCTGCGCCTGCTGCCCGGCCGTGACGTCTCGCTCACCCCGCTCGGCCACCTCGGCCGGGCCTCCCGTTTCGCCGCCCAGGCCGACGGCACCTGGCTCGGGCTGGACGGCTACTACGCAGGGGAGATCATGCGCCTGGTGCGCCGCCCCGACGGCTCGGTCAGCCACCTGGACCTCAACACCTTCATCTTCACCCGCCTGCCCTACGACCCCGCCGCCCCGGTCCCCGGCGGCGTCCAGGAACCCGGCTGGCGCTGACCACCTCCGGAGCCCCGCGTCCCGACCGGCCCGGCCGCACCCGCCCAGGCGGACAGGTGCGGCCGGGCGTGGCCGAGGGAGGCCGCGCGGTTGGTGCTGGCGGGTGAGTATCTGGCACACCTGGCCGACCGGAATCGGGGCTGGGTCGCCGAAGCGGAACGGCACCGCAAGCTCATCGCCCGACCAGCGCGTGATCAGCGTCTCTGATTGGCTCAGCGATCCTGTGCGTTACACAGAATCAAGGCACAACGAGCTGCCCGGTATTCACCGATCGTCTTCGTGCCCTGGTGCCGGCAACCGGAGCCGCCGGCCCGTCGAGCACGTCCCTCCGGACGCCGACCGGTCAGGCGTGCACAGCCCGACCGGGGAGGGTGCCCGACATCGCCTGGGCGCCGGGCGTGCCGGTAACAACATGTCACGACATAACTACGATTCGCTAATCGAATCGGAAAGCCTCCATCAAACCCGGCACTTGAACATGGCGTGCACGCCATGTAGGGATGACCAAGGGACACCCCCCATCCCCCTCAGTTCCTTGGAGCGCGCATGCGCAGACTTCTCGCTCTGGTGCTGGCCGTGTTGGCCGTCACCCTGACCGTCCGGCCCGCCCAGGCCGCCGTCGACGGGACGCTGACGGTATCGTCGGCGTCCATCATGGTCGGCGCCGATGTACAGTTCAGCTACTCCACGCCCCGGCCCAACGCCACAAACTGGGTCGGGCTGTACAGCGACCCCGGCAACGGGCCCGTCAACGAGGCCTTTGTCGGGCCGTCCACCAAGTGGGTGTACGCCGCCTCCGCGAACGGCACCGGCACGCTGCCGACCGCGGGCCTGGCCGCCGGGAACTACAAGCTGTTCTACCTGTACAACGACGGCTACACCTGGCTGGCTCAGCCCATCGCGCTGCAGCTGACCGCGCCTTCGGGCACGCTGACGCTCGCCTCGACGACGGTCACCGCGGGCGACCCGATCCAGCTCAACTACACGACGACCAAGCCGAACGCCACAAACTGGGTCGGGCTCTACCGCAACCCCGGCGACGGCCCCGTCAACCAGTCCTTCGTCGGGCAGTCGCTCCAGTGGACCTACACGCCTGGGGCCGGCGGCTCCGCCTCGCTGCCGACCTCGGGGCTGAGTACGGGCGACTACATCGTCTACTACCTGTTCAACGACGGGTACACGTGGCTCACCCTACCCGTCACGCTGCGGTTGACGAGCAACGCCAAGCCGCGCTTCCCGACGTCGGCGTTCGCACTGCGCAACGCCAAGGTCGGCGCGGCCTACTCGGCGAAGATCGGCGGGCTCGTCCAGGGCGACACCACCGGGCTGAGCTTCACCAAGACCTCCGGGCCCGCCTGGGCGTCGGTCTCCTCCTCGGGCGCCGTCACCGGAACGCCGACGGCGGCCGGTAACGCCACCCTCGGGATCCGCGCCACCACCGCCTCCGGGACGGCCGACGCGACCGTGACCATCCGCGTCCAGTCCGGCGCTCTGGTACCGCAGCTCAAGGCGCTGAGCTGGAACCTGTGGCACGGCGGCACCCGGGTGACCAACAGCCTGGAGAAGCAGCTGAAGTTCCTGCTCGAACGCGACATCGACGTCGTCGGCATCCAGGAGAACCAGGGCACCGTCGTCCAGACCCTCGCGGACTCCCTCGGCTGGTCCTACTTCCAGAACTCCGACGTCGCCGTCATCAGCCGCTACCCGATCACCGGCACCACGCCCACCGTCGCGGGCAGCGCCCTCGCCGCCAAGATCGACCTGGGCTCCCGCTCCCTCCGCCTGTGGAGCGCCCACCTCGGCTACACGCCCTACGGCCCCTACGACGCCTGCTTCGGGCGCATGACCGTCCAGCAGCTCCTGAACCGCGAGTCCACCTCGGGCCGCACCGGACAGATCAACGACATCGTCACCGCGATGTCCGCCGACCTGTCCGCCTCTGCGACCACCCCGGTCCTCCTCACAGGCGACTTCAACGCCCCGTCCCACCTCGACTGGACGTCGGCGAACTCCCGCTGCGGCTACGGCGCCGTCCCTTGGCCCACCTCCACGGCCCCGGTCAACGCCGGCCTCACCGACTCCTACCGCCAGGCCCACCCCAACCCCGCCACCCACCCGGGCACCACCTGGTCCCCGGTTACCAAGACCTTCACCGGCGGCTACGGCTACGACTCCCACACCGGCGAGCCGGAACCGCAGGACCGCATCGACTTCGTCTACTACAGAGGTCCTCTCTCGGTCCTGTCCTCCGAAGCCGTCTGGGAAGGCACCCCCTCCGAGTCCAACCCGTCGGCCAACCTTTGGACCTCCGACCACGCCGCCGTCCTCACCGTCTTCCAGGTGAACTGACACCCCTGGCCGGCCTCCGCCTAGAAGACCAATGAAGATCTTGAGTTCTGGCCCCGCCCTGTGAAGGGTGGGGCCAGACTCGTGTCCCGTGGTGATGGAGCGGTGGGCCGGGCAGATGATCGCGAACGGCCGCCCGAGCATGCCGCCGCAGGCTCACCGCAACCCCCCGCACGGTAGGAAGCCGCGGGCCGCCGGCGCGTCCGCGCGGGGATTACGGCTCGCCCATGGTGCGACAAGCCGGGGTCGACAGCGTTTTCCGGCATGTTGCCACGGGTCGCAGCCACCGACGAGACGTGGTGACGTGGGACGTCGGCGGCACCGGGCAACTCCGGCGCGACATACGATTCCCGGGTGACCAGCACATCCGCATCAGCGCAGCACCTGCGCGACCTCGCGCGGCTGCGCCGCGTCCGTGACCGGATCGACCGGGAGTACGCCCAGCCGCTGGACGTCGAGGCGCTCGCCCGCGGCGTGAACATGTCGGCCGGGCACCTCAGCCGTCAGTTCCGGCTCGCCTACGGTGAGTCGCCGTACGGCTACCTGATGACGCGGCGCATCGAGCGCGCGATGGCGCTGCTGCGTCGTGGCGACCTCAGCGTCACCGAGGTCTGCTTCGAGGTCGGCTGCTCGTCGCTCGGCACGTTCAGCACTCGGTTCACCGAGCTGGTCGGCGTACCGCCCAGCGTCTATCGGCGCCACGCGACGCGCGCGACGGTGGGGATCCCGTCGTGCGTCGCGAAGCAGGTGACCAGACCGGTCAGGAATCGAGAAGCGCGTTCCGCGAAGGCGCAACTAGTCTGACCTGCATGGATATCACCATTCACGCGAGCTTCCTCCCGCAGGACGACCCGGACGCCGCTCTGGCCTTCTATCGCGACACCCTCGGCTTCGAGGTCCGTAACGACGTCGGATACGGCGGGATGCGCTGGATCACGGTCGGTCCCCCCGGCCAGCCCGGCACCTCCATCGTCCTGCATCCGCCGGCCGTGGACCCCGGCATCACCGACGACGAGCGCCGCACCATCACCGAGATGATGGCCAAGGGCACCTACGCCGGCATCATCCTGGCCAGCAAGGACCTCGACGGCGCCTTCGAGCGGCTGCAGGCCGGTAGCGCCGAGGTCGTCCAGGAGCCCACCGACCAGCCGTACGGGATTCGCGACTGCGCCGTCCGCGATCCCGCGGGCAACATGGTCCGCATCCAGCAACTGCCCTGAGCCGTCCGGCGATCGCACGGGATTCGCGACTGCGCCGTCCGCGATCCCGCGGGCAACATGGTCCGCATCCAGCAACTGCCCTGAGCCGTCCGGCGATCGCACGGGATTCGCGACTGCGCCGTCCGCGATCCCGCGGGCAACATGGTCCGCATCCAGCAACTGCCCTGAGCCGTCCGGCGATCGCAGCCGTGACCCGCACGGAGACGGCACCGTGAGGGAGTCCGTCCTCGGGGCCGGTGGCGGCCGCCTGGTGGCCACCGTCACCGGCCCGAGGACGACGTCCCCGGGCCGTTTCAGGACCGATGAGTCCGCCCCCGCTCCCGCGCTCGCGATCGCGCCTGCGGAGGAAAACCAGACATACTGCTCGAACCTGGTCGGATTCGGCCAGGCGGCGCCGGTGGGGACCGCGAAGGCGGCCCCGCCCACCAGATAGACATAGATGGAGACACGGTGAGCATCACGACGAGGACGGACACGCAGTCGCCCACGCTGCACGTCGCCGACAGCCACGATCTGATCCGCGTGCACGGCGCGCGCGAGAACAATCTCAAGGACGTCAGCGTCGAGATCCCGAAGCGCCGGCTCACGGTGTTCACCGGCGTCTCCGGCTCGGGCAAGAGCTCTCTGGTGTTCGACACGATCGCCGCCGAGTCGCAGCGGCTGATCAACGAGACCTACAGCGCCTTCGTACAGGGCTTCATGCCGACACTGGCGCGGCCCGAGGTCGACGTCCTCGAAGGGCTGACGACCGCGATCATCGTCGACCAGCAGCGGATGGGCGCCGACCCCCGCTCCACGGTCGGCACCGCCACCGACGCCAACGCGATGCTGCGCATCCTCTTCAGCCGGCTCGGGCGGCCGCACATCGGCTCGCCCCAGGCGTTCTCCTTCAACGTCGCCTCGATCAGCGGAGCGGGTGCGGTCACTCTGGAACGCGCCGGACAGACCGTGAAGGAGCGTCGCAGCTTCAGCATCACCGGCGGCATGTGCCCACGCTGCGAGGGCCGCGGCTCGGTCACCGACATCGATCTCGCCCAGCTCTACGACGGCACGAAGTCGCTCGCCGAAGGTGCGCTCACCATCCCGGGTTACACCGCGGGCGGCTGGAACTACCGCCTCTACGCGTCCTCGGGCTTCGTCGACCCGGACAAGCCGATCCGCAGGTACACGAAGAAGGAGCTCCACGACTTCCTCTACCGGGAGCCGACCAGGATGAAGATCGAGGGCATCAACATGACCTACGAGGGGTTGGTGCCGCGAATCCGCAAGTCGATGCTCTCCAAGGACAAGGAGGCGATGCAGCCGCACATCCGTGCCTTCGTGGAGCGGGCGGTGACGTTCACCACCTGTCCCGACTGTGACGGCACCCGGCTCAGCGAGGCGGCCCGGTCCTCCAAGATCATGGGGATCAGCATCGCCGACGCGTGTGCGATGCAGATCAGCGACCTCGCCGAGTGGGTGCGCGGGCTGGACGAGCCGTCCGTCGCACCGTTGCTGGCCAGGGTGCGGGAGACACTCGATTCGTTCGTGGAGATCGGGCTGGGCTACCTCTCGCTCGACCGGTCGTCGGGCACGCTGTCGGGCGGCGAGGCGCAGCGCGTCAAGATGATCCGCCACCTCGGTTCCTCGCTCACCGACACCACCTACGTCTTCGACGAGCCCACCGCGGGCCTGCACCCCCATGACATCCAGCGGATGAACGAGCTGCTGCTGCGGCTGCGGGACAAGGGCAACACGGTGCTGGTCGTGGAGCACAAGCCGGAGACGATCGTGATCGCCGACCACGTGATCGACCTCGGCCCCGGCGCCGGTACGGCGGGCGGCACCGTCTGCTTCGAGGGCACCGTCGAGGAGCTGCGGGCCGGCGGCACCCTCACCGGCCGCCATCTCGACGACCGGGCCACCCTCAAGAAGACGGTGCGGACGCCCACCGGCACGCTGGAGATCCGCGGCGCGACGAGGCACAACCTGCGCGACGTCGACGTCGACATCCCGCTCGGGATGCTCGTCGTCGTCACCGGCGTCGCCGGCTCGGGCAAGAGCTCGCTCATGCACGGGTCGATCCCCGCCGGCGCGGGCGTGGTCTCGGTCGACCAGGGCGCGATCCGCGGCTCGCGACGGAGCAACCCGGCCACCTACACGGGACTGCTCGACCCGATCCGCAAGGCGTTCGCGAAGGCCAACGGCGTGAAGCCGGCGCTGTTCAGCGCCAACTCCGAGGGCGCCTGCCCCGCCTGCAACGGCGCCGGCGTCATCTACACCGACCTGGCGATGATGGCCGGTGTCGCCACCACCTGCGAGGAGTGCGAAGGCAAGCGGTTCCAGGCATCGGTGCTGGACCACCACCTCGGCGGCCGTGACATCAGCGAGGTGCTGGCGATGACGGTGACCGAGGCCGCGGAGTTCTTCGGCGCCGGCGAGGCGCGCACGCCCGCCGCGCACGCCATCCTCGCCCGGCTCGCCGACGTCGGGCTCGGCTACCTCAGCCTCGGCCAGCCGCTCACCACGCTGTCCGGCGGCGAGCGGCAGCGGCTCAAGCTGGCCACCCACATGGCCGACAAGGGCGGCGTCTACATCCTCGACGAGCCGACCACCGGCCTGCACCTCGCCGACGTCGAGCAGTTGCTCGGCCTGCTCGACAGGCTGGTCGACTCCGGCAAGTCGGTCATCGTCATCGAGCACCACCAGGCGGTCATGGCGCACGCCGACTGGATCATCGACCTGGGCCCCGGCGCCGGCCACGACGGCGGCCGGATCGTCTTCGAGGGCACACCCGCCGACCTCGTCGCAACCCGCTCCACCCTCACCGGCCGGCACCTCGCCACCTACGTCGGCGGTTAACGCCGCTGTAACCCCCGGCAGGGCACGAAGGCCACATGCGGCGCTGAAGGCGATCCACGACGCGTTCCGGCGGGAGCTGGCCGTGGTCCGCGGGGAGGTCGCACGCTCGGGGCCGGGGCTCGCCGCCCAGTTGCGGGTGAACTGCCTGACCGTCTGCCAGGGCCTGCACCATCACCACGTCGGCGAGGACACCGGCATCTTCCCCTACGTGGCCGGGATGCGCCCCGACCTGGCCCCGGTGCTCGAACGCCTGCGCCAGGAGCACGAGAAGGTCGCCGCGCTGCTGGAAGAACTGCGGCGGGCCGTCTCCACCCCGGACGCGGGGCCGGCCCAGGTGCTCGCCCGCGTGGAGCGGCTCATCGACGAACTGGAGGCCCACCTGGACTACGAGGAGGAGCAGCTCATCCCGGTGCTGGACGCGCCCGCTCCCTGACCCGCGGCACCGTCCTCCCCACCGGCGGGCGTGTCGTCGATGGAGGCGATGTAGTCGTGCAGGCGGCTCGCGCCCTCCAGCATGGCCCTGGCCCGCCCGGTCAGCTCCGCCCGCCGCTGGGCGATGGCCGCGCGCAGCGCGTCGCTGCCGCCCGTGCGGCGCAGGCCGTCCAGAACGAGCCGGATCTGCGGGAACAGATAGCGGCCCTGCCGCAACATGTGGATCATCCGGGCGTCCCGTACGTCGGCCGGCCCGAAGCGCCGGTAGCCGGTGCCGGGGTCGCGCCTGGGGGTCAGCAGCCCGGCCGACTCCCAGACCCGCAGGGTGGACGTGCGCACGCCAAGGTGGGCGGCGACCTCGCCGATGCGCATGCCCGCCCGCGCGGACGCCGGGTCGCCGGGGTCCTGCCCGGCGACCGCCTCCAGCGCCTCTCCGGTGGCCTGGAGCGCGAGCCGCTGCTCGTGCACCATGGCGTGAGCGGCGTCCACCAGGGCCAGCGCCGAAGGGAGGTCCCCGGCGTGCACCCCCCGCATGATCGCCCGGGCGGTGTCCCATCCGAAGCCCGCGGCAAGGGCGCGGTAGGTGAGCAGCGCGCCGCGGTGCCGCTCGTCGAACCTGCGGTAGCCGGCCGGTGTGCGCGGGGCGGGCGGTAGCACCCCGGCGTCGGCGTAGTTGCGGATCTGCTGGGCCGAGACGCCCACCAGCCGCGCCAGATCGACCGGACGCAGCCCCTTCCCCGCCACCGCGGCGTTCACCCAGGAGTTGAGGGTTCAGTGTTCATCCCCCCAGTGTAGGCGGCTGGACATGCGTGAAAGTCTTCATAAGTACTTCAATGAGAGACTTGAAGGCATGAAAGTTGCCGACAACGACGGCGAATCTTCGACCCCCGCTCGTCACATATCCGCGCCACACTCCGGCGACGCCCTTTCCCCGCCAGGCCCCCGTCCCCCCGCTACCGGCCTGCCCCGTGGGCCGGGCCACGCCGCCGCGGACGGCCACGACCTCATCCAGGTCCGCGGCGCCCGCGAGAACAACCTCACCGGCGTCTCCCTGGACATCCCCAAGCGGCGGCTCAGCGTGTTCACCGGGGTCTCCGGCTCCGGCAAGTCATCCCTGGTCTTCGACACCATCGCCGCCGAGTCGCGGCGGCTCATCAACGAGACCTACACCGCGTTCATCCAGGGCTTCATGCCGAGCCTCAACCGCCCGGACGTCGACTCGCTGCGCAACCTGAGCGCGGCGATCATCGTCGACCAGGAGCGGATGGGCTCCAACGCCCGCTCCACCGTCGGCACCGCCACCGACACCCAGACCATGCTGCGGATCATGTTCAGCCGCGTCGGCATCCCCCACGTGGGGCCGCCGTCCGCGTTCAGCTTCAACCGGGCCGAGGGCATGTGCCCCGAGTGCGAGGGGCTGGGCAAGGTCTCCGACATCGACGTCGACGAGCTGGTCGACCGGGAGCTGTCGCTGAACGACGGGGCCATCAAGGTGCCCGGGTTCGCGGTGGACACCTGGTACTGGCAGCTCATGGCGGTGTCGGGGTTCTTCGACCCGGCCGTCAAGCTCAAGGACTACACCCCGGCCCAGTGGGAGGACTTCCTCCACAAGCCCGCCACCAAGGTCAAGGTCGGCGCCAACAACATGACCTACGAGGGGCTGATCACCAAGGTCTGCCGCCTCTACCTGGCCAAGGACCGCGAGTCGATGCAGCCGGGGGCGCGCGCGTTCGCCGACCGGGCGGTCAAGCTCACCCGCTGCCCCGCCTGCGACGGCGCGCGCCTCAACGAGGCCGCCCGCACGGCGACCATCGACGGGCGCACCATCACCGAGTGCTCGGCCATGCAGATCAGCGACCTCGCCGCGTTCGTCGGCGCGATCCGCGACGCCTCGGTCGGTCCGATGCTGGACGCGCTGCGCGAGACCTTGGAGTCGCTGGTGGACATCGGCCTGGGCTACCTGAGCCTGGACCGGGAGTCCTCCACGCTGTCGGGCGGCGAGGCGCAGCGCGTGAAGATGGTCCGCCACCTCAACTCCAGCCTCAGCGACGTCACCTACGTCTTCGACGAGCCCACCGCCGGGCTGCACCCGCACGACATCCAGCGGATGAACGAGCTGCTGCTCCAGCTGCGCGACAAGGGCAACACGGTGCTGGTCGTGGAGCACAAGCCGGAGACGATCGCCATCGCCGACCACGTCGTCGACCTCGGCCCCGGCGCCGGCACCGCGGGCGGCCGCATCTGCTACGCCGGCGACCTTCCGGGCCTGCGCGCGTCCGGCACCCTCACCGGCCGCTACCTGGACCACCGCGTGCGGCTGCGCGAGAAGGTCCGCCCGCCCTCCGGGCACCTGCCGATCACCGGCGCGTCCCTGCACAACCTGCGCGACGTGAGCGTCGAGATCCCCCTCGGGGTGCTGACGGTCGTCACCGGTGTGGCAGGGTCGGGCAAGAGCTCGCTCATCCACGGGTACGTCGCCGGGCGCGACGGCGTGGTCGTCGCCGACCAGTCGCCGATCCGCGGCTCGCGCCGCAGCAACCCGGCCACCTACACCGGGGTGCTCGACCCGATCCGGACGGCGTTCGCCAAGGCCAACGGCGTCAAGCCCGCCCTGTTCAGCGCGAACTCCGAGGGCGCCTGCCCGGCCTGCAAGGGCATCGGCCTCATCTACACCGATCTGGCGATGATGGCCGAGGTCGCGTCGGTGTGCGAGGAGTGCGAGGGCAGGCGCTTCACGCCGGAGGTGCTGTCCTACACCCTGCGCGGCAAGAACATCAGCGAGGTGCTCGCCATGCCGGTGGCCGAGGCCCGCGAGTTCTTCACCACGGGCCAGGCCCGGGTCGTCCTCGACCGGCTCGCGGCGGTGGGGCTCGGCTACCTGGGGCTCGGGCAGCCGCTCACCACCCTGTCCGGCGGCGAGCGCCAGCGGCTCAAGCTCGCCATCCACATGGCCAGGAACGGCACGACCTACGTCCTGGACGAGCCGACCACCGGGCTGCACCTGGCCGACGTGGACCAGTTGCTGGAGCTGCTGGACCGCCTGGTCGACGACGGCAACACGGTGATCGTCATCGAGCACCACCAGGCCGTGATGGCCCACGCCGACTGGATCATCGACCTCGGCCCCGGGGCCGGGCACGACGGCGGGCGGGTCGTCTTCTCCGGGACCCCGGCCGACCTGGTCGCCGCCGGCACCACCCTCACGGCCGTGCACCTGCGCGACTACGTCGACCACCCCTAACCGCCCGAGCCGGTCCGGACCCCCGGCGTCGTTCGCGGCGCTGAGCGGCGATCACCCGGCCGCCGGGGGAGGGAGGAGCGCGTACGGAGAGCAGGAGCCACCTCACGGCCTCACGCTTTTGGGGAACCCGGTCCAGCGCAGGTCGGCCGGGAGGTGGCTCATGTCGTTGAACATCACGATCGTGGGCGGCAGGCCGGTACGGTACTCGATGATGGTCAGCGCGGTGTTGGCGCTGTTCAGCCCGAGCCACCGGGACGGCGGCGCGTCCAGCGCGTGCCGCACCAGCCAAGCGATCGGGTAGGCGTGCGTCACCAGGACCTCGTGTGTGTCGGGCCTGGTCTCCTTCGTGGTCGTGTCGGGGACCTTCGCGAACCGGGCGACCAGAGCCTCGGCGAGCCTCTGGCCCGAGGCCGCCTCGGCGTCGTCGTAGCCGTCGAAGAATCCGGCCCAGGACGGGGGTGTCTCGGCAGCACCGGGGACGTAGGGCACGTGGTCGACGAGTTCGGCGGCCTCGGTCACGGGCACGTCCGGCAGATACCGGGCGAGTTCGCGTGCGCTTGCTACGGCGCGCGGCAGCGGAGAGTGCCATACGGCGTCGACCGGTACGCCGGCGAGCCGTTCGCCCAGCAGGCCCGCCTGCCGGCGCCCGACGTCGGTGAGCTCCCCGAACGCGTCGGCCGCGCCGTGGCGTGCCAGGTAGAGGTGTCGCGTTGTCATCAGCGGTTGGGGGCGCGGTGCCCGTGCGGGACCGTTTCCCCTCTCCTTTCGATCCGCAGGTGTGGGTTCGGCGGCGGGATGCCTGGGTGGGGTCAGCCGTTGGTCTGGCAGAGTCCGAGGAGACCGTGCGCGGCCGGGCGGCGCGATCGTCGTCGGCGAACGGGGCGGGGCGGTTTCCGTTGCGACTTGCCGGCATTCTTGCTACCTCGGCGGCGTGCGGCTTGTGGGAGTGACTCCCGGCCCGGGACGGAAGTGATCGGCCAGGCGTTGGTCGCCGTGACGGTGCCGGTGGTGCCGTCGATGGTGATGAGGGTGTCGTCGTGGAGCCTGATTGTTGCGTTCGGGATGCCGAGGACGGCGGGGATGGCGTGCTCGCGGGCGACGATCGCGGCGTGGGAGAGCACGCCTCCGGTTTCGGTGACGACGCCGGCGGCGATGCGCAGCAGCGGTGTCCAAGCGGGGTTGGTGAAGGGGCAGACGAGGATGTCGCCCGGGCGCACGCGCGCGAAGTCGCCGGGGCCGCGGACGATCCTCGCGGTGCCGGTCACCGTCCCGTGGCTGCCCGGTGTTCCGGTGAGTGTGTCCGAGGCACCGGAAGGCGATGGCGGCGGGGGTGCGGCGGTGACCGGCCGTGCTTGCAGAACCCAGGTGCGGCCGTCGACGATCGCCCACTCGATGTCCTGCGGTCCACCGAATACGGCGGCGATCTCCTTGCCCAGCTGGGCGAGCTGCGTGGCGGTCGCGTCGTCGATCGCCGGTCGGTCCCGGACACGGGTGGGCACGTCGCTCATGACGAGCCGCTTGCCGCGCCGGTCAAGGCGGGTCCGTTTGTCCGCGACGGCGCGGGTGACCGACCCGTCCGCGGCGACGCGGTAGGCGTCAGGGGTGACCGTGCCCCCGACGATGCTGGGTCCAAGGCCCCAGGACGCCTCGATCTCGGTCGCGTCTTTCGGGTCCGCGGGTGTGAACATGACCCCGGACACCTCGGCGTCCAGATGGCGTTGGACGATGACGGCCATAACAAGATCGTCGGACGGCCGGTCGCCGCCGACGGCAGCCCGGTAGTGAACGGCTCGTGGGGAGAACAGCGACGCCCAGCAGGCACGTACGGCATCGGCGACCTCGCTGACCCCGTGCACGGCGAGAAAGCTCTCGTGCTGACCGGCCGCCGATGCCTGACCGGTGTCCTCGTTCGCCGCCGACGATCTCACCGCCACGGGCGGATCGCCGAGCTCGCCGAGTGCGCGTCCCAGCGCGTCGATCACGGTGGTGTGGACCGGGCGGGCCTCGATCGCCTGCCGCGCCGCGTCGAGATCGTCCGGCTCCCTGGCGAGCCGCCCGAGGTCCAGCTCGCGGACGGCGGCGAGGTAAGCGGCGAACGGGACGACGAAGCCGTCAGGAACCGGCAGGCCCGCGCGGAGCAACGCACCGAGCGTGCCGGCCTTCCCCCCGCAGGTGTCGGCGACAGCCTCCATGAGGGGTATGATCATCCGTCCTCCCCTTCAACATATTGTTGACAAACATTTCGTTGATTGTGCATCATGAGTCACATGCAACGCAAGCAGGACATCGCTCATAGCGCGCGCGCCGACCACGTGCAGGCCAAGTGTGAGCGGGACGCGCGTGAGCGTCTTCTGGACCTGGGCGCGGATGCGCTCGACGCCCGTCCGTGGCGACCCCCGCCCGTCCCGCCGTCGGCGGTCGACCTTGTGCAGTTCGCCGTCTGGCGCAACGCCGACCTGGACCCGGAGGACATCCTGAGCGCGCTCGCCCTCCTGCCCGCCGCCCGAGCCGAGGTCGAAGGACTCGAATCCGCCCTGCTGTTCATCGCCCGGAGCGCAGGTCTGACCTGGGCGCAGATGGCGCACGTGATGGGGTTCAACTCCCCGCAGGCGTGCCAGCAGCACTACACCCGGCTGGCGGCACGACAGAACGCCGGCTCGTGACGCGCGACTCTCCGCCCGGCCTCCTGGTCCTGCACGCCGTGCGCATCACCGGGTTCGCGGACACCCCGGTGATCGCTCATCGGTACGGGCTCGACACGGCCGAGACGAAAGAGCTGCTGCTCGACGCCGAGGCACTCGGCTGGGTAGAGCACACCGCCTTCGCCGGCACCGGAGGCTGGTCGCTGACCGAACGAGGCCGAGCCGAGAACGAGCGCGAGCTCGGGGCAGAGCTCGCACGCGTCGGCGGCGCCGGCGAGGTCCGCGACGTCTACCGCGAGTTCCTCCCGCTGAACGCCCTCCTGCTGCGAGCCTGCACCGACTGGCAACTCCGGCCCACCGCCGACGATCGGCTCGCCGTCAACGACCATTCCGATCACGCCTGGGACGCCCGAGTCCTCTCCGAGCTCGCCGGCATCGACCGCGCACTCACGCCACTCGCAGACCGGCTCGGGAGCATCCTCACACGGTTCCGCGGATACGACACACGATTCACCACAGCCCTAGCACGCGCCCGAGCCGGGGAGGGCACCTGGGTCGACCGCACCGACGTCGACTCCTGCCACCGTGTCTGGTTCGAGCTCCACGAAGACCTCATCGCCACGCTCGGCCTCGACCGGCACGCGGAACCCTGACCCACGCTCCGCCGCCCCGTATCCACGACGGCCCTCCAGTCACCTGCCAGGTGCACCACGGCCGGGGGCGGCGCCCCGGGCCGGGGCGCCGGACCCGTGGCGGTGAGCCGCCACGCCCTCGCGCGCCGGGCCTTCCAGGCGGTCGTACGGCAGGCGGGGGCCCTGATGCCAGGCAGGACCGGCGTGGTGGGGGCACAGGCTCGGCCGCAGGACGACCGCGATTCTATTAGCGCTGTTATATTAGTGCTGTGACACCTTTCGACCCGACCGCGTCGCCAGGACGGTGGGACGCGCTTCACGCCCTGCTCGCAGCCCTGGACGCCCAGATCGAGACCGTGTACGCCGAGCGGGGCATCGAAGGGGTGCGTCCCCGTTTCGCCTATCCCTTGATCCGCCTCGCCCACACCGGACCGCTGACGATCCGCGAGCTCGCGGAGTCCCTGGGCCGCTCCCACTCCGCGATGAGCCAGACGATCACGGCGATGCGGCGCGAAGGGCTGGTCGACTCCGAGCCCGGCGCCGACGCCCGTACACGCCGGATCACCCTGACCGGCCGGAGTCGCGCCCTCATCCCCTTCCTCGAGGCCGAGTGGCGCGCGACCGAGGCGGCCGTCGCCGAGCTCGACGAGGAGGTGCCGCACGCGCTCAGCGCCGTCGTCGCCGAGCTGACCCGCGCCCTGGAGCGGCGTCCCATGCGCGACCGCATCCTCGCCCACCTCGTCGAGCCCGGCGCCGAGCCCGACGTGGAGCCCGGCTCCGGGTCGGCGGGGACGTCCGCCTCCGCGCCGATCGAGCCGTCGTGGTGAGCTGGCGCGAGCGGCTGATCGACCTGCGCCCCTTCCGGGCGAGCCGGGCGTTCCGCGACCTGTGGATCGGCTCCTCCCTGGCCTCGATCGGCGGGCAGATCGCCACGGTCGCCGTCCTGCTGCAGGTCTGGGAGCTGACCCGCAGCCCGGTGTGGACCGGCGCCATCGGCCTCGCGACGGCCGTGCCGATGCTGGTGTTCGGGCTGGCCGGCGGGGCGCTGGCCGACGTCGTCGACCGCAGGACCGTCGTCCGGGCCACCACGGCGGGCCACGTCCTCATGGCCGCGGGCCTGGTCGCGCAGTCCGCCGCGGGCAACCGTTCCGTTCTTCTCCTGTTCGTCCTGGTCGCGGCGCAGTCCGCGTGCGCGGCGCTCGGAGCCCCGGCCCGGAGCACGTTCGCCGTACGGCTGTTGCCCGCCGACCAGGTCACCGCCGGGCTCGCCCTGCACAACATCGCCTTCCAGACCTCCATGCTCGTCGGGCCCGCCCTCGCCGGCATCGTGCTCGGGCGGTGGAGCTATTCCGCCGCGTACGCGATCCAGGCCCTCGCCGACGTCGCGTCGCTGATCGCCGTGATCCGCCTGCCGTCGATGCCCGCCCTGCGTTCCGGCGACGACCGGCGGCCCGGCCGCGAGCGGCCCGAGGACCAGCGGGTCAGGGGCGAGCGGGTCAGGGGCGAGCGGCCCGGGGGCGGACGACCTGAGGACGACGCACCCGCGGACGGCCGGCCTGAGAACGGCACGCGCCGGCGTCGCGGCCCCGCCCCAGGCGGATGGGACATCATCTTCCGGCGTCCCGTGCTGTGGGGCGCCTTCGCGACCGACCTCGCCGCGACCGTCCTGGCCATGCCGGTCGCGCTGTTCCCGCTGGTCAACGAGGTCCGCTTCGGGGGCGCTCCCCAGACGCTCGGGCTGTTCCTGTCCTCCATCGCGGTCGGCGGGCTCGCCGCCGGTCTGCTGTCCGGGACGGTCACCCGCCTGCGCCGCAGCGGCCTCGTCCAGCTCGTCGCCGCCACCACGTGGGGACTGGCCCTGGCCGGGTTCGGGCTGGCCGGGCCGCTGTGGCTCGCGCTCGGCTGCCTCGCCCTCGCCGGCGCCGCCGACACCATCTCCGTGGTCACCCGAGGCGGCATGGTGCAGCTCGAGACGCCCGACCGTTACCGCGGGCGCGTCTCCTCGGTCGAGCACATCATCGGCTTGGCCGGGCCCGAGATCGGCAACTTCCGCGGAGGCCTTCTCGCCTCCCTCACCTCGGCCCCCGTGGCGCTGCTGATCGGGGGCCTTTCGGCCGCGTTCACCGTCCTCGCCGTCGGCCTGGTCAACCGCCCTCTTCGCGACCACCGCGTCCCCTCGCCGCCACACGAAGCCCCCGCCGCAGACCCCACGCGCCTCCCCGGCGAACCCGAATGAAGCCACGGTTGCTCAGGCGAAATCAGTTGGCGGGCTTGCCGAACCAGCGGGAGAGGTGGTCGTCCAGGTCCTGCTGATCGTCGCCGATCCAGGCGACGTGGCCGTCGGGGCGTAGCAGGACGCACGGAACATCCAGGTCCGCAGTGGGATCCGCGAGGTAATCGACCCGGTCCGACCAGCCGCCGGCGGTCAGGCGTTCGGTGCGGTCCAGCAGCAGGCCGCGGCCGAGATGCAGAAGATCGTAGAGGTGGCCCTGTTTCACGTCGATGTCGCGCAGGCGGCGGCCGAGCAGGTCGGGGCCCGCGCCGAAGTCGTAGCGGATGCCGATCGCGGTGATCTTCTCGATCAGATGGCGGTTCACCTCGTCGAAGTCCATCAGTTCGGTGAGCAGCCTGCGCACGGCCCGCGGGCCCGGTTCGGTGGACAGCAGTTCCATCTGGGCGCGGGTGTTGTCCAGCACGTCCTCGGCGACCGGATGACGTTCGGCCTGGTAGGTGTCC
>NZ_JBFBCI010000060.1:0-50701 GCF_040683095.1 Sphaerisporangium sp. NPDC051017
CTTACCGGGTCTCCACAGGCTTTCGAACCCGAGGGCTCCGTTCCCGCCCATCCGGCGGTACCTGACGCGAGCAGGCTAACAGACGCCGATCCGCCTTGGCGGCGGATCGGCTTTCCCTGCCCCGCTACGCGGGAGAGCCCGCATCACCCCTGGCCCGAAGGCCGGAGCACTACGGACGAATCCGGTAGCGCTTGTAGAAGTGCCAGCCCTCGTCGTCGTGGTAGTAGAAGTCGGCCCAGCCGTACTCGCGGTCACGGTCGAACAGGTCGAGTGGCGGCCTGGGCGGCGGTGCCGGTGGCGGCGAGTCCTGCGGCCAGCGAACCGGCGAGGGCGGTGCCGACGACCAGGTTGCGAATCTTTCGCACGGTGTTCCTCCTGATTGCGAGCCGCCCTCGGGATGAGGACGGTTTCCCCGTGCCGGCCGAGCTTTCGGTGCCGCTCGTTCCGGACATCGCTCACGTTAGGAAGATCTGACCGCGCGTTCCGCGTACGAATACACACTCGGGGCCGAACGTGCACTACTGCACGGAAGCGGATATCAGCCCTTACTGCCGCGGTTCTTTGGGTTGCTGCCGAATATGGTGCTGACCAGCAGAATCGCGCCCCAGGGCCCGGCGACCCACATCGGCCAGAAATATCCGCCGAAGTCAGACATGGCCCAGATGACCGTACACACCGCCACCGCCCCGGCCCAGGTCGCCCACGCCGCCTTGAGCCCCTTCTGAGCCTCGGTGGGCCCCTGGACGGCGCCTGGAGCGGGCGCGGGGACGGGGACGGGCCGCGCCTGCAGGTCGATGTCCGGCAGGTCGGCCGTCAGCTTCTGGAGATCGCCGTACGTCCTGCCCTGGTAGACGAGCTCCAGGCGCTCCTGGAACTCCTCCATGGTGAGCCGGCCCTGGGCGCAGTGCTCGCGGAGCGTGGCCGCGATCCTGTCCCTGTCGCCGTCGGACGCCCTCATGTCCGGTGTCGCCGCCATCGATCCCTCAACTTCCGCGCTGACGTCCGCCGCGGGGGCGCGGCGGGTCAAAGGGACTCAACGCCCTGTCTCTCCGCCGGCCACGGCCTGCCCACCCAGCAGTTCGCTGAGCCGTGCCTTCCCCCCATCAAGGGCGGTAAGCACCCAAGGACCATTATCGGTCACGGCGACGCTGTGCTCGAAGTGCGCGGACGCCTTTCCGTCGATCGTCACGACGGTCCAGTCGTCGCCGAGCACGCGGGTGCGGTCGGTGCCGAGGTTGAGCATCGGCTCGACCGCGAAGCACATGCCCGGCTCGAAGCGCGGGCCCTTGCCCGGCCTGCCGTGGTTGGCCACCCACGGCTCCATGTGCATCTCGGTGCCGATGCCGTGCCCGCCGTACTCCTGGGGGATGCCGTAGCGGCCCTGAGAACGAACGTAACGCTCTACCTCGTGCCCGATGTCGGAAAGGTGCCGCCCCACGGTCAGAGCGGCGACACCGCGCCACATGGCCTCTTCCGTGACCCGCATCAGCTCGGTGAGGGCGGGGTCCACCTCGCCGACGCTCACGGTGATCGCCGAGTCGCCGTGCCACCCGTCCAGGATCGCCCCGCAGTCGATGGAGATGATGTCGCCCTCGCGCAGCGCGCGCCGGGCGGTCGGGATGCCGTGGACCACCTCGTCGTTGACCGACGCGCAGATGGTGGCGGGAAACCCCTGATAGCCCTTGAAGGACGGGATCGCCCCCTCGTCGCGGATGGCCTTCTCGGCGATCGCGTCGAGGTCTAGCGGCGTGATCCCGGGTCGCACGGATTCCCGCAGGAGCTCGAGCGTCCGCCCGACGACGAGGCCGGCGGCCCGCATCTTCTCCACCTGCTCCGGCGTCTTGATCTGGATTCCGTGCTTGTTCTTCTTGAACACTTACTGGCACCCCCTGGGGTGATTCAACGGACGGCGCGGCGGCCCGATTCCCCCGATTGTCCCCCAACATGCCGAACGCCACCCCTGGAAAAATCCCCAGAAGTGGCGTTGGCACCGAATCGGATGTGTTCGGCGGTATTACGTCATTCCGCGAAGCGGCGAAGCTCTGCCATCGCGCGCTGAGTGATCTCCTCGACCGGCCCGGTGGCGTCCACGCCGCGCAGGATGCCCTCGTCGGCGTAGAACCTGATCAGCGGAGCGGTCTGGTCCTGGTAGACCTCCAGCCGGTGGCGGATGGTCTCTTCCCGGTCGTCGTCCCGCTGGAACAGATCGCCGCCGCACGCGTCGCAGACCCCCTCGTTACTGGGAGGGTCGAACACGACGTGCCACACCTTGCCGCAGGAACGGCACGTGCGCCGCCCCGCCAGGCGCCGCACGACCTCCTCCTCGTCGACGACGAGCTCCAGCACGACGTCGAGCGAGGTGTCGAACTCGGCCAGCATCTTGTTGAGGATCTGGGCCTGTGGCACGTTGCGCGGGAAGCCGTCCAGCAGGAAGCCCACCTGCGCGTCCGGCTCCGAGAGGCGGTCTCGGACCATGGCGACGGTCACCTCGTCGGGTACGAGGTCGCCGCGGTCCATGTACTCCTTGGCAAGCTTGCCGAGTTCCGTACCGCCCGACACGTTGGCACGGAAGATGTCCCCTGTCGAGATCTTCGGGATGGACAGGTTCGATGCGATGAACTGGGCCTGTGTCCCCTTGCCCGCTCCGGGGGGCCCGACCAGGACGACGCGCACTACTTGAGGAAGCCCTCGTAGTTCCGCTGCTGCAGCTGGCTCTCGATCTGCTTCACGGTGTCCAGCCCAACACCAACCATGATCAGAATGCTCGTGCCTCCGAACGGGAAGTTCTGGCTCGCTCCTGCCACCGCCAGTGCGATGATCGGCACCATGGAGATCAGGCCCAGATACAGCGAACCGGGAGCGGTCAGGCGCGTGAGTACGTAGCTCAGGTACTCAGCGGTCGGCCGTCCCGGGCGGATGCCCGGGATGAATCCACCGTACTTCTTCATGTTGTCGGCCACTTCAACGGGGTTGAAGGTGATGGACACGTAGAAGTAGGTGAAGAAGATGATCAGCACGAAGAACGTGAGCATGTAGACCGGGTGGTCGCCGCGCACGAAGTTCTGCGCCAGCCACTGGACCACCGCGTTCGGCTCCGCGCTGTTGCCGAACAGCGACACCACGAGCTGCGGGAGATAGAGCAGCGAGGAGGCGAAGATGACCGGGATGATGCCGGCCTGGTTCACCTTCAGAGGGATGTAGGTCGAGGTCCCGCCGTACATGCGCCGGCCCACCATGCGCTTGGCGTACTGCACCGGGATGCGCCGCTGCGCCTGCTCGACGAAGACGACCGCCGCGATCATGAACACCCCGACGACCATCACCACGACGAAGGTGAAGGCGTTCTGGCGGAAGATGTTCAGGAGCTCCGACGGGAAGACCGCGATGACCTGGGTGAAGATCAGGATGGACATGCCGTTGCCGACGCCCCGGTCGGTGACGAGCTCGCCCAGCCACATGATCACGGAGGTGCCCGCCGTCATCACGACCACCATCGTGACGATGGTGAAGACGTCGTTGTTGACCAGTAGCGGCTGACGGCAGTTGGGGAAGAGCTGCCCGGTACGCGCCAGCGCGATGAAGGCGGTCGACTGCAGGACCGCGAGGCCGATGGTGAGGTAACGCGTGTACTGTGTGATCTTGGTGGTGCCGGCCTGGCCTTCCTTCTTCAGAGCCTCGAGCCGCGGGATCACCACCGTCAGCAGTTGGAGGATGATGCTGGACGTGATGTACGGCATGATGCCCAGCGCGAACACTGAAAGTTTCAGCAGCGCGCCGCCGCTGAACAGCTGCACCATTCCGTAGATGTTGGCGGCGTCTCCGGCCTGCGCCTCCTTGAGACACTGCTGCACGTTGATCGTGTTGACGCCCGGCGTCGGCAGGACCGACCCGAGCCGGAACAACACGATGATGCCCAGCGTGAAGAGAAGCTTGTTGCGCAGGTCGGGCGTACGGAACGCCCGGCTAATCGCGGTCAGCACGGTCCCTCCTGCGCGCCTGTACGGCGGTATCGGTCAGCGAAGGTCTGCGGGTGATCCATCGGCACATCTCTGATCAACGAGCCCTGGACACCGTTTGTCCAGCGCACTCTAACGCACTACGGGCGCGGCGGCTCTCTCCGAGCCCCCGCGCCTCGTATTGCCTGCCTACTACAGCTCGGTGACGGAGCCACCGGCCGCAGCGATCTTCTCCTTCGCGGAGGCGGAGAACGCATGCGCACTCAGGTTCAACGCCACCGTGATCTCGCCGGTTCCCAGGATCTTGACCAGCTGGTTCTTGCGGACGGCGCCGCGCTCGACCAGCGTCTCCACGGTGACGTCGCCGCCCTCGGGGAAGAGCTCGCCCAGCCTGTCCAGGTTGACGACCTGGTAGGTCGTCTTGAACAGGGCGTTGGAGAAGCCCTTCCGCTTGGGCAGGCGCCGCTGGAGCGGAACCTGGCCACCCTCGAAGCCGTAGGGCACCGTCGTACGGGACTTGGTGCCCTTGGTGCCACGACCGGAGGTCTTGCCCTTGGACGCCTCGCCGCGACCCTTGCGGATCTTGGCCTTGTTGGCGCCGGGAGCCGGACGCAGGTGGTGGACGCGCAGCGGCGTGCCGCCGCCGGTGTTCTCAGCGTTAGCCATGACTAGTCGACCTCTTCCACCTCGACGAGGTGCGTCACCACGGCGACCATGCCCCGGATCTCCGGGCGGTCCTCCTTGACGACGACGTCGCCGATTCGCTTCAGGCCCAGCGAGCGCAGAGAGTCACGCTGGTTCTGCTTGCCACCGATCTTGGATCGGACCTGGGTGATCTTCAGACGAGCCATGGGCTAGCTCACCGCCTTCGCCGCGGCCGCGGCCTCGGCGATGCCCTCGGCGCGGGCCTTGAGCATGCGCACAGGGGCGACGTGCTCGATCGGCAGCCCACGACGCGCGGCGATCTCCTCGGGCCTGCTGAGGCCCTTCAGCGCCGCGACGGTGGCGTGGACGATGTTGATCGGGTTGTCCGAGCCGAGCGACTTGGACAGCACGTCGTGGATGCCGGCGCACTCCAGGACGGCGCGCACGGGGCCACCCGCGATGACACCGGTACCGGGCGAGGCCGGGCGCAGCAGGACGACGCCCGCGGCGTCCTCACCCTGCACGGTGTGCGGGATGGTGCCCTGGATGCGCGGCACCTTGAAGAAGTGCTTCTTGGCCTCCTCGACGCCCTTGGCGATCGCCGCGGGCACCTCCTTGGCCTTGCCGTACCCGACGCCGACCAGGCCGTTGCCGTCGCCGACGACGACCAGGGCGGTGAAGCTGAAGCGCCGGCCGCCCTTGACGACCTTGGCGACCCGGTTGATCTTTACGACGCGCTCGATGTACGAGACGCCCTTCTCGGCAGCGCCGCCGCGGCGATCGTCGCGACGGTCACGCCGCTCACCACCGCCGCCGGCACCGCGACGCGGAGCTGCAGCCATCAGTGGTTCCTCTCCTCGTTGCTCTTGATTGCGATCCTGGCCGGTTCCGATCCTCGGACACAGTGGCGTTCCTCGGACATCAGAACTCCAGCCCGCCTTCTCGGGCGCTGTCCGCGAGGGCCGCGATGCGGCCCGCGTAGCGGTTGCCACCGCGGTCGAACACGACAGCGGTGATCCCGGCGGCCTTGGCCCGCTGAGCGACGAGCTCGCCGACCTTCTTCGCCTTGTCCGTCTTGGTGCCCTCGGACGTACGCAGCGAGACGTCCAGGGTGGAGGCGCTCGCCAGCGTGTGGCCCGCGGTGTCGTCCACGATCTGGACGAAAATGTGGCGCGCTGAGCGGTTGATGACCAGGCGCGGACGGGCCGGAGAGCCGACGACCTTCTTGCGGACGCGACGGTGACGGCGCGAGCGCGACAGCGCACGGGCGGCCGTGTGCTTGGCAACCTTGGTGAAGGCCATGACTACTTACCAGCCTTTCCGACCTTGCGGCGGATGACTTCGCCCTGGTACCGCACGCCCTTGCCCTTGTAGGGGTCGGGCTTGCGCAGCTTGCGGATGTTCGCGGCGACCTCGCCGACCTTCTGCTTGTCGATGCCGTCCACGTGGAACAGGGTCGGCCGCTCGACGCGGAAGGAGACGCCCTCGGGGGCGTCGACGATCACCGGGTGGCTGAAGCCCAGCGAGAACTCCAACTGCGTCGGGCCCTTGGCCTGGACGCGGTAACCGACGCCGACGATCTCCAGCGTCTTGCTGTAGCCCTTGGTCACGCCGTCCACCATGTTGGAGATCAGCGTCCGGGACAGCCCGTGGAGCGCGCGTACCTTGTTCTCATCGTTCGGACGGGTGACGGTGATGTTGCCGTCATCCGCACGGGCGACGTCGATCGGCTCGGCGATCGTGTGCGAGAGCGTGCCCTTCGGCCCCTTGACCGTGACATCCCGGCCGTCGATGGTGATGTCCACACCATTCGGTACGGGGATGGGCAGCCGTCCAATTCGCGACATGCTGGATTCCTCCCCTCGTTACCAAACGTAGGCGAGGACTTCCCCGCCCACACCACGCTTGCCGGCCTGCTTGTCGGTCATGAGGCCACCGGACGTCGAGATGATCGCGACGCCGAGACCGCCCAGGACCTTGGGCAGGTTGTCCTTCTTTGCATAGACCCGCAGACCGGGCTTGGAAACCCGGCGCAGGCCCGCGATTGACCGTTCACGCGTGGGCCCGAACTTGAGCTCCACCACGAGGTTCTTTCCAACCTTGGCGTCCTCGACGGTCCAAGCCTGGATGTAACCCTCCTGCTGGAGGATCTCGGCGATGTGCGCCTTGATCTTCGAGTACGGCATGGCCACGGTGTCGTGGTATGCCGAGTTCGCGTTACGCAGACGCGTCAGCATGTCTGCGATCGGGTCGGTCATCGTCATGGCCGGTGGCCCTCCTCACCGCGGTTTCCCGAGAGGGACCTACGGTGTGGTCGTGGGCGCCTCGATCGGCGCCCGGTTGATATGACTTTGAAATGAGCCGGTACGGCGCGGGCCCCCTGGAGGAGGCCCGCACGCGGGCTACCAGCTCGACTTGGTGATGCCGGGCAGTTCGCCCCGGTGCGCCATCTCGCGGAAGCAGACGCGGCAGAGGCCGAACTTGCGGTAGACGGCGCGGGGCCGGCCACAACGCGAACAACGAGTGTACGCGCGGACACCGAACTTCGGCTTGCGCTCGGCCTTGGCGATCAGAGACTTCTTGGCCATTGCTCAGGCCTCCTTGTTGCGATCCACAGCCATCGTGACTGCCTACGCTTCCTTGAAGGGAAAGCCGAGAAGCTTGAGCAGCGCCCGGCCCTGGTCGTCGTTCGTGGCGGTGGTCACGACCGTGATGTCCATGCCCCGCTGGCGGTCGACCCTGTCGGGGTCCACCTCGTGGAACATGACCTGCTCGGTCAGCCCGAAGGTGTAGTTCCCGTTGCCGTCGAACTGCTTGGGCGAGAGGCCGCGGAAGTCCCGGATACGCGGAAGCGCGAGGGAGAGCAGCCGGTCGAGGAACTCCCACATGCGGTCGCCGCGCAGCGTCACGTGCGCGCCGATCGGCATGCCCTCACGCAGCTTGAACTGCGCGATGGACTTGCGGGCGTGGGCGACCGCCGGCTTCTGGCCGGTGATGGCCGTGAGGTCGCGGACCGCGCCCTCGATGAGCTTGGAGTCCCGGGCCGCCTCGCCGACGCCCATGTTCACCTTGATCTTGGTGAGCTTGGGGATCTGCATGACGTTCTCGATGCCGAACTGCTCGCGCAGCTTCTCCGCGATCTCCTCGCGGTACCGCTGCTTGAGGCGCGGCACGGGGCGCTCGGTCTCAGTGGTGGTGGCGGTCATCAGTTGTCCTCACCCGATTCGCCGGCCTCGGCGGCCTTCTTCGCGGGCTTGTCGTCCTTCTTCGCCTCGTCCTTCTTGGCCTCATCCTTGAGCTTCTTCACGTTGCTCACGTGGATGGGGGCCTCCAGGATCTGCACGCCGCCTTCCTTGGCGCCGCGCGGTCCCTGGTGGGTGACCTTGGAGTGCTTCTTGACCAGGTTCACGCCCTCGACGACCACGCGGTCCTCGGTCGGAATGGCGCGGATCACGCGGCCCTTGGCACCCTTGTCCTTACCGGCGATGACCTGGACGAGGTCACCCTTCTTCACATGCAGCTTCGGCATCTACAACACCTCCGGCGCGAGCGAGATGATGCGCATGAACTTCTTCTCGCGCAGCTCGCGACCCACCGGACCGAAGATACGCGTGCCCCGAGGGTCACCGCTGTCCTTGATGATGACCGCGGCGTTCTCGTCGAAGCGGATGTAGGAGCCGTCGGGGCGGCGGCGCTCCTTACTGGTGCGCACCACGACAGCCTTGACCACATCACCCTTTTTGACACCCGCGGCGGGAAGGGCGTCCTTCACCGTCGCGACGATGATGTCGCCGATACCCGCGTAGCGCCGACCCGAGCCACCGAGCACGCGGATGCACAAAAGCTCCTTGGCACCCGTGTTGTCGGCGACCTTGAGTCGCGACTCCTGCTGGATCACGTCAACTCCCGTGTGTCACGCCGGTTCTCATTCTCTGAGCCTGGCGGAACTAGATTCGGTCTTTACACCCCCGGCGGCGGCCCTGCCGGCTCCGAGGGGGGACGCCACACGGGAGACCCCCTTCCGGGGGGCCTCCCGCACGGCGACTTACTTGGCCCGCTCGAGGATCTCCACGACCCGCCACCGCTTGGTGGCGGACAGCGGCCGGGTCTCCATCAGGAGGACGCGGTCGCCGACGCCGCAGGAGTTCTGCTCGTCGTGAGCCTTGTACTTGGTCGTACGGCGGATGACCTTGCCGTACAGCGGGTGCTTGACGCGGTCCTCAACGGCGACGACGACGGTCTTGTCCATCTTGTCGCTGACGACCAGACCCTCGCGGGTCTTGCGGTAGTTCCGCGCCTGTGCGGTCTCGGTGGTCTCAGTTGTCTCAGCCATCGCTCGGCTCCTTCTCGACCGTGATGATGCCGAGCTCCCGCTCGCGCATCACGGTGTAGATACGGGCGATCTCGCGGCGGACGGCGCGGAGCCGCCCATGGCTCTCCAACTGACCGGTCGCCGCCTGGAAGCGGAGGTTGAACAGCTCCTCCTTGGCTTCCTTCAGCTTCTGGACCAGCTCTTCCTGGTCAGAAGTCCGCAGCTCACCGGCGGTCAGGCCCTTAGCCATCACGCCTCACCCACTTCACGCTTGACGAACCGGCACTTCATAGGGAGCTTGTGCATCGCGCGGCGCAGGGCCTCGCGGGCGACCGGCTCGGTGACGCCGGAAAGCTCGAACATGACGCGGCCGGGCTTGACGTTGGCGATCCACCACTCCGGCGAACCCTTACCGGAACCCATGCGGGTCTCGGCCGGCTTCTTGGTCAGAGGGCGGTCCGGGTAGATGTTGATCCACACCTTGCCGCCACGGCGGATGTGCCGGGTCATGGCGATACGAGCGGCCTCGATCTGGCGGTTGGTCACGTAGTGGTGCTCAAGCGCCTGGATGCCGTACTCGCCGAACACGACCCTGGTGCCGCCCTTGGCGGCGCCGCTGCGGTCGGGCCGGTGCTGCTTACGGTGCTTGACCCTGCGCGGGATCAGCATGGTCAGCTCCCCTCAGCACCCGGCTGCTCCGCCGGGCCGGTCTCGGGCGCCCCAGCGGGCGCGGTGTTCTCGGTCCTGGCTCCACTGGCTCCGCCACGACCGCCGCCACGAGGCGCGCCGCCGTCACGTCCACCACGACCGCCGCCGCCCGCGCCGCCACGACCGCGCTGCGGCCGGTCGGTGCGGTCACGACGCTGGCCGCCGGCGCGCGCACCGGCGGCGGCCGCCTCGCGCTCGGCGCGGCTGGTCGGGGCCTCGCCCTTGTAGATCCACACCTTCACGCCGATACGGCCGAAGGTGGTGCGGGCCTCGTAGAAGCCGTAGTCGATGTCCGCGCGGAGGGTGTGCAGCGGCACGCGGCCCTCGCGGTAGAACTCCGAGCGCGACATCTCGGCGCCGCCGAGACGGCCGGAGCACTGGACACGGATGCCCTTGGCGCCGCTCTTCATCGCCGACTGCATGGCCTTGCGCATCGCCCGCCGGAAGGAGACCCGGCTGGAGAGCTGCTCGGCCACGCCCTGGGCGACGAGCTGGGCGTCGACCTCGGGGTTCTTGACCTCGAGGATGTTGAGCTGGACCTGCTTCTTGGTCAGCTTCTCGAGGTCGCCACGGATGCGGTCCGCCTCGGCGCCGCGGCGGCCGATGACGATGCCCGGCCGGGCGGTGTGGATGTCGACCTGGACGCGGTCGGTGGTGCGCTCGATCTCGACCTTGGAGATGCCGGCGCGCTCCATGCCCTTCTGCAGCATGCGGCGGATCGACACGTCCTCGGCGACGTACGACTTGTACAGCTTGTCGGCGTACCACCGGCTCTTGAAGTCGGTCGTGATGCCGAGCCGGAACCCGTGCGGGTTAACCTTCTGGCCCACTAGCGGGTCCTTCCCTTCGGCTTGCCCTGGCGCTCGGGCCGGGACTCGACGATCACAGTGATGTGGCTCGTCCGCTTGTTGATCCGATAGGCACGGCCCTGGGCACGGGGGCGGAACCGCTTGAGCGTCGGGCCCTCGTCGACCCACGCGCGGCTCACGACCAGAGTGTCGCGCTCGAGCTTGAAGTTGTGCTCGGCGTTCGCCATCGCGCTCGACAGCACCTTGTAGATCGGCTCGCTCGCCGCCTGAGGGGCGAACTGCAGCACGGCCTGCGCCTCCGAAGCGGGCAGCCCGCGAATGAGGTCCACCACACGGCGGGCCTTCTGGGGCGTGACGCGGACGAACCGCGCCTGAGCCCTGGCTTCCATCGCTTACTCCTCGTTTCTGAAAGGCGCTTACCGCCGGCTACGCCGGTCTTCCTTGACGTGGCTGCGGAAGGTCCGCGTCGGCGCGAACTCGCCCAGCTTGTGGCCGATCATCGACTCGGTGACGAAGACCGGGACGTGCTTGCGCCCGTCGTGGACGGCGATCGTGTGGCCGAGCATGTCGGGCACGATCATGGAGCGCCGCGACCACGTCTTGATGACGTTCTTGGTGCCCTTTTCGTTCTGCGTGTCCACCTTCTTCATCAGGTGGTCATCGACGAAGGGGCCCTTCTTAAGGCTACGTGGCATTTAGGCTGCTCCTACCGCTTCTTCCTCTTGCTCCGCCGACGGATGATCAGTCGGTCGCTGGCCTTGTTGGCCTGACGGGTACGGCCCTCGGGCTTGCCCTTGGGGTTCACCGGGTGGCGACCGCCGGAGGTCTTGCCCTCACCACCACCGTGCGGGTGGTCGACCGGGTTCATGGCGACACCGCGGACGGTCGGGCGCTTGCCCTTCCAGCGGTTACGACCGGCCTTGCCGATGTTGATGTTGGCCTGCTCGGCGTTGCCGACCTGGCCGACCGAGGCGCGGCAGCGCACGTCCACCTGGCGCATTTCGCCGGAGGGCATACGCAGCGTGGCGTACTGCCCCTCCTTGGCCAGGAGCTGGATCTGCGCGCCGGCGGACCGGCCGAGCTTCGCGCCGCCACCGGGCTTCAGCTCCACGGCGTGGATGAAGGTACCGGTCGGGATGTTGCGCAGCGGCAGGCAGTTGCCCGGCTTGATGTCGGCCGCGGGGCCGTTCTCGATGCGGTCGCCCTGCTTGATGCCCGTGGGAGCGAGGATGTAGCGCTTCTCGCCGTCCGCGTAGTGCAGGAGCGCGATGCGCGAGGTCCGGTTCGGGTCGTACTCGATGTGAGCGACCTTCGCCGGGATGCCGTCCTTGTCATGGCGCCGGAAGTCGATGATCCGGTAGGCGCGCTTGTGCCCGCCGCCCTGGTGACGCGCGGTCACACGGCCGTGGACGTTACGGCCACCCTTGCTGTGCAGGGGAGCAAGCAGCGACTTCTCCGGCGTGCTGCGCGTGATCTCGGCGAAGTCCGAGACGCTCGCGCCGCGACGACCCGGAGTCGTCGGCTTGTATTTACGGATGCCCATCTTTTTCGTTCATCCCTCGTCGGTGTTGCGTGGCAATGCGGTGGTGATCAGCTGATCTGACCGAAGATGTCGATCCGGTCGCCTTCCACCAGGCTCACGATCGCCCGCTTGGTGCTGGGGCGCTGGCCGTAGCCGAACCTCGTGCGCTTGCGCTTGCCCTGCCTGTTGATCGTGTTCACGCTCGTGACCTTGACGCCGAAGATCTGCTCGATCGCGATCTTGACCTGGGTCTTGTTGGCCGTCTTGCGCACCAGGAACGTGTACTTGTTGTGCTCATCGATCAGGCCGTAGCTCTTCTCGGAGACGATCGGCTTGATGATGATGTCGCGCGGGTCGGCGATCTTCTGCATCAGGCGTCTTCCTTCCCGCTGCTGCCCAGCCGCTCCACGACCTGGTCGTAGGCCTCACGGGTGAAGACCAGGTCGTCGTAGCAGAGCACGTCATAGGTGTTGAGCTGGCCCGCGTCCAGGAGGTGGACCTCCGGGGCGTTGCGCAGGCTCAGCCAGGTGAACTCGTCACCCTCGTCGACCACGACGAGGACGCTGCGAGCCTTGGTGATGGTGCGCAGGGCCGCGAGCGCCGCCTTGGTCTTCGGGGTCTCCCCCGTGACCAGGCTGTCGACGATGTGAATCCGGCCACCGACCGCGCGGTCGCTGAGGGCTCCGCGAAGCGCCGCGGCCTTCATCTTCTTGGGCGTCCGCTGCGAGTAGTCGCGCGGCTGGGGACCGTGGACGGTGCCACCGCCGGTGAACTGCGGCGCGCGGGTCGAGCCCTGGCGGGCGCGGCCGGTGCCCTTCTGCCGGTACGGCTTCTTGCCGCCACCGCTGACATTGCCGCGGGTCTTCGTCTTGTGGGTGCCCTGCCGGCGCGCGGCCAGCTGGGCGACGACGACCTGGTGGATCAGCGGGATGTTGACCTTGGCCCCGAAGATGTCCTCGGGCAGGTCGACGCTTCCGGTCTTCGCGCCGGCCGCGTCGAGGATGTCAATGGTCGTGCTCACTTGGCAGCCCCCTTCTTGGCGGCGGTGCGAATGAGGACCAGGCTGCCGTTGGCGCCGGGGACGGCGCCCTTGAGCAGGATGAGGCCCTTTTCGGCGTCGATGGCGTGAACCTTGAGGTTCTGGACCGTGGTGCGGGTGTTGCCCATGCGGCCGGCCATGCGCAGGCCCTTGAAGACGCGGCCCGGGGTGGCGCAGCCACCGATGGAGCCGGGCGAGCGGTGCTTGCGCTGGGTACCGTGCGAGGAGCCCAGACCGCGGAAGCCGTGACGCTTCATGACACCCGCGAAGCCCTTGCCCTTGCTCTTGCCCGTGACGTCCACGAACTGGCCGGCCTCGAAGGTGTCGGCCAGGACCTCCTGGCCGAGGGTGTACTCGGAGGCGTCGCTGGTGCGGACCTCGACGAAGTAGCGGCGCGGGGTGATGTCGTGCTTGCGCAGGTAGTCACCCAGGGGCTTGTTGACCTTGCGCGGGTCGACCTGCCCGTAGCCGAGCTGAACAGCCGAGTAGCCGTCCTTTTCTTCACTGCGGACGCGGGTCACCACGCACGGACCGGCCTCGACGACGGTCACCGGGACCATCCGGTTGCCCTCGTCGAAGACCTGGGTCATGCCGAGCTTCTTGCCCAGGACGCCCTTGATCTGCTTAGCCATGTCAGTGCGTTCCCTCAGAGCTTGATCGAGATGTCGACGCCGGCCGGGAGGTCGAGGCGCATGAGCGAGTCGACCGTCTTCGGCGTCGGATCGATGATGTCAATCAGCCGCTTGTGCGTGCGCATTTCGAAGTGCTCACGGCTGTCCTTGTACTTGTGCGGCGAGCGGATGACGCAGTACACGTTCTTCTCGGTCGGCAACGGCACCGGGCCCGCGACCTTCGCGCCAGTCCGCGTCACCGTCTCGACGATCTTCTTGGCCGAGCTGTCGATGACCTCGTGGTCATAGGCCTTAAGCCGGATGCGGATCTTCTGTCCCGCCATAGTGGCCTCGGTGTCCTTCGCTGTCGTCCTGCAAAAGTTTCGTGCGGCCTTGTGCCGCTGTCAGGTGTCCCGGCCTGGGTGCCGCTGACCCGTCTCATACTTCCGTGATCTTGCAGTCGACTCGGTCCTGGGACCGAGACGGCTGCGAGATCACGGGCCTGGGTCGGGCTCGAAGCCTCGCCGGGGCTCGGGGGCCGACGTTCTCGGCCCCGTCGTGGTGCGGCGGTCGGACCCGGATTTCCGGCTCCGACCGCCGACCCGCGGTCGTGCTACTTGATGATCTTGGTGACGCGGCCCGCACCGACGGTGCGGCCACCCTCGCGGATGGCGAACTTGAGACCGTCCTCCATCGCGATGGGCTGGATGAGCTGGACGGTCATCTCGGTGTTGTCACCGGGCATGACCATCTCGGTGCCCTCGGGCAGGGTCACGACGCCCGTCACGTCCGTGGTACGGAAGTAGAACTGCGGGCGGTAGTTGTTGAAGAACGGCGTGTGGCGACCGCCCTCGTCCTTGGACAGGATGTAGACCTGAGCCTCGAACTCGGTGTGCGGGGTCGTCGTGCCCGGCTTGATGATGCACTGGCCGCGCTCGACGTCCTCGCGCTTGATACCGCGCAGGAGCAGACCGACGTTGTCACCGGCCCGGCCCTCGTCAAGGAGCTTGCGGAACATCTCGACACCGGTGACGGTGGTCGTGGTGCTCTTGTCCTTGATGCCGATGATGTCGACGGTCTCGTTGACCTTGACGATGCCGCGCTCGATACGGCCGGTCACGACGGTGCCGCGGCCGGTGATCGAGAACACGTCCTCGATCGGCATCAGGAACGGCTTCTCGGTGTCACGAACGGGCTCGGGGACGTTCTCGTCCACGGCGTTCATGAGCTCGATGATCGAGTCGCCCCACTTCTCGTCGCCCTCGAGCGCCTTCAGCGCCGAGACGCGCACGACCGGCAGGTCGTCGCCCGGGAACTCCTGGGCGGACAGCAGCTCGCGGACCTCGAGCTCGACGAGCTCCAGGATCTCCTCGTCGTCCACCATGTCGGCCTTGTTCAGGGCGACGACGATGTAGGGGACGCCGACCTGGCGGGCCAGGAGGACGTGCTCCTTCGTCTGCGGCATCGGGCCGTCGGTGGCGGCGACCACGAGGATCGCGCCGTCCATCTGGGCGGCACCGGTGATCATGTTCTTGACGTAGTCGGCGTGACCCGGGCAGTCCACGTGAGCGTAGTGACGCTTCTCGGTCTGGTACTCGACGTGGGCGATGGAGATGGTGATGCCGCGGGCCTTCTCCTCCGGCGCCTTGTCGATCTTGTCGAACGGGGTCGCCTCATTGAGGTGAGGGAAACGGTCGTGAAGCACCTTGGTGATCGCCGCGGTCAGAGTGGTCTTGCCGTGGTCGATGTGCCCAATGGTGCCGATGTTCACGTGCGGCTTGGTCCGCTCGAACTTGGCCTTGGCCACTGCTCTGTCTCCTTAGAGATTCTGACGTGCCTTGCTACTCACTCGGGCTCGGAGCCCGATCCCCGGGCGGCGATCGCTCGCCACCCGAGTCGGTCGGGGTCTGGGACCTTCGCCCCGAGCCCCTCGGCCCGCGGGCGGCGATCGTCTCGCCGCCCCGGCCTGAAGGGCGTCGGAACTATTCGCCCCGAGCCTTCGCGACGATCTCCTTGGCGATGCCCGGAGGCACCTCCGCGTAGGAGCTGAACTGCATGCTGTAGACCGCCCGGCCCTGGGTCTTGCTTCGCAGGTCGCCCACGTAGCCGAACATCTCTGACAGCGGAACCAGAGCCTGGATGACCTTGGCCCCGGTCCGGTCTTCCATCGCCTGGATCTGCCCGCGGCGGCCGTTGAGGTCGCCGATGACGTCACCCATGTAGTCCTCGGGCGTGGTGACCTCGACGGCCATCATCGGCTCCAGGATTACGGCGTCCGCACGGCGCGCGGCCTCCTTGAAGGCCATCGAACCGGCGATCTTGAAAGCCATTTCGGACGAGTCGACCTCGTGGTAGGCACCGTCCTGCAGGGTGACCTTGACGCCCACCATCGGGTAGCCGGCCAGCACGCCGAACTCGGCGGCCTCCTGCGCCCCCGCGTCCACCGACGGGATGTACTCCCGGGGGATGCGGCCACCGCTGACCTTGTTGGAGAACTCGTAGCCGTCGTTGCCCTCGCCCAGCGGCTCCAGGTCGATGATCACGCGCGCGAACTGGCCGGAACCACCGGTCTGCTTCTTGTGCGTGTACTCGACCTTCTCCACCTTGCGGCGGATGGTCTCGCGGTAGGCGACCTGCGGGCGGCCGACGTTGGCCTCGACCTTGAACTCGCGGCGCATGCGGTCGACGAGGATCTCCAGGTGGAGCTCGCCCATGCCCCAGATGACCGTCTGCCCGGTCTCATCGTCCCGGCGGACCTGGAAGGAGGGGTCCTCCTCGGCCAGGCGCTGGATCGCGGTGCCGAGCTTGTCCTGGTCACCCTTGGTCTTGGGCTCGATCGCGACGTTGATGACCGGCGCCGGGAAGTTCATCGACTCCAGGACGACCTGGTGCGCGGGGTCGCTGAGGGTGTCACCGGTGGTGGTGTCCTTCAGGCCCATGACGGCGACGATCTGACCGGCGATGGCCGACGGGCGCTCCTCGCGCTTGTTGGCGTGCATCTGGTAGATCTTGCCGATGCGCTCCTTCTTGCCCTTGACGGAGTTCACCACAGAGGTGCCCGTCTCGAGCGTGCCGGAGTAGATCCGGATGAAGGTGAGCTTGCCCAGGTGCTGGTCGCTCATGATCTTGAAGGCCAGAGCGGAGAACGGCTCGTTCGGGTCCGCGTGGCGCTCGATGACCTGCTCCTCGTTCCCGACCGCGTGCCCCTGGAGTCCGGGGATGTCGGTCGGGGCCGGGAGGTAGGCCACGATCGCGTCGAGCAGGGGCTGGACGCCCTTGTTCTTGAACGCGGTGCCGCACAGGACCGGGTTGAGCGCGCTGGAGAGCGTGGCGCGGCGAATGGCGGCCATGAGCTGCTCCTCGGACGGCTCGACGCCCTCCAGGTAGAGCTCCATGAGCTCGTCGTCGTTCTCGGCGACGGTCTCGATGAGCCTGTCGCGCCACTCGCGGGCGACCTCGGCGTGGTCGGCCGGGATGTCGACGGTGTCGTACATCTCGCCCTTGGCCGCCTCGGCGCTCCAGAGCAGGCCCTTCATCTTCACCAGGTCGATGATGCCCTTGAAGTCGGCCTCGACGCCCCACGGAAGCTGGATGACCAGCGGGGTGGCGCCAAGACGCGACACGATCATGTCCACGCAGCGGTGGAACTCGGCGCCGACGCGGTCCATCTTGTTGACGAAGCAGATGCGCGGAACGCCATAGCGGTCGGCCTGACGCCACACCGTCTCCGACTGGGGCTCGACGCCGGCGACGGCGTCGAACACGGCCACAGCACCGTCGAGAACGCGGAGCGAGCGCTCGACCTCGACGGTGAAGTCGACGTGGCCAGGGGTGTCGATGATGTTGATCGTGTGGTCAAGCCAAGTACAGGTGGTCGCGGCGGAGGTGATGGTGATGCCGCGCTCCTGCTCCTGCTCCATCCAGTCCATCGTGGCAGCGCCCTCGTGGACTTCACCGATCTTGTAGTTGATACCGGTGTAGAACAGGATGCGCTCGGTCGTGGTGGTCTTGCCCGCGTCAATATGGGCCATGATCCCGATGTTGCGGACCCTGGCCAGGTCAAGAGCGGTCGATGTGGCCACTTCTCTCGCGTCCTCGTCGTCTCGTCGTCGCCGCCGGGATTACCAGCGGTAGTGGGCGAAGGCCTTGTTGGACTCGGCCATCTTGTGCGTGTCCTCGCGCCGCTTCACGCTGGCACCGAGGCCGTTGCTCGCGTCGAGCAACTCGTTCATGAGGCGCTCGGTCATGGTCTTCTCGCGGCGGGCGCGGGAGTACTGCACCAGCCAGCGCAGCGCCAGCGTGGTGCTGCGCGCCGCGCGCACCTCCACCGGCACCTGGTAGGTCGCGCCACCGACACGGCGGCTGCGAACCTCGAGGGTGGGCTTGACGTTGTCGAGCGCCCGCTTGAGGGTGACGACCGGGTCGTTGCCCGACTTGTCCTTGCAGCCCTCGAGGGCGTCGTAGACGATCTTCTGAGCCAGAGACCGCTTGCCGCTCAGCAGCACCTTGTTGATCAGCGCGGTGACCAGCGGCGAGTTGAACACCGGGTCTGCGACAAGCTGTCGGCGCCCAGCGGGACCCTTGCGCGGCATCTCAGCTCTTCTCCCTCTTCGAGCCGTAACGGCTACGGGCCTGCTTACGGTTGCGGACACCCTGGGTGTCCAGCGCACCGCGGATGATCTTGTAACGCACACCCGGCAGGTCCTTCACACGACCGCCGCGCACGAGCACGATCGAGTGCTCCTGGAGGTTGTGGCCCACACCGGGAATGTAGGCGGTGACCTCGATGCCGCTGCTGAGGCGGACACGCGCGACCTTACGGAGCGCCGAGTTCGGCTTCTTGGGGGTCGTGGTGTAGACGCGCACGCAGTTACCCCGAAGCTGCGGGCTTCCCTTGAGTGCAGGAGTCTTGGTCTTACTGACCTTGTCCTGGCGGCCCTTGCGGACCAACTGCTGAATCGTGGGCACCGCGTCTCCGTTCATGCTTGGCCGGTGATTCGAAAAGTCATACGTTTCGCAGGCACTGCCGGTGTCATGACCTGCTGGTTTTGCTCCGGCTCCGACCCACGCGCTCGGGCGTGTCGCGCCCGGCTCACAACAATGCCTCTGATGCGGCCGAGCTTGTGGAGGAAGCCGACGGTGCCCCCCGAACGGGGACACCAGCGAGTGCCCACGAGACCGCAGGCACGACGACCAAGGCTACCCAGCCCGCCGTGGCTCGTCAAAACGACGGCCCCGCATGTTCCGTCCCGGCGCCGCGTGGACCCCGGACACCGGAGGCTGGGCGGGGCAGACCCCCTGTGACGCGCGGGACCCGCACCCTAGATCTTCGTGCCCACCTGCGCGAACCAGGCGGCGGACCCCTATGGGCCTCGCGGGCCGGAAATCAATGACCCCGGCCTAGGCAATCCTTAAGACTAGCACGGGAGATCAGGCCAGTCCACGAGAACGGCGCATGAGGACGGCGGGGCGCCCCGCCGTCCTCATGTACGTTCACGTACCAGGTATTCGCCGGTCACCACCCGCTCGCGGAAACGTCGAACGCGGGTGGCAGGCCCCCCTCCACCAGGTCCGCGACGTGCCGCAGGAAGCCGCCGGCGACGTCGCCGTCGCACACCCGATGGTCGAAGGTCAGCGAGAGCTGGGCGATCGCTCGCGGGCGCACCTCGCCGGCGACCACCCAGGGGCGCTCGATGACGCGTCCCATGCCGAGCATCGCGACCTCGGGGTGGTTGATGATCGGCGTGGAGCCGTCCACGCCGAACATTCCGTAGTTGTTGACGCTGAACGTGCCGCCGTTGGTCCGCACAGGGCGGCGTGCGCGGGCGGCGTCCACGACGCGCCGCACCTCGTCGGTCAGCTCGCCCGGCCCGAGGTCGTGGGCTCCGGGCAGCACGGGAACGACCAGGCCGTGCGCGGCTTGGACGACGAGGCCCAGGTGGACATCGGAGGACTCCACGATCTCCCGCCGCTCGGCGTCCACCCAGCCGTTGAGCGCGGGGAAGCGCCGCAGGCCGTCCAGGGCGAACCACGCGAGCAGCGCCAGCAGGCCGGGCCGGGCGGCGCGCCCGGCGCGGCGCCCCTCCAGCAGCCGGGTGGCGTCGGCGTCCACCCAGACGGTCACGTCGGGGATCTCGCGGCGGCTCGCCGTCACCTTCTCGGCCACCGCGCCGCGCGCGCCGCGCAGGGGGACGCGGCGAGTGGATGGTTCCACCGGCGCGGCGGAGGGTGGGGCGGCGACGTTCAGGGACGGCGGGGCCGGTTCGTCCTCCGGGCCGAGGGTGACCAGGGGTGAGCCGACGCCGATCGTGTCCCCTTCCTCGCCGTGCAGCCCGATGACCCGCCCGCGGTAGGGGCTCGGCAGTTCCACGACGCTCTTGGCGGTCTCGACCTCCACCACCGCCGCGTCCACATCGACCAGATCACCGGGCGCGACCAGCCAGCGGATGATCTCCGCCTCCACGAGCCCCTCGCCGAGGTCGGGCAGCAGGAACCGCCGGGCCGTGACCCGCTCGGAGACCGGCCGGGCGACGGCGACGGCCTCCGCGTGTTCCCTGTATTCCCGATGTTCCCCGTGCAGGTCGGCGAGGGCCGCGGTCACCCGTTCGACGGTGGGCAGGTGGAACCGTTCCAGCCGGGGCGGCGGGTAGGGCACGTCGAACCCGGTGACCCGGCGTACCGGGGCCTTGAGCCGCCCGAAGCACTGCTCACCGATCAACGCCGCCAGCTCGGCTCCTACCCCGCCGAACCCCGGGGCCTCGTGGACGATCAGCACGCGGCCGGTGCGGGCCGCGCTCTCGGCGATCGCGTCCTCGTCCAGCGGCACCAGCGTGCGCAGGTCGATCACCTCGACGTCCCAGCCGCGGGCGCTCCCCTGCTCGGCCGCGGCGAGCGCGGTGCTCACCATGGCCCCGTAGCAGATGATCGTCGCGGTGGTGCCCCTGCGGCGCACGGCGGCCCGGCCGAACACGGCGGGGGTGGCGGACACGGCGGCGGGCTCGGCCCAGTAGAGCTTCTTGGGCTCCAGGAAGATCACCGGGTCGTCGGAGGCGATACCGGCCCGCATCAGGGAGTACGCGTCGGCCGGACAGGAGGGCACGGCCACGTGCAGGCCGGGGGTGTGGACGTAGTACGCCTCGGAGGAGTCGCTGTGGTGCTCCACGGCGCCGATGCCGCCCCCGACCGGGATCCTGATCACCAGGGGCAGGCCCATCGCGCCTCGGGTACGGGAGCGCATCTTGGCGACGTGGCTGACGATCTGCTCGAACGCGGGGTAGGCGAACGCGTCGAACTGCAGCTCGACGACCGGCCGGTAGCCGTACATCGCCATGCCGACCGCCGTGCCGACGATTCCGGACTCCGCCAGCGGGGTGTCGAAACAGCGCTCCTCGCCGAACAGCTCGGACAGTCCCTCGGTGACCCGGAACACCCCGCCGAGCGGGCCGACGTCCTCACCGAAGACGACCACCCGGTCGTCCTCGGCCATGGCGTCGCGCAGGGCGGCGTTGATCGCGCGGGCGACCGTCATCTCGGCCGGCATTGCTCTCCGTTCCCGGGCGACGGCGGGTGGTCCGGCCTTCCCCCCGGTTCCGCCCCCAGCGCCGCGGCCTGGCGCCGCAGGCGGGGAGTCGGCGTGGAGTAGACGTGGGCGAACAGCTCGGCCAGCTCGGCGGGCTCGGCGGGGCCGTCCTCGGCCAGGCGGCGGCGCAGGTCGCCGGCGAGCCGTTCCGCCTCGCCGGCGATGTCGTCGTCGAGGGCGTCGTCGAGCAGGCCGCGACCGCGCAGGTGCGCCCGTAGCCGCTCGATGGGGTCGCGGCGGCGCCAGGGCTCCACCTCCTCCTCGCCGCGGTACCGGCTGGGGTCGTCGGAGTTGGTGTGCGGGCCGACCCGGTAGGTCAGCGCCTCGATCAGGCTCGGCCCCTCACCGGCGCGGGCCGCCTCCAGCGCCTCGGAGACGACCAGGGCGACGGCTACGGCGTCGTTGCCGTCGACGACGTGGGCGGACATGCCGTAGCCGATGGCCTTGTCGGCGAGCCGCTTCGCGGCGGTCTGCCGGGAAAGCGGGACGCTGATCGCGTACTGGTTGTTCTGCACCAGGAACACCACGGGCGAGCGGAACACGGCGGCGAAGTTGCACGCCTCGTGGAAGTCGCCCTCGCTGGTGGCGCCGTCGCCGATCAGGGCCAGCGCCACCGTGTCGTCGCCGCGCAGGCGCGCTCCGTGGGCGAGCCCGGCGGCGTGCACGGCCTGGGTGGCGAGCGGGGTGGTCTGGGGGGCGGTGCGGTGCAGGTAGGGGTCGTAGCCGCAGTGGTGGTCGCCGCGCATCAGGGTGAGGGCCTCCACCGGGTCGACGCCGCGGCTCATGACGGCGACGCAGTCCCGGTAGGTGGGGAAGAACCAGTCCCCGGGGCGCAGCGGCGCGACCGCGCCGACCTGGCACGCCTCCTGGCCGAGCGAGGATGGGTAGACGGCGAGCCTGCCCTGCTTGGCCAGCGCGGTGGCCTGCTGGTCAAGGCGGCGGCCCACCACCATGCGGCGGTAGAGGTCCAGGCACAGCTCAGCGGCGGGCGGGGCGACCCCGAGGCGGGCCGGCTCACCGGAGGGGCCGATCACGCGGCGGACGCGCGGATCGTCGCCGGCGAACAGGCCGACGTCGTTGACGGCCTGGGCGGTCATCCGGCGTCCTCCAGGGACGACTCCAGGGACGACGCGGTGCCTGCGGGTACGGCGCCGAGGGACGGGGCGAGGGCGTCCGGCGCGGCTTCGGGGGCACGCGTGCCGGGGGCTCCGGCGGGCGGGGAGTAGGGGTCGAGGGTGTCGGCGGGGTGGTACTCGACGCGCAGGGTCGAGCCGGCCCCCACCTCGTCGGCGGCCTCCAGCAGGACGTCCATCGCGAGGTGGTCCTCCAGGGCGAACCCCGTGGAGTCGAAGACGGTCAGACGGCCGCGGAGGCCGGTCGCCAGGTCGGGGGAGGCGCACAGCTCGGCGAGGCTCGGCCCGATGAGCTCGGCCGCCGAGGGCTCGTCCACGAGCTGCTGGCACTCCCCCTCGCGGTACGCCTGCTCAAGGTGGTCGGCGGTCACGAACGCCTTCAGGATCAGGGGCCTCGGCAGCTCGGTCTTGCCCACCAGGTCGGATCCCACGGCGTTGATGTGCAGGTGGGGACGGTAGGGCCCGGACGGCAGGACGGGGTCGCCGCCGACGGCCACCGAGGTCACCGTGCTGATCACGTCGGCGCGGGCCAGGATCACGCCGGGCGGGGCCACCTCGACGGGCAGGCCGAGGAACGCCACCCGCGACGCCAGGCTTTCCGCGTGGGCCGGGTCCACGTCCCACACCAGCACCTTTTCAAGGGGGAAGACCCGGGACAAGGCGTGGACCTGCGTGACGGCCTGGGCGCCCGCCCCGATCAGACCGAGCACCGAGCTCCGCGGGTCGGCCAGCAGGCGCGAGGCGACCGCGGAGGCGGCGCCGGTGCGCATGGCGGTGAGGACCACGCCGTCGGTGAGCGCCACCAGCCGGCCGGTCGCGCTGTCATAGCGGGCCAAGTTGCTCAAAATAGTAGGAAGGCCATAGCGCTGCGGGTTCATCGGGCTGTAGGAAACGGTCTTGATGGTGATGCTGTCGCCCGACACGTAGTGGGGCATCCACTCAAGGACGCCAGGTGTCGGATAATCCCGGTCGAAACCGCCACGCGGCGGGGATATCTCCCTTTTCTCCCGGCCGAGCTCGGCCAGGCCCTCGGCCAGCCGGTCGATGACCCGATCCATCAGATCGTGCCGCCCGATGGCCCGAACGATCCGTTCGATGTCGAACTGACTGATCAGTCGCGTTTCCATGATTCCCTCGCTCGCTCCGGAGTCTTCGTCCCACGGGGGTCGCTCTCACGCGACTCGCCAAGACCGGGCTCACGTGACCTCCCGACCCACTTCCGTTCCAGATTGACGATCAGCTCCGGGCTGTACAGCAGCCGTGACTGCTCCAGCGCGTAGCACGCCATGTACTCGCGGAACAGGGCGAGCGGCTCCTCGGCCATGCGCAGCATGCGCCGGTTGACGATCGCGGCGGGGCCACGCAGCCGTCTCGCCGCCTCCTCGATCGCCGTGTCCATCTCCGCCGGGGGGACCACCTCGTCGCACAGCAGGCGTCCCTCGGGTCCGTCCGCCTCGTACCTGCGGTCCCCGAAGATGACCTGCCGGGTCCGCCTGCTGCCCATCACGCGGTGCAGCCGGAAGTTCGCGGCGCCCGGGATGATGCCTTCCCGCATGGCCGGCAGGGTGAAGTAGGCGTCCTCGGCGGCCACCACCCAGTCCAGCACCAGCGTGATCTGGGTGCCGCCGCCGATGGCGAAGGTGTCGACGGCGCCGATCCATGGCTTCTCGTCGCCATAGGGACGGCCGGAGTCGGGACGCTCCAGGCCCCGGACGAGCTTGCTGATGTACCCGACCTCCCGGCGCAGCAGGAAGTCCAGGAAGCCGATCTTCCCCTGGTGGAGGTGGGTCAGGTTGATGCCGGCGTTGAACACCCGGCGGCCCGCGTACCGGGGGTGGGTCATGGTGCCGCCGCGCAGCGCGCCGACCTCGATGCCGTCGTCCAGCAGGGCCAGGTCGACGGCGCTCTCCAGATCTTCGACGACCGTGTCGTCCTCGGCGTTGAGGTAGCGCTCGTTGCGCACGGTGATGTAGCCGATGCCGTCGCGCCGTTCGAGGGTCGCGGTGGGGAACTCGGCCTTGCCGCTCCGGGCGAAGCCGGCGGCCAGCTCGACGGCCGCGCGGGTAGGCCGCAGCATGGCCCGCAGCAGGTGCTCGCCGGCCACGGGAGCGGCGAACAGCCCCCAGAAGAGGATCCCCTGGTCCAGTTCCCAGCCCTGCTTGTCCGCCTGGACGGCCTTGCGGTCGCCGGCGATCTGCTCGCGGGTGGGCGTCAGCCCCGGGTACCGCTCCGCGGCGGCGTAGGCCAGCTCGTCCAGGCGCGCGTACCGCCGGCGGCCGTCGGTCAGCTCGTCGTAGACGCCCTCGGCGTGCGCGGCCATGAACCGCGTCCGGGCCGCCCGGCACGCCCTGGTGACGGCGTCCCTGCGGCGGTCGGGCAGGGGGCGGGCGAGCAGGTCGCCGCCCGCCTCCAGGTGGGCCCGGACCCGGGCCCAGTCGCGCCGCACGTCCCCGGACATCTCGAGGGCGGAGTCGAGCACCCGGTCGGCCGGGCTCGGATGGTACGCGGGGGAAACGCGCGGCCGGTCGAGGGCCCGCCCGTCCGTTCCTGTGTGGGCCAACGTTCCTATCCTTTCTCTCGCGCCCGGTCAGGCGCGGCGAACCGAGAGGGACGTGCTTTTGATCCCGAGCACCCCGGGCGTGGTGTGGAAGACCGGGTCGACCAGCGAGATTTCGGCGTAGCGGGTGAACAGCAGGTCCAGGGCGACCTTCGCCTCGATGCGGCCGAGCAACGCGCCGAGGCAGTAGTGCACGCCGTGCCCCCAGCTCAGGTGGGCGTTCGGCGTCCGGTCCGCGTGGAAGGTGTCGGGATCATGGAACTGGTCCGGATCGCGGTTCGCCGACATGATCCACGCGACCACCGCCATGTTGGGGGCGATCGGCTGTCCCAGGAGGGTCGCACCCGGCTTGACCAGGCGGTGCGCCAGCATCACCGGCGGCCGGTAGCGCAGGACCTCCTCCACGGCCCGCGGGATGAGCGAGCGGTCGGCGCGCAGCGCGGCGTCCACGCCCGGCTCCTCCTGGAAGGTGTGCAATGCCGTGCCGAGCGTCACCGTGGAGCTGATCTGGCCGCCCATGAGAATGGCCGAGGCCATGCCGTAGGCCTCGGTGTCGCTCAGCCTGTCCCCGTCCACCTCGGCCGCCAGCAGGCGGCTGATCAGGTCGTCCCGCGGCTGCCGCCTGCGCCGGACCACCTGGTCGCGCATGTACTCCTCGAGGGCCCGCAGATTCTCCACGACGATGTCGGCCACCGTGACGTCCGACAGGTCCCCGATGGGGTTGTCGAACGAGTTGAACGCGTCCTCCATCCACTTGCGGAACATCGGCTGGTCCTCGAACGGCACGCCGAGCAACTCGGCGATCACCAGAGCCGGCAGCGGGTTGGCCAAGGTGTCCACCAGGTCGAACCGGTCCTGGCCCTCGACCGCGTCGAGCAGGTCCTCGGCGATCTTGCGGACTCGCGGCTCCAGCGCGGCGATCTCCTTCTGCGGGAACGCCTGGTTGACCAGGGTGCGCAGCCTGCGGTGCGCGGGCGGGTCCACGGTGCCGAGGTTGACGTACTCGGGCATGTCCTCCTGCGGCGGCGCGAAGGAACTCCAGTCGGAGGAGAAGTGGGCGTGGTCGTACATCACCCCCTTCACGTCGGCGTAGGTGAAGACGTGGTGGGCGCCGGTGCGCTCGTCCACCCAGACGGGGGACTGGTCTCGCATGCCTTTCAACCACGACGCCAGCTTGGCTCCGCCGTCCTCGGCACTCGGTATCTCGGCGCTGTCGAAGGTCAGGAACTGCATGCGCGGTGCTCCCCTCGTCGGGACTGCTCTGGCTCTGTACCGCGTCCGGTCATGAGTCCGGTCATGAGCGGGCGCCGGCCCCGGGGGCGAGGCGGGGTCGTACGGGCAGCCGGGTCAGGCCGTTGATGAAGTTCGACGCCAGGTGCTCCACCTCACCGGCCGGCTCGAACGCCTCGAAGTCGGCGGCCAGCTCCTCGACCATGACGTTCAGCACCGCCCGAGCGGCGGGCCCGCCGATGCAGTAGTGCGGGCCGATGGAGAAGGCCATGTGCGGGTTGGGCTTGCGGTCGGGCTTGAACTCGTACGGGTCGTCGAAGTACTGCTCGTCCCGGTTGGCCGAGGCCAGCCACGCGCAGACGATCTCGCCCTCGCCGATCTTCACGCCCTCGATCTCGACGTCCCGGGTGGTCTTGCGCATCAGGTGGTTGGTGGGGGTGGCCCAGCGCAGGGCCTCCTCCACGCACGAGGACGCCAGCCTGGGATCGGCTCGCACCAGGCGCCAGGCTTCCGGCCGCTCCGCCATGGCCGCCACAAGGTGGGAGGCCACGTAGGGCGTCGTGGTGTTGGCGCCCATCACCATCGAGTAGCAGTTGAGCAGCACCTCGTGGTCGTCCAGGCCGCGCCCGCCGAAGTCCAGGCCGACCAGCACGCTGATCAGGTCGTCCTTGGGGTTGCGGCGGCGGTCGGCGATCACCTCGGAGAACATCGCGAAGAGCTGGTAGTGGGCCTTGCGCAGGGTGCGCTCGGTCGTGCCGGCGCTGTAGACGGGGTCCTCGGGGGCGACGCCGGACATGGTCCACGCCGGGATGTCCGGCCACACCGACTCCGGGATGCCGAGGATCTCGCCGACCGCCAGCATCGGCAGGTGCAGCATGATGCCGGCGATGTCGACCACCCCGCCGTCGTAGCAGGGCTCCAGCATCCGGCGCAGCCGCGCGCGGATGTCCTCCTCCCTGCGCCGCACCACCAGCGTCGACATGGTGCGGATGGACGGCCCGCGCAGCCAGCCGTGGGACGGCGGGTCCATCAGCGGCATCGTGTAGCCGCCCGCGCTGTCCCCGCCCTCGGCCACGTCGAGCACATTGCCGTGGGTGGAGGAGTACGACCCGGTGTCCTTGATCATGGCGCGCACCGCGTCGTACCGGGTGACGTTCCAGAACGCGGGCCGGCCGGGGCGCTCCTGGCGCCAGACCGGCGCCTGGGCCCGCAGGGTGGCCCAGTCCAGGTGCTGGGGGTGTGTGCGGTAGCGGTGCGGGTCGAACAGGTCGATCGAGTCCAGGGACACGCGCTCATGGCCCTTGGGGCCCGTCATCAACATGGTCGTCCTCTCTCGAGATCGCTTACGGCGTGCGTCCGTCAGGCCGTCACGGCGCCGGGCGTGAAGCGCATGGGCATGCTGGTGATGCCGTTGATCCAGTTGGAGTAGAGGTGCCGGATCTCCCCGGTGACCTCGAACCGGACCCGGCGCAGCGCCAGCGCCTCAAAGATGACCGACAGGGCGAAGCGGGACGCCGGCGCGCCGATGCAGTAATGCGCGCCCGCGCCGAAGCCGAGGTGCGGGTTCGGCGAGCGTCCGAGATCGAAGTCATAGGGGCCGTCGAACACCTGCTCGTCCCGGTTGGCCGAGGCCACCCAGGCGCACACCCAGTCGCCCTTGGCCATCTGGGCGCCGCTCAGCTCGACGTCGGTGGTGACGCGCCGGATCAGGTGGTGGGTCGGGGAGGTCCAGCGGGCGCCCTCCTCGACCAGGGCCGGGATCACGGAGGGGTTCTCCACGACGGTCCGCCAGATGTCGGGACGCTGTGCGAGGGCGAGCAGGGTGTGGCAGGCGACGTGCGGCGTGGTGGAGTTCGCGCCGAGCGCCACGCTGTAGCAGTTGAGCATCACCCGGCGGTCCTCGAGGGGCCGCCCGTCGATCTCCAGGCCGAGCAACGCGGAGACGACGTCGTCGCCGGGGTCGCGCCGCCGGGTCTCGATCGCGTCGGTGAAGCAGGCGAACAGCTGGTGGTGGACGCGCCGGAGGGTGTCGCCGACGTTCCTGCCGACGGCGTACTCGGGGTCCTCCGGGGCGATGCTGGCGGTGGTGTTGAAGGCGATGGTCTCCCAGTACTTCTCCGGGATGCCGAGGATGTCGCCGGCGGCCACCATGGGCAGCAGCCGCATCAGCCGCGCCACGTCGTGCTCGCCGCCGTGCAACAGCGGGTCGATCAGCGCCAGCACCTTCTCGCGGACGGCGTCGGCGCGGCGCCGCACCACCGACTGGCGCATGGTGCGCATGAGGGGACGCCGGAGCGCGCCGTGGTCGGGCGGGTCCATGAGCGTGATCGTCTGCCCGCCCGCCGAGTCGCCGACGCCGACCGAGGCCAGGATGGTGCCCTCCTCGGAGCTGTACGTCGCCGTGTCCTTGACGATCTTGTCGCAGTCCGCGTAGCCGGCGAACGACCAGTACTTGGTGCCGTCGGGCATCTCGTCCACCCCGACCGGCCGCTGCCGGCGCAGCGCCAGCCACACGTCGTGCCGGCACTCCTCCACGTAGGACGCGGGATCGTGGAGTCTCAGCCCTTCCAGCGAGTCGAGGGGTTTGGGCTCCCCGAAGTCGATACGCATCGTGCACCTCCTCCTGCGGTAGAAGCCGTCATCCCGCGGCCGCGGGGGTGCCCGCCGGCCACGCCGACCGGTCCTCCCGGCCGTCCTCTCCCCGGGCCGCGGCCTCGACGGCGGCGGCCAGTTCGGCGATGGTCTGGTAGTCGAACAGGTCGTCGGCCAGGACCTTGATGTTCTGGTCCTCCAGCCGCTTGAGCAGGGTGACGCTGCGCAGCGAGTCCCCGCCGAGCTGGAAGAAGTTGTCGTCCACACCCACCGTGTCCAGGCCGAGCACCTCGGTCCACACCGTCGACATGGTCCGCTCCAGCGGCGTGCGCGGCTCGGCGTACTCCTCCTCCAGGCCGAGCGCGGCCCGCCGGGTCCAGGGGTACGGCAGCGCGCGCCGGTCGGTCTTGCCGTTCCGGTCGCGCGGCATGTCCGTCAAGATGATCATGCCGAGCGGCTGCATGTACGCGGGGAGACGCTCGGCGAGGTAGCGGTTCAGGTCACCGGTGGTGACCTTGGCGCCCTCCACGGGCACGACGAACGCCGCCAGGCGCTTGAGGTCGGGGCCGTCGTCGAACACCTCGGCCGCGCCCGCGGCCACCTGCGGGTGGGAGTTGAGCACCGCCTCCACCTCGCCCAGCTCCACGCGGTAGCCGCGGATCTTGACCTGCCGGTCGACGCGCCCATGGAACTCGAATTCCCCGCCGGGCAGTTCGGCGGCCAGGTCTCCGGTCCGGTACATGCGCGAGCCGTCCGCGGCGAAGGGGTCGGCGAGGAAGCGCTCGGCGGTGATCCCCGGGCGGTCCAGGTAGCCGCGCGCGACGCCGTGCCCGGACACGTACAGCTCGCCCACGGCGCCCGGCTCGGCCGGCCGCAGCCCGGCGTCCAGCACCCGCAGCGTCATGCCCTGAAGCGGCGAGCCGATCGGCACGCGCTCCGGCTCCGCGTCCGGGTCCACCAGGTGCAGGGACGCGAACACCGTGGTCTCGGTGGGGCCGTAGGCCGCGTAGGCGCGGCGGCGGGTGACGCCCGCGCCGGCCCGCACGGTCCGCGGCGACAGCACGTCACCGCCGGTGATCACCGTGCCGACGTGCGAGAGGGCCTGCAGGTCCTGCTGTACCAGCACCTGGAACAGGCCAGAGGTCAGGAACATCCAGTCCGGCTCGATCTTGCGAAGCTGCTCGCCGAGGCCGCCCGCCGACTGCTGCGGGTTGGAGAGCAGCGCCACCTGGCCGCCGCGGCACAGCGCCGACCACAGCTCGAACACCGACGCGTCGAAGGAGAACGGCGCGAGCTGCGCCACGACCTCGCCGGGCTGAACGTCCAGCCGTGGGTCGGCCACCAGCCGCACGACGTCGGCGTGCTCCACCATGACGCCCTTGGGCACCCCGGTCGAGCCGGAGGTGTAGACGATGTAGGCGAGGTTCCCCGCCCGGGCCCCGTCGCCGAGGCCGGCGAGGTCGCCGGGCTCGGCGGTCACCGCGTCCTCGTACGTCAGGACCTTCAGGTCCCCGCCGTCCAGCTCGGCGGCCGGCGCGTCATCGGTGATCACGGTGGCGGCGGCGGAGTCGCTCAGCAGGAAGGCGCGGCGCCCGGCCGGGTACGACGCGTCGACCGGCACGTACGCGCCGCCGGCCTTCAGCACGCCGAGCAGCGCCTCCACCAGTCGCGGGGAGCGCGCCATGACGACCCCGACCCGGTCGTCGGGCCCGACGCCGCTCGCGCGCAGGCTCGCCGCGATCCGGTCGGACCGGTCGTCCAGCTCCGCATAGGAAACGGTCTCCTCTCCGGACGACACCGCCGTCGCGGTGGGCGTGGAACGAGCCCACCGCCGCACCAGGTCGTGCACGCGCGTGCCGGTCAAGTCCAGCTCTCGTTCGTCCATTCCACACCCATCCACTCGGTCTCGTAGGTTCGTGCGAACGCGCCGGTCAGCTGAACCTCTCGATGCCGCGCAGGACCGGCGCCAACGTCTCGTCAAGCAGGCTCTGCAGGAAGAAGTGGTTGCCGGGCAGCACCACGAACTCGAACGGCCCGCTGGTCTCCTTGCCCCAGGGCTGCACCTTCTCCGGCGGGGCGATCACGTCGTCCTCGCCGGCCAGGGCGAGGATCGGCACGTCCAGCGGCCTCGGGTAGGTCAGCACGCTGGTCTCCGACAGCTGGAGGTCGCACCTGATCACCGGGAGCATCAGCTCCAGCAGCGCCGGGTTCTCCACCACCTGGGGCGGCACGCCACCGAGGTGGATCAGGTGCTCGATCAGCTCCTTCTCCGGCAGGTGGTGGGCGTGCTTCCAATCGGTGACGCTCGGCGCGGGCGTGCCCGACACCACCAGCAGCTCCGGCAGCGGCAGGCCCCTGGCCACCAGTTCGTGGGTCAGCGCGAACGACACCCGGGCGCCCATGCTGTGGCCGAACAGCAGGAACGGCGGGCACAGCACGGTCGCCAGCTCGTCCGCGAGCGCCTGGACCAGCGGGCGCATGGCGCTGTAGGGACGCTCTCTGAAACGGTTCTCCCGGCCGGGGAGCTGGATCAGCCGCAGGTCCACCCATTCGGGGATCTTGCCGATCCACTGCTGGAAGGAGGACGTGCCGCCCCCGGCGTAGTGGAAGCACAGGAGCTGTACCCGCGGCTCGGCGTCGCGCGGCGGGCGGCGTATCCACTTGTTCGGCGACGGCCTGCCCGCGGCGCGCGGGTCGTTGGCGGCGTTCATACCCATCGCACTCTCAGCGGGACCTTCCTGATCAGCGAGTACGAGCCGAAGAACTCGACACTCGGGAGCACCTCGATGGACGGCATCCGCGCCAGCATCCGGCCGATCGCGACGCGCGCCTCGAGCCGCCCGAGCGGCGCCCCGAGGCAGAAGTGCACGCCGTGCCCGAAGCCGAGGTGGCGATTGTGCGTGCGCGTGACGTCGAACCGCCCAGGGTCCGCGAACGCCGACGCGTCGCGGTTGGCGCTGCCGGTCCACAGCAGGACGCGGGCCCCGGCGGGGATCACACGGCCGGACAACTCGACCTCGCGGGTGGTGGTGCGCACCAGCCGGTCTGCCGAGTTGCGGAACCGCAGGACCTCCTCGATGGCGCCGGGCAGCGCCTCGGGGTCGGCCCGCACGCGGGCGGCCTCGCCGGGATGCTCGTCCAGGCACAGCACCGTGTTGGCCACCAGCATGGTCGCCATCAGATGCCCGGCGATCAGCAGCAGGCTGACGATGCCGACCAGCTCGTCATCGGCCAGCCGGTCGTCGTCCACCTCCGCGAGGACGAGCCGGCTCACCAGGTCGGCGCCGGGCGCGCGGCGGCGCCGGGCGATCACGTCGAGCAGGTACTCGTTCATCTCCCGCAGCGAGGCGGCGGGGTCCTGCGGCGCGGACCCGGCCGTCACGTCCACCCCGGTGAGCACCTTGGCCCAGGTGAACAGCAGCGGCCGGTCGGCCCGGGGCAGGCCGAGAAGGTCGGCGAGCACGTACACCGGCATGGGATGCGCCAGCGCCGTGATCAGCTCGAACTCGTCGGCGCCCTTCACCTCGTCCAGCAGGTCGTCCACGATCGTGGTCACCTGCGGCTCGAGCCGTTCCATGGCCCGCCGGCCGAACGCCGTGCTCACCAGGCCGCGGAGCCTGCGGTGATCGGGCGGGTCCATCACCATGAAGTTGCCCTTGGCGAACGGCTGGAACTCCGGCAGGGCGGCCATCGCGGCCCGCTGGTCGGAAGAGAACGTGGCGGGGTCCGACAGCGCGGCTTCGATGTCCGCGTGGCGGAAGACGTGCCACATGCCGAACTGGTCGTCGCGCCAGACCGGCTCTTGTTCCCGCATCAGCGCGAACCACGGGGCGGGGTCCGAGGTGTCCACCAGCGAGCGGTTCACCGCGCCGCCGGTCGTCTCACCAGGTTGTGTCATTCAACACCTCCCAAGGTGCTGTCGGGGGACGGCCGCGGGGGCGGCGCGTGGACGCCGCCCCGGCGTTCAGGACCTGCCCTCCGCCTCCATCGCCACGACGAGGCTCTTCGGCCGGAGGTCGGTCCAGTGCTCCTCGACGTAGGCGAGGGCGGCGTCACGCGGCCCCGGGCCGAACACGCTGCTCCACCCCGCGGGGACGTCCGCGAAGACGGGCCACAGCGAGTGCTGGCCCTCGTCGTTGACCAGGACGAGGAAGGTGCCGTCGGCGTCTTCGAAGGGGTTGGTCATCCTTGTTTTCCTTTCAGTGGGTACCGGCGGAGAACGTCAGGTTCGGGGGCCCGCGAGCCTGTCGCGCAGGACGCGGCCGATCTCGCCGAGGTGCTCGGGCCAGGTCATCCGGTGGTGAGCGCACTCGACGTCGTGCACGTCGATCGCGCCGTCGACGAACGGCCCCCACGAACCGGGCAGGGGCGTGCCGTCGACGCGGTCCTGGGTCGCCATGAAGAACAGCAGGTCACCGTGGTACCTGCCGGGGACGTACCGGTCGGTGATAGCGCTGATGTTGGCGTACACCTCGACCATCGCGACCACGTCGTCCTCGGTGAGGCCGGCCAGGGCGCTTCCCTCGGAGCGGAACAGCGCGGCGACGCGGGAGAAGTCCAGCGGGCCGTCCATCAGGTGCCGCTGGCCGAAGCCCATGGCCTCGACGAGCGCCATGAGCATGCCTTCCTTGCTGAACGCGCGGCGAAGCAGGTCACCCGCCTCGCTCTTGAGCCCCTCCTCCAGGCCGGGCAGCGCGGTCGGCGGGTAGGCGTCCATGATCGACAGCAGGCCGACGTCCTGGCCTTGGGCCTGGAGTTGGACGGCCATCTCGAAGGCGACCGGCCCGCCGGACGACCAGCCGAGCAGGTGGTACGGGCCCTCGGGCCGCACCCGGCGCACCTGGTCCAGGTAGTCCGCCGCCATCTCCTCGATGCTGCCCGGGAGTGGCTCGGGACGGGCCAGGCCGCGCGCCTGCAGGCCGTAGATCGGGCGCTCGGCGCCGAGGTGGCGGATCAGCCCCGAGTACGACCAGCTGATGCCCCACCCGGCGTGGACGCAGAACAGCGGGGGCCTGTCGCCACGCGGACGCAGCGGCAGGAGCACGTCCAGCGAGGACTCCACCTTGCCCGAGCCGAGCCGCTCGGCCAAGCCCGCCACCGTCGGCGCCTCGAACAGTGTGCGGATGGCCAGGTCGCCGCCGAGGGTCGCCCGGATGCGGCCGACCAGCCGGGCGGCCAGCAGCGAATGCCCGCCCAGGCTGAAGAAGTCGTCGTCCACGCCGACCCGCTCGACGCCGAGCACCTCGGCGAACAGGTCGCACAGAACCTCCTCGTCGAGCGTCCTCGGCCCGCGCCCCGCCACCGAGGTGATCTCGGGAGCGGGAAGCGCCCTGCGGTCGAGCTTGCCGCGCGGCGTGAGCGGCAGTTCCTGGAGGGGGACCACCGCCGAGGGCACCATGTACTCGGGCAGCCGCTCCTCCAGGTACGCGCGCAGCCTGCCGAGCAGCACGCTGTTCTCCCGGGTGCCCGCCGGGCTGTTGGTGTGCCGCAGCGGCCCGCCGTGGTCGCCGCCCCGGTACAGGCCGGTCAGCGGCCGGGCCCGGCCGGGCTCGCGCGGCAGGAACACCGCCTCCATGCCGTCCACCGACTCGGCGCTCCAGGAGATCGCGACGCGGTGACCGATCCGCTCCCCCAGCGCGTGCAGGTCCTCGGGGTCGACGCCCTCGGGCCGCTCCAGCGCGGCCCGCACCTCCGCCAAGGGCAGTCCCTCGTCCAGTGCCCTCGCCGCCGTGGCCTCCGGCGCCACCCGCGCGTTCAACAGGCCCGTCACGCGCAGCGGTTCGGCGCGCCCGGCGAGCAGGGCGGCGAGCTCGGGCAGGTCGGCGACGTCGCGTCCGTACGTCACGCGCTCGGCGCCGGCCAGGTCGAGGGGCTCGTGAGGCTCCTTGTGCAGGACCACCTCGTAGCGGTGCCGGGTCAGTTCGTTCTGGTACGCGCCCCGCTTGAGCCGCATGTCCACTCCGGCCAGGCCGGGCAGCTCGCCGCGCAGCGCGGTGAAGAAGTCGGGGTCCACCAGGAGCTCCTTCTCCAGCAGGAGCGCGTGCTCGACCGCCCGGCGCACCACCGCCGGGTCGCCGTCGCCGCGCGCCCGGCCGATCCGCACGGCCGACATCAGCTCCCGCTGCGAGCGGCGGTTGCGCACGTCGCCGATGAACACCGCGCCGCCGGGCCGCAGCAGCCCGAACGCCTGGCGCAGCACCGTGAGCAGGTACTCACCGCTCGGGAAGTACTGCACGACGGAGTTGAGCACCACGACGTCGAAATACTCGGCGGGCAGCCCGGTCAGGTCGTCCGCGGACTGGGCCCGCAGCCGCACCCGCCCGGCCAGCTCGGGCCGGGCCGCGACCTCGCCACCGAGCCGCGCGATCACCTCGGCGGAGAAGTCGGTGCCCCAGTAGGTCTCGGCGTGCGGGGCGAGCCGCGACAGCAGCAGGCCGGAGCCGACGCCCAGCTCGATGACCCTGGCGGGGGCCAGCTCGCGGACGTGGTCCACGGCGGCGGCGCGCCAGTCGCGCATCTGGTCCGGCGGCAGCGGGGCACCCTCGTCGTAGTTGCTGTTCCAGCCCGAGAAGTCCTCGCCGAAGCCCGCCTCGGTCTCGGCGGCGTATCCCGCGTCGAAGATCTCCCGCCACTCGCCGACCTGTTCGTCCGCCAGCCCCGCCAGCGCCGCGCCGCCCTCGACCTCGGGCACGACGTACGCGACCAGCCGCTGGTCGCCCGGCCGGTCCTCGCGGACCAGCACCGCCGCGGCGGCCACGCCCTCGTGCCGGGTGAGCACCGACTCGATCTCGCCCGGCTCGATGCGGAAGCCCCGCAGCTTGACCTGGTCGTCGGCCCGGCCGAGGTATTCGAGGTCTCCGCCGGCGTTCCAGCGGACCAGGTCGCCGGTGCGGTACATGCGCGAGCCGTCCCCGGCGAAGGGGTCGGCGACGAATCGCGCGGCGGTCAGCCCTGGCCGGCGGACGTACCCGCGGGCGACGCCGCACCCGGCGACGTACAGCTCGCCGGCGACGCCCCGCGGCACCGGGTTGAGCCCGCCATCGAGTACCCGCACGTCCACGTTGCGCACGGCCCCGCCGATGGGCACGGCGATGGGCGCGGCGGTGCCGTCGATGGGGCCGCTGGTGGTGGCCACGATGGTCGTCTCGGTGGGGCCGTAGGCGTTGAACACCCTGCGTCCGGCGGCCAGGCGGGCCACCAGCTCGGGGGCGCACGCCTCACCCGCCGTGACCACGCACGCCAGGTCGGGTAGCTCCCGCGCGGGCAGGGTGTTCAGCACGGCCGGGGGCGCGATCATGTGGGTGACCCGGGCTTCGGTGAGCACCGCCGCCAGTTCGTCGCCGAGGACCTGCCCCCGGGACTCGGGCAGCACCAGCGTCCCCCCGCCGAGCAGGCTCAGCAACAGGTCGCCCACCGCCATGTCGAACGAGGTGGAGACGACCTGGAGCACCGAGCCGCCCGGACCGGCGCCGAACCGCGCGGTCTGGTCCAGTCCCACGTTGACCAGCGACCGGTGGGACAGGGCCACGCCCTTCGGGCGGCCGGTGGAGCCGGAGGTGTAGATGATGTACGCCGTGTTGCCCGGCAGCACGCCCCTGCCCTCGGGGTTCGTGTCCGGGTACCGGCTCAGCGTGCGGTGGCCGAACGGGTCGTCCAGGTAGAAGTACGGCAGCGCCGGCGCGGCCGGCACCTCGGCGCCGAGCTCGACGTGCCGCAGCACGAACACCGGCGCGACGTCGTCGAACATGCCCGCGACCCGGCCGACCGGCGTCCCGGAGTCCAGCGGCAGGCACACCCCGCCCGCCTTGAGCACCGCCAGGGCGCTCACCACGTAGTCCGCCGACCGGGGCACCGCGAGCGCCACGACCCGCTCGGGGCCGGCCCCGGATGCGATCAGGTGGTGGGCCAGGCGGTTCGCTCGGGCGTTCAGCTCGGCGTACGTCAGTTCGGTGGCTCCGTCCCGCAAGGCGACCGCGTCGGGCGTGCGGGCCGCCCAGTCCTCGAACAGCTCGGCGACGGTCGCGTCCGGGAGGCCGGTGCGCGGCCCGGCGCCGAGGGCGAGCAACTCCCGCCGCTCGTCCGGCTCGAGCAGGCCGACCTGTTCGATCGTGGTGTCCGGGGCGGCGACGACGCCGGCCAGGAACCGGCGGTAGCGCTCGACGATCCCCTCGATCGTGCCCCGATCGAAGATGTCGGTGTTGTACTCGGCGAACCCGTAGAACCCGGCGGGCTCGCCGTCCTGGTCACGCCGCTCGCTCAGGCTGATGAAGATGTCGTCGCGGGCGGTGCCGATGGCCGCCTGCACGTACTCCAGATCCAGCCCGGCCAGGTGGAACCGCACCTCGGGGGTGTTCTGCAACACCAGCGACACCTGGTACAGCGGGCTGCGCGACATCGAGCGGTCCGGGTTGAGCACCTCGACCAGCAGCTCGAACGGCACGTCCTGGTGGGCGTACGCGGCGAGCGCGGTTTCCTTGACCCGGTCCAGCAGCGCGCGGAAGGCCGGGTTGCCCGAGGTGTCGGCGCGCAGCACCAGCGTGTTGACGAAGAAGCCGACCAGCTCGTCCAGCGCCGCGTCCGTGCGCCCGGCGATGCCGCTGCCGATGGGGATGTCGGTGCCCGCGCCGAGCCGGGTGAGCAGCCCGGCCAGCCCCGCCTGGAGCACCATGAACAGGCTGGCGCCGGCCTCGTGGGCCAGCCGGGCCAGACCCCGGTGCAGCTCGGCGTCGAGCTCGAAGGCCAGCACCTCGCCCCGGTGGGTGACCTCCGCGGGGCGGGGACGGTCGGCGGGCAGCCGGATCTCCGGTGGCAGGTCGGCCAGATGGCGCTTCCAGTAGTCGAGCTGACGGCCGAGCACGCTGCCGGCGTCGTCGCCGTCGCCGAGTAGCTCGTGCTGCCACAACGTGTAGTCGGCGTACTGCACCGGCAGGTCCGGCAGCCGCGCCTCCTCACCCTGGCGGCGGGCCTCGTAACAGGCCATCAGGTCGCGGGCCAGCGGCGCGAACGACCAGCCGTCCCCGGTGATGTGGTGGAACAGCAGCAGCAGCGCGTGGTCGTCGTCGCCGAGCGCGAACAGCCGGGCCTTGACGGGGATCTCCCGGCGCAGGTCGAACCCGTACCGGGCGGCCTCGTCCACCACCTCCCGCAGCGCCGACGGCCCGGCCACCGCGGTCGTCTCCAGCTCGGGCACCGCGTCGGCGGGGTCCAGGACGTGCTGGTACGGCTCACCGTCCACGTCGGGGAACACCGTGCGCAGCGACTCGTGCCGGGCGACCACGTCGGCCAGCGCGCCGCGCAGGGCGCCGACGTCCAGGTGACCACGCATGCGGATCACCCACGGCATGTTGTAGGTGGCGCTCGGCCCCTCCAGCCGATGCAGGAACCACAGCCGGCGCTGCGCGAACGACAGCGGCACCCGCTCGGGTCTCGGACGGGCCACCAGTGGCGGCCGCTCGGAGACGTCGAGCCGCTGGGCCAGCTGCGCGACGGTCGGCGCCTCGAACAGCGCCCGGATCGCGACCTCCACCCCGAGCAGGCGCCTGGCCCGGGACGCCAGGCGGGTCGCCAGCAGGGAGTGGCCGCCGAGGTCGAAGAAGTCATCGTCGACGCCGACGTTCGCCACGCCCAGGACCTCGGCGAACAGGTCGCACAGAATCTGCTCGCGCGGGGACCGCGGGCCCCGTCCACCGCCGCCGTCCCAGCGCGGCGCGGGCAGCGCGGCCCGGTCGACCTTGCCGTTGGCGGTGAGCGGCAGCCCGTCCAGCACGACGACGGCGGCCGGGATCATGTACTCGGGCAGCCGGCTCTCGGCGTACGCGCGCAGCTCGCGGGCCAGCGAACCCCGGTCGCGGACGGCCAGAGGGTCGTTGACGCAGGCGCGCGGGTCGCGGCCGGCGCCGCTTGCCGTGCCGACCGTCGGCAGGTCCCCTGCCGCGCCGGACGCCTTGACGAACACCGCGTCGAACAGCTCCGGGGCCGTCTCCGACCAGGTGGTGGCGACGCGGTAGCCGAGCCGCTCGCCCAGCCCGTGGCAGTCCTCCGGGTCCACCCCGTCCGGGGCGCGCAGGCGAGCCAGGACCTCGGCCAGGGGCAGACCCGCGTCCAGGGCGGCCACCGCGGCGGCCTCGTGCGTCACGCGGGCGTTCGGGAGGCCGGTCACCCGCACGACGTCCTCGGCCTGATCGCGCAGGCGGGCCTCCAAGTCGGCCAGGCCGGCGACGTCGGCGCCGAAGACCAGCCGGGGCGCCGTGGAGACGTCCAGCAGCTCGCGGCCGGTCTTGTACAGCACGACCTCGTACCGGTGCCGGGTCAGCTCGTTGTGGTAGGCGCCGCGCTTGAGCCGCACGTCCACCCCGGCCAGGTCCGGGATCACCTGCCGCAGAGCGGGGAAGAACGCCGGGTCGGCGACGAGCTCCTTCTCCAGCGCGACCGCCTGGTCCACCGCCGTGCGGACCCGGGCGGCGTCGGCGGTCTCGTCCGCGCGGGTCAGCTCGACCGCTGCGCGGAAGGCACGCGACAGCCTTCGGTCGCGCACGTCGCCGACGAACACCGCACCGCCGTGGGCCAGGGCGCGCATCGCACCGGCGAGCACGCCGATCAGGTAATCGGCGCCCGGGAAGTACTGCACGACGCTGTTCAGCACCACCGCGTCGAAGTGGCCCTCGGGGATGCCGGTGAAGTCGTCGGCGGCGCCCGCCCGCAGCACGACCTTGCCCGCCAGTTCGGGCCGCGCGCCGACCTCGGCGGCGAGCGCCCGGACGACCTCCTCCGACAGGTCCGTCGCCCAGTACTCCTCGGCGGGCGGGGCCAGCCGGGACAACAGCAGCCCGGTGCCGGCGCCGATCTCCAGGACGCGGCGGGGACGCAGCTCGGCGACCCGCTCGACCACGGCGTCCCGCCACAGGGCCATCTCCTGCAGCGGGATCGGGGAGCCGTCGTAGCTGCTGTTCCACCCGGCGAAGTTCTCGCCGAACGCCACGGGCGCCGCGGTGGTGTAGGCGGTGTCGAAGATCTGCCGCCATTCCTCGACCTGCTCACCCGCCGCGCCGTCCTGCGGGATCTCGGCCGGGACGACGTAGGCGACCAGGCGCTTGTCGCCGGGGGCGTCCTCACGGGCGAGGACGAGCGCCTGTTCCACGTCGCGGTGGGAGGACAGCACGGCCTCGACCTCGCCGGGCTCGACCCGGAAGCCGCGGATCTTCACCTGGGCGTCGGCCCTGCCGGCGAACTCCAGCACGCCGCCGGCGACCCAGCGGACCAGGTCGCCGGTCCGGTACATGCGCGCCCCGGGCGGGCCGCCCGGCTCGGCGACGAACCTCTCGGCGGTCGGCGCGCCCCGGCCCACGTACCCGCGGGCCACCCCGGCTCCGGCGACGTACAGCTCCCCGGTCACGCCCACGGGAACGGGCTGGAGGAACCGGTCCAGCACGTGTACCCGCATCCCGTCCAACGGGCGGCCGACCGGGAACGACGTCGCGTCGGCGGCAAGCTCGTCCACCGGGTTGACCAGCGAGAACGTCGTCGCCTCCGTCGGGCCGTACCCGTTGACGACCCGCAGGCCCGGGCAGGCGGCCAGCACCCGGCGGGTGGCGCGCGGCGACACCACGTCCCCGCCGGTCCACACCTCGCGGACGCGGGCGAAGCAGCCGGGGAACTCGTCGGCGAGCACGGAGAACAGCCCGGCGGTGACCCACAGGCCGGTCACCCCGCGCCCGGCGATCTGCTTCGCCAGCACGGACACGTCGAGCTCGCCGGGCGGCGCGACCACCACCTCACCGCCGGACAGCAGGGGCGCCCACAACTCGAACGTCGAGGCGTCGAACGCCGTCGGCGAGTGCAGCAGCACCCGCCCGCCGGTGCCCACACGGCGGGTCGAGCCGAGCGCGAGAGCCGCCACGTCGTAGTGGGTGACCGCGACGCCCTTCGGTGTGCCGGTAGAGCCCGAGGTGTACATGACGTACGCGAGGTTCGCCCCGGTCGCCGGGACACCGGCCGCGCCGGTGGCACCGGCGGGGCCGCCGTCCACGTGGATCACCCGCAGTCCCGCGGGGACCCGGGACTCCAGGGCGGGGTGGGCGACGGCGACCCGGGCCTCGGTCTCGGCCGCGATGGCCCGCACCCGGGACGCCGGGAATCTTGGATCGACCGGGACGTACGCGCCCCCGGCCTTGATCACGCCGAGGATCGCCACGACCAGTTCGGCCGACCGCTCCATCGGCAGCAACACCGCCGCCTCCGGGCCCACCCCTGCCGCGCGCAGCCGGCCGGCGAGCGCGTCCGCCCGCGCGTCCAGCTCGGCGTAGGTCAGCGACTCCGCCTCCGAAGACACCGCCTCCGAGGACACCGCCACCGCGTCCGGGGTCCTGGCGACCTGCGCGGCGAACAGTTCCCCCAGCCCGGGCGCGCCGGCGAAGTCCAGCGGCGCGCCGTGCCCCGCCTCGGCGAGCGCGGCGCGCTCGGCGCCGTCCAGCAGGTCGATGCGGCCCAGCGGGACGCCCGGGTCGGTGGCCACCGCACGCAGCACACGTTCCATCCGGGTCACCAGCCCGGCGACGGTGTCCCGGTCGAACAGGTCGGTGTCGTATTCGACGAACCCGAGCAGCCCGCCATCGGCGGTGTCGAGGGGGTTCTCGGTGACGTTCCAGTACAGGTCCATCCGGGCGGTCCCGGTGGTGACCCACTCGGGGGTGATCTCGAGGCCACCGGTGGCGACGACCCCGGCGGGCGCGTTCTGCAAGGCAAGGATGACCTGGAACAGCGGCTGGTAGGCCGCCGACCTGGCGGGGTTCAGCACCTCCACCAGGTGCTCGAACGGCACGTCCTGGTTGGCGTACGCGGCGAGAGCCGTCTCGCGCACCTGCTTCAGCAGATCGCGGAAGCTCGGATCACCGGAGGTGTCCACCCGCATGACCATCGAGTTGACGAAGAACCCGACCAGCTCGTTCAGCGCCCGGTCGGTGCGGCCCGCGATCGGGGCGCCGATCGGGATGTCGGTGCCCGCGCCGAGCCGGGTCAGCAGGGTGGCCAGCGCGGCCTGCAGCACCATGTAGAGGCTGGTGCCGGTCTCGCGGGTGACCCTGAGCAGGCCCTGGTGCAGGCCGGCGTCCCAGGCGAAGGTGACGACGTCGCCGCGGGTCGAGGCGACCGGGGGGCGGGGGCGGTCGGCGGGGAGCTGGATCTGCTCGGGCAGCCCGGCCAGCCGGTCGCGCCAGTACGCGGTCTGCCGGGCGATCACACTGTTCGGGTCGTCCGGGTCGCCCAGCAGTTCACGCTGCCACAGGGTGTAGTCCACGTACTGGACCGGCAGCTCCGGCAGGTCCGCGGCCTTCCCCGCGCACCTGGCCTCGTAGGACGCCATGAGGTCGCGCGAGAGCGGCGCCGCCGACCAGCCGTCGCAGACGATGTGGTGCATGAGCAGCATCAGCACGTGCTCGCGCGGACCGAGCGCGAACAGGTGCGCCCGGACCAGCGGCTCGCCGCCGAGGTCGAAGCCGTGGCGGGCCGTACCCTCCAGCAGCGCGGGCAGTTCCTCCTCGGTCGCCTCGACGACCTCCAGCATCGGCTTGGCCTCGTCCGGCTCCAGGATGTGCTGGTACGGCTCGCCGTCCCGCTCGGGAAAGACCGTGCGCAGCGCCTCGTGCCGCTCCACCACGTCCGCCAGCGCCGACCGCAGCGCCTCGACATCCAAAGGCCCGCGGAAGCGCAGCGCCCACGGCACGTTGTAGGTCGCGCTCGGACCTTCGAGCCGGTGCAGGAACCACAGCCGTCGCTGGGCGAAGGACAGGGGGATCATGCCGCTCCTTGGGGTCGGGGCCTGCGGACCAGCGCCGGTCTGATCTCGGCCGGGGCGTCCAGCCGCCCGGCCAGTTCGGCGACGGTGGGCGCCTCGAACAGGTGCCTGATGGGGATCTCGGCGCCGAGTTCCTCGCGGATCTCGCTGACCAGGCGGGTGGCGAGCAGTGAGTGGCCGCCGAGGTCGAAGAAGTCGTCGTCGACGCCGACCCGCTCGACCCCGAGGACCTGGGCGAACAGACGGCACAGCACCTCCTCGCGGGCGTCGCGCGGGCCGCGCCCGCGGCCGCCCTCCCATGCGGGGGCGGGCAGCGCGGCGCGGTCCAGCTTGCCGTTCGGCGTCAGCGGCAGCCGATCCACGACCACGACGGCCGCGGGCACCATGTACTCGGGCAGCCGCTCGCGGACGAACCCGCGCAACGACCGCCCGTCGTCGTGGATCTCCTGCTCGGCGACCACGTAGGCGACGAGCCGGGTGTCCCCGCCGGGAGAACGCCACGGCGTCACCACCGCCTGGCCGACCGCCGGGTGGGCGGCCAGGGTGGCGGCGATCTCGCCGGGCTCCACGCGGAACCCGCGCACCTTGACCTGGTCGTCCCCACGGCCGAGGTATTCGAGCCGCCCGGCCTTGTCCCACCGCACCACGTCCCCGGTGCGGTACATGCGCGAGCCGGCCGGGCCGAAGGGATCGGGGACGAACCGCTCGGCGGTCAGCCCGGCCCTGCGGACGTACCCGCGCGCCACGCCCGCGCCGGCCACGTACAGCTCGCCGGGGGCGCCGTCCGGCACCGGTGCCAGCCCGGCGTCGAGCACGTACACCCGGGTGTTGGCGATGGCCCGGCCGATCGGCGCCGCACCCCCCGGGACGAGAGGCTCGCTGGTGGTGGCGCACACCGTGGTCTCGGTGGGCCCGTACGCGTTGAACATCACCGACCGGGCGGTGAACCGCTCGATGATCTCGGGCGGGCACGCCTCCCCGGCGGCGACGACGTTGCGCAGCGCCGGGTGGTCGCGGGTGGGCAGTGACGCGAGCACGGCGGGCGGGACGACCATGTGGGTCACGCCGTTCTCGTCGATCAGGTCGGCGAGGTCCGCGCCCGCCGCGCGCTCCTCCGGGGGAAGCACGAGCCTGGCACCGCTGAGCAGCGCCATCACCAGGTCGCCGACCGCCATGTCGAAGCCGGTGGCGGCGAACTGCAGCACGCGGGCGTCCGCGCCGACGCCGAACCGGCCGATCTGGTCGAGCGCGACGTTCACCAGCCCGGCGTGCGTGACGGCCACGCCCTTCGGCCGGCCGGACGACCCCGAGGTGAAGATCACGTAGGCGGGCAGGCCGGGGTGGACGGGCCCGCCGCGCTCCCGGTCGGCGAGGTCGTGGTCCCGGGTCGCGGCCAGGGCGTCCACGGTGCCGGGCCGGTCCACGACGAGCCTCGGCGGGCCGTCCCGCCGCAACGCCGCGTCGCCCTTCTCGTCGGTGAGGACGAGCACCGGCTGGGCGTCGTCCAGCATCTGCTCCAGGCGGGCGGCGGGGGTGGCGGGGTCCACGGTCAGGCAGGCGCCGCCCGCCTTCAGGACGCCGAGCACGCCCGCGACCAGGTCGGCCGAGCGCGGCAGCAGCAGCGCGACCACCCGCTCGGGGCCGGCGCCGTGGCCGGCGAGCACGCGGGCGAGCCGGTTGGCGCGGGCGTTGAGCTCGGCGTAGGTCACGGATCCCTCGTGGGAGGTGATCGCCGTCGCGCCGGGCGTCCGCGCGGCCTGCGCCTCGAACAGCTCGACCAGGCCGCGGTCCGGACGCGGGACCGCGGTGGCGTTGCGCGCGTGCAGCAGTTCGTCGCGCTCGGCCTCGGTGAGCAGGTCGAGTGCGCCGATCCGCCGCGCCGGGTCGGCGGCGGCCGCCCGCAGCAGCCGCGCCCACCGCTCCACCAGCGTGGCGATGGTCGCGGGGTCGAACAGGTCGGTGCTGTACTCGACGGCGATGTCCAGACCGTCCGGCCCGCCCCGCGCGTCGCGCAGTTCGATCAGGCTGAGGAAGGCGTCCATCTTGGCGGTCCCGGTGCGAGGGACGCCCGCGGAGGTCACGGTCAGGCCGGGCACGCCGAGGTCGCCCTCGGGGGTGTTCTGCAAGGCCATCGACACCTGGAACAGCGGGTGCCCGGCCATCGACCTGAGCGGGTTGAGCACCTCGACGAGCTGCTCGAACGGCACGTCCTGGTGGGCGTAGGCGGCGAGCGCCGTCTCCTTGACCCGGCCGACCAGCTCGGCGAACGACGGCTCGCCCGAGGTGTCGGTGCGGATGACGAGGTTGTTCACGAAGAAGCCGACCAGGTCGTCCAGCGCGTCGTCGACGCGGCCCGCGATCGGGGCGCCGATCGGGATGTCGGTGCCCGCGCCGAGCCGGCTCAGCAGCGCGGCGAGCCCGGCCTGGAGCACCATGAACAGGCTGGCGCCGGACTCGCGGGCCAGCCGCAGCAGGCCGTCGTGCAGCTCGGCGTCCCATCGGAAGGTCGCCAGGTCGCCGCGGTGGGTCGCCACCGGCGGACGGGGCCGGTCGGTGGGGAGCCGCAGCCGCTCGGGCAGCCCGGAGAGGTGCTCGCGCCAGTAGGCGAGCTGGCGGGCGAACCGGCTGCCTGGCTCGTGCTCGTCGCCGAGCAGCTCGCGCTGCCACAGCGCGTAGTCGGCGTACTGGACCGGCAGATCCGCCCAGCCGGGCGCCGTCCCGGACCGGCGGGCCTCGTACGCGGTGACCAGGTCGCGGGACAACGGGGCGAAGGACCAGGCGTCGGTGACGATGTGGTGGAACACGACGGTGAGGACATGATCGTCCGGTGCCAGCCGCCAGAGCCTGCCCCGCAGCGGGATCTCCTCGGCCAGGTCGAACGCGTGCCGCGCGGCCTCGTCCAGCGCGGCGGGCACCCCGGCCTCGGACAGCTCTCGCACCCCGGGCTCCAGCACGGGGCCGTACGCGCCGATGGGCAGCACCTTCTGGTACGGGACGCCCTCGTGCTCGGCGAACACGGTCCGCAGGGACTCGTGCCGGGCCACCACGTCCTCCAGCGCCGCCCGCAACGCCTCGACGTCCAGATCACCACGCAACCGCAACGCCCACGGCATGTTGTACGTCGCACCCGGCCCCTCCAGCCGGTGCAGGAACCACAACCGCCACTGCGCGAACGACAACGGCACCCGCTCCGGCCGCTCCCGGCGCACCAGCGCGAGCCGCGCCTCACCCGCCTGCGGGCCGGAGCCGATCCGCGCGGCCAGTTCCGCCACCGTCGGCGCCTCGAACAGGTGCCTGATGGGGATCTCGGCGTTCAGCTTGTCGCGGATCTCACCCGCGAGCCGGGTCGCCAGCAGCGAGTGGCCGCCCAGGTCGAAGAAGTTGTCATCGATGCTCACCCGCTCGACCCCGAGGACCTGGGCGAACAGCTCGCACAGCGCCTCCTCGCGCGGGTTACGGGGTGCCCGCCCACCGCCGCTCTCCCAGCTCGGCGCGGGCAGCGCGGCCCGGTCCAGCTTGCCGTTCAACGTCAACGGCAACCGATCCACCACCACCACGGCGGCGGGCACCATGAACTCCGGCAACCGATCGCGGACATACGCCCGCACCTCCTGCCCGTCCACCTCACCCACGGGCACCACGTACGCGACCAGCCGCGTGTCCGCACCAGGCCCCTGCCAGGGCGCCACAACGCTCTGCGCCACACCCGGATGCGCCGACACCACCGCGGCGACCTCACCCGGCTCCACCCGGAACCCGCGTACCTTCACCTGGTCATCGGCACGCCCGAGATATTCGAGGGTTCCCCGCGTGTTCCACCGGACCACGTCCCCGGTCCGATACATCCGCGACCCCGGCGGACCGAACGGGTCGGCCACGAACCGCTCAGCCGTCAGCCCAGGCCGGCGCACATACCCGCGCGCCAACCCGGCCCCGGCCACGTACAGCTCGCCGGGCGCGCCGTCCGGCACCAGCCCGAGACCGGCGTCCAGCACGTACACCCGGGTGTTGCCGATCGGCCCGCCGATGGAGATCTCACCCGGCCAGTCCCGCGGATCACCGTCCACCGAGAGGGCGGTGACCATGTGGGTCTCCGCCGGTCCGTAGATGTTGTGCGCGCGGCGACCGCCGGGCCCGCGGCCGTAGAACGCGCGGAAGTGCTCGCTGATCGTGAACGCCTGGCCGCCCTGGAACACGTCGGTGAGCGAGGCCAGGTCGCTGCCCATCTCGCGGGCCGTCTCGAACAGCGCCTCGATGGTGAGGGTCGGGCCGAAGATCTCGTTCACGCCGTGCCGGTCCATCCAGCGGACCAGCGCCCCGGCGTCCTTGCGCAGTTCGTCGGACGGGACGACCAGGCACTTGCCCGTGACCAGAGCCGAGAAGATCTCCTGGACGGAGAAGTCGAAGGTGACGGCGGTGAACTGCGCGGTACGGGTCCCCACGCCGCCGGGGAGACTCGCGCGGTGCCAGGTCAGCAGGTTCACCAGCCCGGCGGCCGGCATGAGCACGCCCTTGGGGCGGCCGGTGGAGCCGGAGGTGTACACCAGGTACGCCGGGTGCTCCGGCCGCAGCGCGCACGTCCGCTCGGCGTCGGCGACCGTCTCCGGCGAGGCTTTCCCGATCTCCGCGACCGTTCGCGGGTCGTCCAGGACGAGCAGCCGCCCCGCCCAGCGTGCCGGGAACCGGTCCGCCACCTCGCTCGTCGTCACCACGGCCACCGGATCGGCGTCCTCCAGCGTGTAGTCGACGCGCTCGGCAGGGTGGCCGGGGTCCATGGGCAGGTACGCGGCCCCGGCGGTCACCGCGGCCAGCATGGCCACCACCATCTCCGCCGACCGGGGCATCGCGATCGCCACCACCCGGTCCGGGCCGGCGCCGCGCCCGATCAGCACCCGCGCCAGCCGGTTGGCCCGCTCGTCCAGCTCGGCGAAGGTCAGCTCGACGCCGTCACCGATGACGGCGGTGGCGCCCGGGGTCCTGGCCACGGCCGCGGACACCATGTGCGGCACGGTCACCGGGGGAACCGCCATCGCGGTGGCGTTGCGCCGGACGAGCAGTTCCTCCCGCTCGGCGGCGTCCAGCACGTCCATCGTTCCGAGGCGCCGGTGCGGATCGGCGACGGCGGCGGCGAGCAGGCGCCGCAGCCGCTCCACCAGCGTGACGACCGAGGACCGGTCGAACAGCTCGGTACTGAACTCCACCAGCCCGTCGAGCCCGGCCGCGGCACCGCGGCGCTCGGTGAGGCTGAGGAACATGTCGAACCGCGAGGTGCCGGCGCGCGGGACGTCGGCGAGGGTCACCTCCAGGCCGGGCACGCCGAGGTCGCCCTCGGGGGTGTTCTGCAGCGCCATCGACACCTGGAACAGCGGGTGGTGGGCCATCGACCTGGCCGGGTTCAGGACCTCGACGAGCTGCTCGAACGGTACGTCCTGGTGGGCGTAGGCGGCGAGCGCCGTCTCCTTGACCCGGCCGACCAGCTCGGCGAACGTCGGCTCCCCCGAGGTGTCGGTGCGGATCACCAGCGTGTTGACGAAGAACCCCACCACGTCGTCCAGCGCCTCGTCGGTCCGCCCGGCGATCGGCACGCCCACCGGCACGTCCGTGTCCGCGCCGAGCCGGGACAGCAGCGCCGCGAAGCCGGCCTGCAGCACCATGAAGAGGCTCGCGCCGCACCGCCGGGCCAGCTCCAGCAGAGCCGCGTGCAGGCCGGCGTCCCACTCGAAGGTGAGCACGTCGCCCTCGTGCGACACGACCGGGGGCCGGGGACGATCCGCCGGGAGCGCGATCTGTTCCGGCAGCCCGGCGAGCTGCCCCTGCCAGTAGGCGAGCTGCCGGGCGAACCGGCTGTCCTCCTCGCCCTGGTCGCCGAGCACCTCCCGCTGCCACAGCGCGTAGTCGGCGTACTGGACCGGCAGCTCCGCCCAGCCGGGCGCCGTCCCGGACCGGCGCGACTCGTACGCCGTCATCAGGTCCCGGGACAGCGGCGCGAACGACCAGGCGTCGCTGACGATGTGGTGCAGCATGACCATCAACACGTGATCATCGGACGCCACCCGCCACATGCGCGCCCGTACCGGGATCTCCCGGGACAGGTCGAACGTCCCGCGCGCCGCCTCGTCCAGCACCGCCTGGATGTCCGCCTCCGCCATGTCCTCGATCGGCAGCTCGGGGCGCACGTCGCGCAGGATCCGCTGGTAGGGGGTGCCCTCATGCTCGGGGAAGAGTGTCCGCAGGGACTCGTGCCGCTCGACCACATCGGCGAGCGCGGCGCGCAGTGCGTCCACGTCGAGCGAGCCGCGCAGCCGCAGCGACCAGGGCACGTTGTAGGTGGCGTTCGGGCCCTCCAGGCGGTTCAGGAACCACAGCCGGCGCTGCGCGAACGACAACGGGATCCGCTCGGGCCGCTCCCGCCGTTCCAGCGCGAGCTGCGCCTCGCCGGCCCCGTCCTCGTCCAGACACTCGGCCAGGTCGGCGACGGTCGGCGCCTCGAACAGGGTGCGCACGCCCAGCTCGACGCCCAGGCGGACGCGGACGCGGCTGACCACCTGGGTGGCGAGCAGCGAGTGGAAGCCCAGTTCGAAGAAGTTGTCCTCCGGGTCGATCGCGTCCAGGCCGAGGACCTCGGTGAAGATCACGCACAGGGCTTCCTCGGTGGGCGTCAGGGCGCCGTCCTCCCGGCCCGCCGGGGCATCGCCGGGCTCGGCGGGGGCGGGCGCGGCCACGACCTCGGCGAGCCGCCGCGCCGCGCCGTCCCAGCGGACACGCAGGCCGGTGGGCCACATGCGCGCACCAGGGGTCCCGAAGGGGTCGGCGACCAGGCCGTCCCCTGGCCCCTCCGCGATGAGGTACAGCTCGCCGGGCGTCCCGGGCGGCACCGGCCGCAGCCAGTCGTCCAGGACGTACGCGCCGCGGTGCCCCCCGCCGAGGTCCCCCGGCAAGGCGGCCAGGTCGGCGGCGGACCGGCGGAGCGGCAGGACGGCCCGCCGTTCGTCGTCGTCCAGCAGTTCGACACGGTGGATCGCCAGATCCGGGTCGGCGGCCACGGCGGACAGCAGGCGGCGGTATCGGTCCACGAACCGCTGGACGGTGTCGCGGTCGTAGATGCCGGTGTCGTACTCGACGAACCCGAAGTACCCCTCGTCGTCGCCGGACATCCCCTGCACGTGGACGGCCAGGTCGAACCGGGACGTCCCGGTGAACCCCTCCTCCGGCACGGACGTCACGCCGTCCACCGTGAACGGGTCCAGCGGCTCGTTCTGGAAGCCCAGCGAGATCTGGAACAGCGGGCTGCGGGACATGGACCGGTCGGGGTTGAGCACCTCGACCAGGTACTCGAACGGCACGTCCTGGTGGGCGTAGGCGGCGAGCGCCGTCTCCTTGACCCGGCCGACCAGCTCGGCGAACGTCGGCTCCCCCGAGACGTCGGTGCGGATCACCAGCGTGTTGACGAAGAACCCGACCAAGGCGTCCAGCGCCTCGTCGGTGCGGCCGGCGATGGGTGTGCCGAGGGGGATGTCCGTACCGGCGCCGAGGCGGGACAGCAGCGCGGCCAGGCCCGCCTGTAACACCATGAAGACGCTGGCCCCGTGGGCCTGCGCCAGTGTGGTCAGCCCCCTTTTCAGCTCGGCGTCGAAGCCGAACACCAGCACCGCGCCCTCATGCGACACCCGGGCGGGACGGGGGCGGTCGGCGGCGAGGGTCACCTCGTCGGGCAGCCCGGCGAGCTGTTCGCGCCAGTAGGCGAGCTGGCGGGCGAACCGGCTGCCGGGCTCGTGCTCGTCGCCGAGCAGCTCGCGCTGCCACAGCGCGTAGTCGGCGTACTGGACGGGCAGCTCGGCGAACCCGGGCGCCTCGCCCCGCCTGCGCGCCTCGTACGCGGTCATCAGATCGCGGGACAGCGGAGCGAACGACCAGGCGTCGGTGACGATGTGGTGGAAGACGATCAGGAGCACGTGCTCGTCCGGGGCCGGCCGCCACAGCCATCCCCGCAGCGGGATCTCCTCGGCCAGGTCGAACGCGTAGCGCGCCGCGCCGTCCAGCGCGCCGCGCAGCTCCGGCTCGGTCAGCTCGCCGATTTCGAGCACGGGCCGGGCGTCGTCCAGGACGCGCTGGTAGGCGATGCCGTCGTGCTCGGCGAACACGGTCCGCAGGGACTCGTGCCGGGCCACCACGTCCTCCAGCGCCGCCCGCAACGCCTCGACGTCCAGATCACCACGCAA
>NZ_JBFBCI010000061.1:0-50529 GCF_040683095.1 Sphaerisporangium sp. NPDC051017
GGAGGGCCAAGAATCCTCCATCTCTTACGCAGCACCACATCAAGAAACTGCGCCTACACCAGCAGCTCCTTTCGGCGTTCGTGACACACTCAGGGGTAGAGGGGTCGCTCCCTCCACCGGATGTCCAACGGAGAACTCTCCAGGACCAACCGGGGACACGGCGTGCACGGAAACCGTCCGGAACCGGTACAAGCCCATGAGCTGGGATGAGTCCCTTCGCGGCGGCAGGGGAAGATGCAGCCCTGGCAAGGATTGCTCCACCGCTCCGTTGCTGCTTTGAGGAGAACCGAACAGAGAGCGGGTTCAGCTACCGCACCACGATCATCAATGTCAGCCGCCTGTTCGACTATGATCCGTTCTAGGTCAAGATCGTCAAGGAGGAGGGATGTTGGCCGTGACCGAGCCCCTTCAGGCCATCACAGCCCGCATGTCCGTCCCCGAGGGCCAGTACGCCGTCTCCGGCACCGGCACCGGCCCCGACGCCGACACCGCCATTCCCTGCCCTGACAGCATCGACCCCACTGGTCTGATGGCTGCGGGCACCGACGGCGCGCTTGTCATCACCGGCGCCGACTATGAAGAGATCACCCTCACCGTGCAACTGTGGGACACCCCTCCTCCGCTGGAGCTCACCCCGTGGAGCGATTGCGTCGAGGACTCCTACACGGCCACCGGCCAGGTCTACCTGCACGACGTCGAGGGCCGAACGCCGCGGAACCTGCCGGACCTGGCCTTCGCCGGTCCCGGCAGCTACCGTTTCCGCCTCAGCGTCCGGGGTCGCGACGAGGCGGCCTTCGGTGCGGAAGATGCCGAGAACGAGGCCCCCGGCAGCTGCGCAGAGGAACACCTCCTGCAAATCTGGCCCGCCGCGCCCGCCCCCGCTGTGAGCCACAAGCTCACCGACCAGGTCGGCGCCGAGTGGCGCAGAAGCAGCGCAGAGCGCTAATCAGGGCTGACCAAGCTCGGCCCGGAGCTGCGAGAACCGCTGCCAACGACACGGTCGGCGTGGCTGGGTGACGACGGGCGCTGGTGCCGTCAGGGTGGCCGAATACCTCTTGACCGTTACCCATTGGACCTCACCGATGCGCAGTGGGAGTTGATCGAGCCTTTACTACCCGAGCCGAACAGCGGCGGGCGCCCGGAGAAGCATCCGCGCAGGGAGATCGTGAATGCAATCCTGTACGTGGTGCGCTCGGGCTGCCCTTGGCGGTATCTGCCTACCGACCTTGTAGGTGCCGAAAACCCCATCCATGGGCTGTGACCTACCGGTTCTCGACACAGCTGAAGACCACAAGGCGGGGTACGCCAGGATGATGCATCGTGCTGCTGCGACTGCCCTACCTGGCGCTCACGAGCCTGTTCGCCATCGTACGGCTGCTGCCGATGAGCGACACCAACAAGGACATCGAAATCTTGGCGCTGCGCCACCAACTCGTCGTCCTGCAACGTCAGATTGACAAACCCCGCCTCACCCGATCCGACCGGGCGTTCCTCGCCGCTCTGCTCCACCAACTCCCCCGGCTCAGGCTGCGACAGCTCCACCTGATCGTCTCCCCCGACACCGTCCTACGCCGGCACCGCGACCTACTACGCCGCCACCACGCCAAGGCATCCCGCCCGAAACGGCCTGGCCGGCCGCCCACCCACCGCCGCATCCAAACCCTCGTCCTGCGCCTGGCCCGGGAGAACCCGAACTGGGGCTACCGACGCATCCATGGCGAGCCGGCCATGTCGGCAATCAAGGTCGCCCCCTCCACGGTATGGGAGATCCTCCACCGCAATGGGATCGAGCCCGCACCTCAGCGCGACCGCCAGACCTGGAGCACCTTCCTGCGCAGCCAAGCGCAGGCCATTCTCGCTGCTGACTTCTTCGAGACCCAGACCCTGACCCTGACCGGCGTGCGGCTGTACGTCTACGCCGTCATCGAGCACGCCACCCGCCGCGTCCGCGTCCTCGGCGCCACCGCCCACCCCACCGCAGCCTGGACCACCCAACTCGCGAGGAACCTCGTCATGGACCTCCACGACGCCGGCGCCACGACGAAGTACCTGGTCCGGGACCGCGACCGCGACAGCAGGTACGCGGCCGCATTCGACGCGGTCTTCGAAGACAAAGGCATCGCCATCGTCAAGACCGGCATCCGCGTACCGCGCATGAACGCAATCACGGAACGCTGGGTGCGCTCGTGTAGAGCCGAGCTCCTCGACCGCACCTTGATCGTGAACCTGACCCACCTGAGGCACGCGCTCCGCGAGTACGAATCCTTCTACAACGAACACCGGTCCCACCGGACTCTCCGCGCCGCGGCTCCCTTGCGCCCGCCACCCAACCGATCACCGCACCGGAACAGCTGAACGGCCTCGACGTCCGCCAGCGCGATCGACTCGGCGGCATCCTCCACGAGTACCAACGCGCCGCCTGAGCTGCACGGATGAGGTTTTCGGCACGTACAGGCACATGCGCCACAGTTCAGGCGGAGCCATACGCGCCATGACATGAAACGCAGGCGAGCAGGCCCCGCCACATGTTCAGGCGGACCTGGCGGTAAGGCCGCCGGGGACGAGCAAGTCCCGGATTTCGTGGAGAATTCGGGGTTCAAGAAAACGATGGCGGGCGTTCAGCTCATTTATAGCCTTGACGAACGAAGGCTCCTCACCGAACTCACATGACGCAACCATGTTGCCGCCGTAATCCTGCCCGCTTATCCGTAAGGTTCCGGCCCTAACCACGTCGATCGCGGCCGCAGCGTCGCGAAGCAGGGACGGCGTCGGATCGGTGATAGGGAACTCCAGTGCCCACCTGATGCCCGTAAGGGACGTCCGGCGAGGGTCCGGCCAGTTCTGGAGCGCCATATTAAGCAGCTCGACGTAGGTGTTGCGGCCGGAGGCCACGATGGACAGCAATGTCGTCCCCGAGACGCGAGGATTGATCTCGATCACGTGGTAGACGCCATCCCGGTAGATCATCTCAACCTCGAGGGCACCGTTGACGTCCAACTCTGAGCAGAGCCGGACCAAGCGCTCGGCGACGTCCTCGAAGTTCCTCTCGGCCTCCGGTCTGGGCCCGGCATAGCGGACCAATCCAAACAGGAAAGAGGGCTCGCCTCCCGTCCTGCCCTTCCACACGAGGGGTTGCACGTGATAGGTGCCGACCCTGCCAATGATCTCAACCGAACATAGTTCGCCATCCAGACACCGCTCCAGCAACGTGTTGCCGTCGAGCGGGGAACGGAGGTACTCCGCCAGGGCGGCCGGGTTCCCCAGGTAGCGGATGCCGTTCCCAAAGCTGTCCCACAACGGCTTGCTGAGCAAGGGGAAGCCGATCTCGTTCGCCCTGCGGGCAAGGTAGTCGCGGTAGCCAGGCATGGGAACGGTCCTCCCGTTCAACACATCGCCGTCAACCGCGACGTCGTCAGGCACACAGAACCCGGCGCGGCGCAGGAGCGCCTTGGTCTCGGCCTTGTTGGCCAGCAGACACGTAGTCTCCGCACCGTGCATGACATTCGCTACACCATCGGCGGCCAGTTCGGCAGCGACCAGGGCGTCCCGCAACGCGTTCTCATCACGCAGCGAGATCGAGACAAATGCGTTGGCTCCCCACCGCCGGATCTGCTCCGCGATCTGGCGGGGAGTCGCGTCTGTGGGCACCCTCTCTGACGGGCCGGGGAAGTCACCAGGGCCGCAGTCTCCGTCGGTGAAGAACAGTTTCGCTTCAGCCCCGGCCGCGCGGAGGTGCTCGTCCAGTTGCTGCACGTGGGGCGCGGCCCGGTGGATCTCGACGGTGCGGAGGAACGCCACCCGTCCTGCTTCAGGCGTGGACACGTCGGCTCCCGGCCTCCGCTCGCCCGCGGATGTTCCAGAGGCTGCGCCGGATGTAGGTGCGCTGCAGCCAGCGGTCTCGACCGTCGTACTGAGCGCTGAACTGGGTTCGGGCGTGCAGACCTTTGCGATTGTTGATCAACAGTGCCTGGCCGGGCATCAGCCGCACCACACTGGCCACCTCCGGAGCCCGGCAGGCGACCTGGAGCTGCTCCAAGGCATCAGCCGCCTCGGGGGTGAGGCAGCGTACGCCGTTGGCCGCGACCGCGATCTCGGGGGCGTGACCAGGCCCGGAGAGTATCGCGATGGGGTCGGAGTAGACCTCCTTGCCCCCCGCGAACATGCGCACGTACCCGCCGGGCGCGTTGAGCTGGAACAGCGGCGAGCGCAGGATCTCCACAGCGTCTCGGTCGAGGACGTGCAGGACATCTCGAGCGTCGGCGTACCACGTCTCGGCCTCAGCGACCGGGTCGGCGCGCAAGCAATTGAGTACTAAAAAGTCCGGATTGCTGATGTCGTAGCGGCCACTCGGGTCGTGGACGATGTCATTGTGGAAGTTGAGGAAGACTTTCGAGCCCTGGCTGGTCTGAGTTGTGGCGCCAGGCTCGGTAGGGATCACGTCGTGCACCACACGGCCTTCCTTCTCCGTGACGAATCCGACCGGCTCGCCGAGCAGCCCTGATAACCCGAGCAGCACACCTTCTGCGACGAAGCTCGACTTGCCGGCGCACGGCCCACCGTTGGGAGGCGTCGGTGGGAGATCCGGCTCCGTCGGCAGATTGCTGATCAGCATCACGCCGGGAGTGTCGATGTGACGTCCGAAGTCGAGGATGGCCCGCAGCATCGGAAGCGGGAGCAGGGCAAAGATCTGGTGGGCGCGTGTCATGGCATCGTCGACGTCCAACGTGGGGTCGGGCAGGATGAGCAGCCGGTGGAGAATATCGTCGCGGACATCATTGGTTAGAGCCAGCTCGATCAGGCCATTACCCGGCCGCTGCTGCTCGGTCATCGTCATGGTTGTTGCCTTCCTTGTAGACATGGTCGGGATCGCTGTCATTGCGCGGGCTGCCATGATCGTGGCTGTCGAATCGGCGACGGTTGTAGTCGAGCATGCTGAGCAGGCCAGCGGAGGAGATCCGGGCCGTTCGGGCGGGCGAGTACGCCGCGATGGGCATGCCTCCCGTCGATGCCCACTGCAGCCGCCCTACGGGGTCGATGATCGCCCGGGCTTGGTTGGGATTGTCGGGATGCAGACAGTAGGGCACGTCGAGCAGCCCTCGCCGGAAGGCAGAGACCAACGCGGTGCCCACCGATGAGTGCTGTTCGAGCACGGCATCGATGAGTGTGCGGGCCTCCTGGTAGATGTCGTGGCCGTCATCGTGGGCACCGCCGAGCGCCGTATCCCGTGCTGCAGCGGCCGCCCACTTCAGCGCCTCCACGTTCTCCCCGATGGTGGGAATCCGGAATGCCTCGGCGACGGTCTTTACGATGAGGCGCTCACTGCCGGTGAGCGCCGCCAGCCGGGCGCTCTGGCCAAGCAGGGATAACGCTCCCTTGCGGCTCTTTGGGTAGACCCCCATGTAGGTATAGATGGTGACGTGCCAAGCGGCCTCGCCGATCCGTTCGTCGGCCAGCCTGCGCAGGGCCCTGATCGCTTCGATGTCTTGCTGCTGGTTTGTCTGCTGCGCGTAGCTCAGTGAGATGCTCCGCACTCCGTGCTGGAGGAAGAAGAGCGCTTCCAGGATGTTCAGGGCGACCAGTAGTCCAGGGGGGCAGAGCTGCCCGAGCATGCAGCCGCCGAATGTCTCCAGGTGGACCGGACCGCCCGGCCCTTCGTAGGCGGCCAGCAGTTCGCAAGAGCGCGCCCATTCTGCCACCACCGCGTACAGCGGTTCCCTGCTGTACGGCAGACAGTACGAGATCGGACCGCCCTCTGTCGCGGTAATACCAGCCGCAAGCATCTCCTGGAAGATCGCGTACGGTCGCGCGGAACCGTGCCGGAGCTGGATCGGGAAGATGCTCTGGTCGAACTCCGCGATCAGCTCGCGGGTCATGGCCGCCCCGTGCGCAATTAGCGGAAACCCGTTCAACGGCGTGCCATGCAGCAATTCCTCGCGGGCCCGCCGTAGATCGCCCGTCCTTGTGAAGCTGTCCAGCGTGATCGTGCCGACGGCCTCGACCCCTGCGTCGCGCACGGACCGCAGGCCCTCCAACATGCGCACCGGGTCGGAGAATCCCATCCGGGACTGCACCACCATCTCGCCGCTGCCCGCGACCCGCCCGCCAAAGAAACCCAGACCTATCAATGGATCTCCACCTCATCCAGCAGCAGCTCTGCCGAGGTGGGTGAGAAAACGCTGGAACTCCCGCACCGAATCAGCGGTGGCGAAGACACCGTCGAAACCCAGGCGCAGTAGCATCTGGATATCGTCGTCTGCCACTGTCCCTTCGACATTGAGCTTGCCACCGATCACTACAGCAAGACTTCGCAACTCGGCGCGTTCGCGGACCTGGCGGATATATCCGGGCGCCTCGATGAGCCCATGGCCGTTGACCGTGCTCAGGACGAGGAGCTGGGGTCGTTCCTTGAGGCAGCCGGCGACCAGTTCTTCGACTGGGACGCAGGCTCCGAGGTTCCGCACCGTGAATCCGTATTCTTCGAGCAGGAGCTGCAGGAATACGAGATTCCAGGTGTGCGCATCTGATGCAATGGTGGATACTACAGCACGAGGCTTATTCAGCTCTTTTCCTATAGTTCTCATCCATCCCCGTTCAAATGAAGTCGAGCGTGTTTAGAAATACGACCACGAGGGCGGGATACACCTAGGAATATGAGTCATATTTCCGTCCCAGTAGGCGAAACGAGCGCCACGTCGATGTCCATTTCCCGAGCCAGGCGTTCGACGCCGGAGAAGTCTCGGACCAGCAAGGAGTTTCCGCTGTCGCGTTTGCAGTCCTCGACGATATCCGTGGCCTGCTTGATCCCAACATGTTGCAGAATCCTCGGCCACGCCTCGTAATCCTGCGCGGCGAAGGCCCGGACTGCCTTGGGCAGAGCTTGCCCGAAGCTGCGCTGCTGCACCGGACTCATGTGAGCGTAGAGCTCTCTGGCTACCTCCACCATCACGGACCCGTGCGCGGCCTCATCGCGAGCGTGCAGCCTGGGCACCAGGGCGTGCATCGGTTGGATCGTCTCGTCCCGGGAGAGCAGCTCCAAGTAAGCGTTCACACTCACTTCGGTCACCGTGGTCCACACCAGAGCGAGTAGATCTCGGTGCCAACCGTCGGAGACCTTTTCCTGCTCAGCCACCAGGTCCCGATAGGTCACCGCGTGCGGATAGACCGGCTCGCATCCGAGCTCACGCACCTCACGGGTGTGGTGCATGGCCATCATGTGCATGTAGGTGTGCCACGTCTCGTCAACGTGTGCCTGCTGCACTGCCTGCTTGACCTCGATGCGGTCGCTGCCGGGAAACACTCCGTGCACGATCTTCGCAAACGTGGGATTGGCTATTTGCTCCTCGGCGGTTATGACACGGGCGTTGTACATCAACCAGGCGTGCGTGAGCACGGCCTGACGCTTTTCGAACGGAGCGTCGACGAAATCGGGATGTTCAGCGAAGGGCAGGAATTTAACTGGATAGTCCGGCACATGCGGGTCGTGCTCTCTCGGGGCAGCCAGGACATCCATATGACTGCGAATGGTTGCTCTCCGCGGCCAAGCTGCGGATAGCCGCCGCAGCATGTCCGCCCCGATCTCGGTGTCTGTCATCGCATCGCCGCCTTCCTCGTGGAGACGACCTCTTGAATGGTGTCTTCGAGAATGTCCATGCCGCTGTGCAAGGCCTCGTCGTCGATGGTCAACGGTGGCATGATCTTCACGACCTGGTTCGCCGCGCCGGAAGTTTCGAGCAGGAGGCCTTTACTGAACGCTGCCAGCGAGATCTCGGTGGCGAGAGACTCTTCAGCGAAGAACAAGCCCTTCAACAGGCCTCGGCCGCGCTCCGCAGCACCGAGCGAAGTGAGCCTGTGCACCCGCTCGGCCAGCAGCAAGCATTTCTTGTCCAGATCGGCAACGAACTGCGGCGACGACCACAGGTCGAGAGCCGCCGTGGCGGTGACAAAAGCGAGGTTGTGCCCACGAAAGGTGCCGCTGTGCTCGCCGGGGCTTTGCAGGTCGAGGTCAGGCCGGATCAAGGTGAGCGCCATCGGCAGTCCGTAGCCACTGATCGACTTGGCCAGGCAGACGATGTCAGGCCGCAGGCCGGACTCCTCGAAGCTGAAGAAGGAGCCGGTACGGCCACAGCCGGCCTGGATGTCATCGACGATCAGGACGATGCCCCGTTCGCGTGCCGTTCGTTCCACCCTCCGCAGCCATCGTGGTCCGGCGACGGCCAGCCCTCCCTCACCCTGCACGGTTTCCAGGACGATCGCCGCCGGCGCATCAATCCCGCTGCCAGGGTCGTCTAGCAGCCGTTCCAGGTAGTCCACGGTGTCGACGCCCTCGCCTAGATAACCGTCGTACGGCAAGCGGGTGACCCCGTCCAAAGGCAGACCGGATGCCGCTCTTTTGCCCAAGTTCCCCGCCAGGGCGAGGGCTCCTAGCGACATGCCATGGAAACCGTTGGTGAAGGCGATCACGTTGGTACGGCCGGTCGCCCTACGCGCAACCTTCAGCGCGGCCTCAATCGCGTTGGCACCGGTGGGACCGGTAAATTGGACCCGGTAGGCAAGTCCGCGGGGACGCAGGACGACGCCGTCTAATCGACGCAACAGGTCTGCCTTGGCCTCGGTGTGAAGGTCCATGGTGTGGACGGGGCCGTCGGCCGCCAGGTAGCCGAGGAGCGCCGCCTTGATCGCCGGATGATTGTGACCATAGTTCAGCGCTCCCGCCCCGGACAGAAAGTCGATGTAGGAACGCCCTTCCTGGTCCCAAAGTGTGTGCCCGCGCGCCTTGACGAAGACTGCGGGGAACCTCCGGCAGTAGGTCCTGACGTTGGATTCAAGTTCGTCGAAGATGGTGGTCATGGCTGTCTCCTGGTTCGTTAGTCGTCGTACGCAACGCAGTCGGCTGCAGCGCTCTCCAGGTGTCGGATGACCGGGGGCAGCACGGCCGGATGATCGGCCTCGGCCCAGATGGTGAACACCCGCTCTAGGCCACCACGCCGCCAGTCGAGCGACTGGCCGATCCGCACACCGCCGTCCACCGCCCAGACCCCTGGGTGGGAGCGGAACGAGAAGGGCTCGCACGCCTCCCGCACGGTGACCTGCCTGAGCGGCGGCAGGACGCGGAAAGCGAGCACGCACCGATCGAAGACCGGCTCCCTTGGCTTGACGTCCTGGTCCAGGGCGATCTCAAGCGCAAGCCGGATCGGGTCGAGATCACTGGCCCGGCGCAGCAGCCGCCCCGTGGTGCCGCCCATCCGACCGTTGACCTCGATCACCCGCGGCCCATCCGGGGTGAACTTGATCTCCACGTGGGAGATACCAGTGGTGATGCCTACCGCGTGGATGGCCGCCTCGGCCACCTCCAGCACCTGATCGCGGTAAGCTCCTGGCAGGCTGTCCGGCGCCACAAAGCCGGTCTCTCTGAACGGCGGGGTCAGCGGAAGCCGTTCGACCACCGCGAAGTGCCAGCAGCGGCCGCGGCTCACGGCGGTCTCGACCGAGCAGTAGTCCCCAAGCCAGGGCGAGGAGGGGTGCTGGCCTGGGGATAGCATTTCCTCCACGACCCAGTCTCCCGAGTCGGACGAAGGGCTGATCGCCCGGACATCGGCCCAGGACGCACAGGGGTATACGTCTACGCTTGCTGTGCCACGCGCGGGCTTGATGACGGCTGGCAGGCCGATCTCCCGCACGGCCCGTTCGAAGTCCTCCGGCCCCTCGACAGTGACCTGCCGGAGCGGCGTCACCCCACTGCCGTTCAGCACCGCCCGTTGCCGTGCCTTGTCAGTGAGCGCGGTGACGACCTCCGGCGAGTGGAAGGGCAGCCCGAGATGACGGGCCAGCCGCGCGGTCTCGGCCAGCATGAACTCGCTGTAAGTGGTGATCCCCTGCACACTGCCCGCGAGCAGAGTGCCAATGGCCTCGTCCGAGAGGTCGGCGAGGTCGAACGTGTCAGCCATCTCCTCCATGAAGGGCAGGACGAACCGGGTGTGCTCCTGGTTGCTGTCAACGACGAAGGCCACCTCGCACAGCCCGTCCGCGGCATCCATGATCTCCGCGGGGCTGGCGGAGCCGAGGGCGTACACAACCAGGACGGTCGAAAGCGCTGAGGTCACGCTCACTCCGCCGCAGCGAACTGGATGTGCGTCACGCCCCGCGGCGCCATCACGCTTGCGACGAACGAGCGCGTGTCCTCGGTAGTGTTCGGGCCGCAGTCGGTTAACCCGGTGACGGCCGGATCGCTCCAGAACTCGTGCAGCGCAGTCTCGTGCGGAGTCAGCCAGTCACTGGCTATTTTGAACACTGGTCACCTTCTTCAGCAGTTGCGACAGCGTCTTACTGCGGCTAGCGGGTGTGGCCTGTATGTTGTGGTCGAACGTGCTCTGCTTGATCCAGGCCGCCATCTTCGCCACGGTGTCGAGCTGGACCAGCAACGCGTACTGAATGCCGACCCTGAACCGGTCCTTGATCCGGCTGATCAGCCGCAGGCCCATCAGAGAGTGGCCGCCAAGCTGGAAAAATGTGTCCTCCCGGCCGACTGTGGCCACGCCGAGCACCTCCCGCCACAATCTCGCGACCTCCGTCTCGACGTGGTCCGCGAACACCGGATCCGCCATCTCCTCAGGGGGCGGTGTCTCGGTCGGCGCGACTGAGGCGATCCAGCGCTCGTGCCGTATGTGAACGTCCATTTTTGACACCACGGTTACCGCAGATCTTGCTCCGGTCACGATCGCCTCGATCATCCGGAGAGACTCCTCGGGTGCCAGCGCGAACCGATCGAGCTCAGTCCGCACTTTGCGTTCCGGCTCGCCGGCTAACCGCCAGCCGTCCCAGGTGGCGGCGAGCCAGCGTTCGTCACCGGCAAGCCACCGGCTCTCCGCGAACGCCTCCAGTGCGGCGTTGGCGGCGGCATAGGCGGCAAGGCCCGGACCGCCGAACCGGGAGGCGTTCGACGAGAACAGCAGGCAGAAGTCCGCCTCTCCCACGACTTTCGCCAGCGCCTCGGCACCGTGCAACTTCGGCCTGTGCTGCATGTGGAAGTGCTCGGCGCGCAACGCCTCGCCGAGCACGCGCATGGAAGGGCCGGTGGTGACCGCCGCCGCGTGGAACACCCCGGCGACCGGAGCGACACGGTCGAACAGAGCGGCCAGCGCGTCCTGGTCACCGACATCGCAGCGGGCGATCTCAACGCGGTCGCCGTACGACGTTTGGAGGCGCTGAAGCGCCGCCGCGGTCAGCTCGTCGAGGCGATCCGGCGCGCCGCTCCTACTCGTGAGGACCACACGCGCGTCATAGTCGGCGCACAGGTGCCAGGCGAGGTGCAGGCTGAACCTGCCGACGCCGCCGGTGAAGACATATGTGCCACTGCGGCGAAACTCTCGGGTGGGCGGGCCGACATTGGCCGGCACCAAGGCCTGGCCCCAGCGGCCAGACGGGCGGACCGCGCGCAAGGCCCGGTCGGCGGGTTCCCCGATCTCAGCTCGCCACGCGGACATCTCGCACAGATCAATCGCCTGCCAGCTCAGGCCCGCGTTCTCCTGCGCCAGCACGCGCAATGCGCTGACCACGCCGTAGCGTTCGGGCACAATCTCGTCCCCGTCGTCCACTGCCACGGCTGAGGTGAGGACTAGACTGACGCCCACCTGGGCGGGACCGACGGCGTCGACCGCAGCCGAGACAAGCTCGGTGACCAGCGCGGCGTCGCCGCCCGGTGCGATCACGAGGTGTACGGAGCCCCGCACCAAGGCGCGCAACTCCTCGCCGGAGGCCACATGCGGACCATCGGCGCCGGGCAGCGCCTCGCCCGCGAACATCAGACTTGCCTGGTTGAGTGGCCGAGCGGCCCTGATCCTGGGCAGCCGTACCCAGCTGGGCATGGTGAGCCACGATGCGGGATCGGCCAGCACGCCACCAGTTGGAGCGGCGGGACCGACCGCGGGCCAGTGCCGTACGCGGTCGAAGACCGTCCCTCGCAGCGGAACCCGGCGGAACACCTCGCGCCCGTACAGCTTCCCCGGATCGAGCCGCACGCCGGCAAGGTGCAGCTGGGCGAACGCCAGTGCCAGCACCGCACCGTCCTCAAGGGGCTCCCCTGCGTGCCGCATCGAACCGAAGGTCCGCACGCGCCGTTCCCCCGCGACTGCGCGAACGAACCCGCCAAGCGGCCGGCCAGGCCCGATCTCCAGGAAGGTGCGCGCGCCCGCGTCGAGGAGAGTGGCGACGCCCTCGCCGAACCGCACGGTCTCCCGCATGTGGCGCACCCAGTAGTCCGGATCGGCGAGTTCCGCGGTCGTGATGAAGCGGCCGGTGGTGTTCGATATCCATGGGATCTTCGGTGCCGTGAAGCGGATCATGCGCACCACCTCGCCGAACTCGTGCAGGATGGGCTCAAGCAGCGACGAGTGGGCCGGCGTGGCAATCGGCACCATCTTGGCCTCGACACCGAGCGCCGCAAGCCGTGCCGCAACCTTCTCCAACTCGTGGCGGTGGCCGGAGAGCGTGCAGATGTCGTCGGCGTTGACCGCGGCCAGCGACACGGTGTCGAGGTGGCCGCCTGCGCGCAACCACTCCGCCGAGGCGAACACGCTGAGCATGCCGCCCTTGACCTTCGCGAACAGCTCGGCGCGGCGGATCACGAGGCGCAAGCCGTCCTCAAGCGACACGCTTCCTCCGATCACTGCGGCGGTGTATTCACCGAGGCTGTGACCGAGCTGCCACGTGGGACGCACGCCGCGCTCCAGAAACGTCCTGGCCAGCGCGACCTGCACCAGGAAGATCGCGCTGAGGCCGACCACCGGATCGTCGTAGTCCGGCTCACCCGTCAACACGTTATCGATCACGTCGATGCCGGTGGCCGCGCGGAACGCCGTGCGGCACACCTCCATCTGCGCGCGGAACACGCGGTCGGATTCCAGCAGTTGGCGCGCCATTCCCGCGTACTGCGTGCCGCCGCCCCCGTACATGAAGGCCACCTCGGCGTCGGTGGCCCCGCACACGTCCCTGACATACCGGTCCTCGGTGCGGGTGAACCCAGAGAGGTCGCGGCCGATCAGCGCTGCCCGGTGCGGGCGCGGCGAGCGGCCCTCGATCAGGGTCGCCGACGCGTCCGCCGGTGTGAGGGACGGGTCCACCGCCGCCAGCTCACCAGGCAGGTCGTCGAGCATCCGGTCGAGCGCATCGGCGGACCCCGCGCTCAGCGGCGCGACGAAGTACCCGCCGATGCCCTCACCCGGCGCGGGCGCGGGGCGTTCGGGCGCCTGGGCCACAATCACGTGCGCGTTTGTGCCGCCGAGACCGAGGGAGTTGACGCCGGCGATCCGGATGTCCGCGGACCACGGCCGCAGCTCGCCGGTCACGTAGAACGGGCCCCCATCGAGCTGCGTATTCGGCGCGGTGAGGTGCAGCTGCGGTGGGATGATCCCGTTGCGTACGGTCAAGACCGCCTTGATCAGGCCGGTGACGCCCGCCGCCGCATCGAGGTGACCGACGTTGCTCTTAACCGACCCGAGCGCGCAGAAAGCGTCATCGCGGGAGGCGGTGCCGTAGACGCTGCGCAGCGCGGCGATCTCGATACGATCGCCGAGTGGGGTGCCTGTGCCGTGACCTTCGATGTAGCCGACGTCATCGGGGCGGATGCCGGCGAGCGACAGGGCCGCCCTCATCGCGGCGGCCTGGCCGGTCTCGCTCGGCGCGGTGTAGCCGATCTTGTCGTGGCCGTCGTTGTTGACCGCGGAGGCCTTGACGACGCCGTGGATCCAGTCGCCGTCCGAGAGGGCGTCGTCCAGTCGCTTCAGCACGACGGCCGCGACTCCATTGCCGCTGAACACACCGCGAGCGTCCACCGTGTACGCACGGCACCTCCCGTCCGGCGAGTACACACCGCCCTCCACCCACCGCTGCCCGCCCACCACGGGGAACCGCACTGCAGAGCCGCCCGTCAGCGCGACGTCGCACTCGCCCGCGAGCAGGCTCTGGCACGCGAGGTGCAGCGCGACCAGCGAGCTGGAGCAGGCGGTCTGCACGGTCATACTCGGGCCGGTCAAGTTGAGCTTGTAGGAGACCCTGGTGCTCAGGAAGTCGGCCTGGTTACCGATGCCGAGCAACATCCCATCTTTCCAATCACCGTCACCGAACGCGTCGCGCAGCACGGTGTCGCGGTAGGTGTTCTGGCTGCAGCTCGCGAAGACGCCGACCGGCGTGGTGTATCCGTCTGGCGCATAGCCCGCGTTCTCGAAGGCGTTCCACGCCACCTCGAGGAAGATCCGGTGTTGCGGGTCCATGTACTCGGCCTCACGCGGTGAGTAGCCGAAGAATGAGGCGTCGAACCGGTCTGATTCGCCCAGTACGCCGCGCACCCCAGCGAAGCCCTCGCCGTCCACCGCATCCGCGGGCATCCCGGCGGCCAGGAGCGTCTCGCGGGAGAACGTGGTCGCGCACTCGCGTGCTCCTAAGATGTTCTCCCAAAACTGCTCGACGTCGCTCGCCTCGGGGAACCGTCCTGCCATTCCGATGATCGCAATGTCGAGCTCGCTCATATGCCCTGCCTCCGCTTGCGTAGAGTCGCCAGCACATCGGCGCGAGTTCTGCGGGCCGGTGCGGGCTCAGGCTGTGACGCCGGAGTTCCTGACTTGTCGATCAATTCGGCGAGTGCCGCGATGGTCGGTGTCCGGAACAGGTCGAGCAATTCGATGACCGCGCCGAACCGCGAGGTGATCCGGTCGTGCAGGCCGACCAGCAGCAGCGAGTGCCCGCCCGCGTCGAAGAAGTTCTCGGTGCGACCGATTCGGTCCACTCCGAGCACCTCAGTCCACATTTCGTGTACGCGGCGCTCGGTCTCGCCACGCACGGGGACGACCTCTGCTTGCGCGACGGCGATCCCGGCGGGTAACGCCACCCGGTCGACTTTTCCGTTGGAGGTCAACGGAAGGGTGTCCATCAGCTGGACCTGGTTCGGGACCATGTGCTGCGGCAGCGCCTTCCGCAGCGCGTCCCGCACCTCGGTGGCGGTGGTATCGGTGACCACGTACGCGACGAGCGCGTCGAAGCCGCCGCGCCGCACGTAGAGCACGCAGGCGTCCCTGACGCCGGGCACCTCGCGGGTGACCGCCTCGATCTCACCAAGCTCCACGCGATGGCCACGGACCTTCACCTGGCTGTCGTCGCGGCCGCGGTACTCCAGCACCCCGTCGCGCCTGCGCACGACGAGGTCACCGGTGCGGTAAAGACGTCCGTCGGAGAACGGATCGTCAACGAACCGTTCGGCGGTGAGTTCCGGCTGGTTGAGATAGCCGTGCGTCACGCCGGCGCCGCCGACGCACAGTTCGCCGACCACACCGAACGGCACGAGTTGTAGGTGCTCGTCAAGCACATGATTCGTGGTGTTGGCGATGGGGTGCCCGATCGGTACGTCCCCCGGTGTGTCGGCGGCCTCGAAGATCGTGCAGCCGACGACGGTCTCGGTGGGGCCGTACTCGTTGACGATCCGGCTTCGCCCCACCCATGGCCGTACCCGTTCGGCGTGCAGCGCCTCGCCACCGACGACCAGGCAGCGGGCCATGGTCCGACGCGGGATCTCCCTCGCCAAGGCGACGTTTAGCACGCGCAGGTGTGCGGGCGTCAGCTTCACGACCTGGTACGGCTCGTCGGCGTCACGCAGCGCGGCAGCAAGATCCTCGATGTCGTCGCCCTCGACGATCTCGATGGTCGCGCCAGCGATCAGCGGGGCGAGCATCGTCGTCACGGTCAGGTCGAACGTGATCGGCGAGTGCAGCAGCACCGTGGTCCCGGCGGCGATGCCGTACTCGCGGCAGGCGAACGTGGTGTAGTTCACCACGCCCCGGTGATGCACCAGCACGCCCTTGGGCAGGCCCGTCGAACCGGAGGTGTAGATCACGTAGCAGAGCCGATCACCGCCGCCGTGCTCCGGCAACGGCCGACCGGTGGGCGTGGTGCAGGCCCGCACGTCCACCAACCGGACCGGCAGCCCCGCCAGTGCTTCGCGCAGGTTGTCCGAGGGGCGATCATTGACGATCACGGTGGTGAGCCCGGCGTCCTCGATCAGACGGCGCAGCCGCGCAGGTGGCAGCTGGTGGTCGAGTGGCACGTACGCCGCGCCCGTGCGCAGCACGCCGAGCAGCCCGGCCACGGTCTCGAGCCCGCGCGGTATGCAGATGCCGACCAGCTGCTCGCCCGATCCGATCCGCTCGGCGATCGCGGCTGACCAGCTGGCGAGCTCGCCGTACGTGATGCGCCGCTCGCCCTGGACAACGGCAGGCGCGCCCGGGGACCGCTCTGCCTGGCGCACGAAGAACTCGTGCACGCCAGCGTCCTCAAACTCGGCGGCGGTGTCGTTCCACCGGGTGAGCAGCTCCCGCTGTTCAGAGTCGCCGAGCATCTGTGCTTGGGTGACCACGAGGTCATCGCTCTTCGCGAATGCCTGGATGAGGCGGACGAGGTGCGCCGTCATCGTCGCGGCGGTCTGCTTGTCGAACAGCGACACGTCGTACTGCCACGTACCCTCGAACGACCCGTCGTCGTGCTCTTGGACGTTGACCGACACGTCGTACTTGGACAATCCGTGGGACAGGCGCTCGGTGGCGGCGGTGACGCCTTCCGCCATCCATCCGGTGTCGCGGCTGCCCGGCACGCTCATCCCGAACATGACTTGGAACAACGGTGAGTGGCTGAGGTTCCGGCTGGGGTTCACCTCCTCGACGACTTTCTCGAACGGCGCCTCCTGGTGTGCCAGGGCATCGAGCACTGTGGCCCGGACCCGCTCGACCAGCTCGCCGAACGGCACCTCGTCCACATCGACGCGCAGCACAAGCGTATTGACGAAGAACCCGGCGACACCGTCGAGTTCGGCAAGCTCGCGGTTGGCAACCGGCGTGCCAACGCTGATGTCGCGTTGCCCGCCATACCGTCGCAACAGCACGATGAACGCGGCCAGCAGCACCATGAAATTCGTTGCGCCGTGCCCGCGTGCGACGCGCCGTACCGCTTCTCCCGTGGCGGCGTCGATGTGGAAGGGGATCACGCCGCCCCGGTGCCGTTGCACCGCCGGCCGCGGCCGATCGAACGGCAGCGCGAGCGGTTCGGCGTCCATGAGCCGCCGCTTCCACCACTGGACAAGCTCGTCGAGACGGGCGGCGCCGAGCTGATCGCGCTGCCATGCCGCGTAGTCCAGATACTGCAGCGGGAGGGGCGGAAGCAAGCGGCCCGCGTACAGCTCGCCGAGCTCCTTGGTGAAGGTGCCGACCGACTCACCGTCGAACGCGATGTGGTGCACGCTCACCAAGAGCAGGTGGTCGTCCTCGGCGTCCCGGATCAGCGCCGCTCGGACGGGAGGTTCGGTGGCGAGGTCGAACGGTAGGCTGAGGAACTCCTCTGCGTCCCGCGCCTCGGACAGCTCGAAGTGGGCACCGTCGGGATATTTCACCACTTGGTGCCCGTCGGGGTAGGTGGTGCGGAGCACCTCATGTCTGCTGATCAGCTCGCGCAGGGCGGCAGTGATCCGGCGCACGTTGAGCGCGCCGCGCAGTCGCACGGCTACGGGGACGTTGTAGAACGCGGTGCCAGGGTCGAGCCGGTTGAGGAACCACAGGCGCTCCTGCGCGAAGGACATCAGGTACCGGGCGCCGTCGGTGCGTTCGAGCACCGGAATCGTGGTCCGGACGGAGGCGGCCTGCTCCAGTATGGCGGCCAGGCCACGGATCGTCGGGTGAGTGAAGCAGTCCCGCACCGCCAGGACACGTCCGAGCTCGCTGCGTACGCGTGCCACCAGGCGGATCAGCAGCAGTGAGTGGCCGCCCGCCTGGAAAAGGTCATCATCGAGGCCGACTGGATGGCCGAGGACGTCCTGCCAGATCGCGCGGAGGCGTTCCTCGATGCCGGAACGCGGCACATCGGTGACGGATACGGCGGCGTGCGGGGCAGGCAGGGCGGCGTGGTCGACCTTGCCGTTGAGCGTGCGCGGGATCTCGGGCACCACTGTGATCGTCGATGGCACCAGGTGGGCGGGCAGCAGGGTGCGCAGCGCCTTGGCGAGCTGAGCGGTGGTGACGTCGCCCACCGCGTAAGCAGCCAGCGCGGTCACCGTCGCGCCGTCGCGGATGGGCACCACGACTGCCTGCCTCACCCCGGGCTCCGCGGCGATCGCCCGCTCGACCTCGCCGAGCTCGACCCGATGCCCCCGGACCTTGACCTGCCCGTCGGTCCGCCCGACGAACTCGATCTCGCCGGACATGAGCGTACGCACCAGGTCACCGGTCCGGTAGAACCGCCCGGACTTGCCTGGCAGCGCGACGAACCGCTCCGCGGTGAGCCCTGGCCGGTTGAGATAGCCGCGGGCAACACCGGGGCCCGCGATGTGCAGCATCCCCACCACGCCGCGCGGCACCGGCCGGCCGCCGGAGTCGAGCACCGCGAGCCGCGTGGCACCGAGCGGCCGCCCGATCGGCACTGGTCCTGACCCGCCGTCCACACGTGACATCAGCGACCCGACGCAAGTCTCGGTGGGGCCGTAGTGGTTGTAGACCGCGCAGCTGAGTCCGGCGATCAGGGAGCGCGACAGCATCTCACCGCCGAAGATCAGCGCTCGTCTCGGCACGAGCGCGTCCGGGCCGGTGGCGGAGTGGTGGAGCGCTGCGAAATGTGACGGCACGATCTTGACCACGTCGATCGCCTGGCCGCTCACGTAGGCGCCGAACAATTCTGGGTCGGTCGCCGTCGCGTGGTCCAGGACATGCACGCAGCCGCCGCCGATCAACGCCGGAAAGATGCTGGTGTTGCCGAGGTCGGCGGACAACGTCGACACCGAAGCGAAGTGCAGGCCAGCGACGTCGCCCAGCGTATCCAGCACGCTGCGCGCGTAGTGGGCCAGGTTTCGGTGCTCGACGGCAACGCCTTTCGGCCGGCCGGTGGTGCCGGATGTGTAGATGACGTAGCACAGCCGGGACCCACCCGAGGCGACCGGCACCGGACCCGCCGCAGGTGCCCGCATGTCGACCAAACGCGGTCGTGGCACAAGGCCCTCCAGCGCTTCGGCCAGTCTCGGCGGCGCCGCCCCGTCGACCACGATCGTCGCGAGCCCGCCGTCAGCGATCATGTATTGCAGCCGCGCGGCGGGCAGTTCCGGGTCCAGCGGCACGTAGGCGCCGCCGGCGCGCAGGATGCCCAGCAGACCGGCGATGCCCGCCGGCCCGCGGGGCACGCACAGTCCGGTCAGCCCCGGTCCCACGTGCGTGGCGATCGCGCCGGTCCAGTCGGCCAGCTCACAGTAGCTGATCCGGGTCGGACCCTGAGCCAGCGCCGGTGCGTCTGGGGTCAGATCGGCCTGGCGCAGGAACAGCTCGTGCACGCCGACGCCGTCGTCCGCCCAGTCCGCTGTGGAATTCCACGCCGATGCGAGCGCCGCGCGTTCGGCGGCGTCGAGAATCGGGGCCTGGCTGATCACCTGCTCCTCCGCCGCGGCGAACACCGACGCCAGGCGGACCAGGCGGGTGGTCATGGCGACGGCGCTCACTTGGTCGAAGATGTCACCGTCGTACTGCCACGCCCCGCGATAGGAACCGTCGGGGCGCTCCTCGATGTCAACCGCGATGTCAAACTTGGCAAGCTCGTGCGACAGCCGCTCGAACGAGGCGTGCAGGCCCGGCACGGGGCAGGCGATCTCGCCCGGTGTGTTCATCGTGAACAGCACCTTGAACAGTGGTGATCGCCCGAGGCCGCGGCTCGGGTTGACCGCCTCGACCACCCGTTCGAACGGCACGTCCTGATGGGCGAGCGCGTCGAGCGCGACCTGGCGCACCCGGTCGACCAACTCGCCGAACGTCACGTCGGCGACATCGACCCGCAGGACCACGGTGTTGACGAACAGGCCGATCACGTCGTCGAGCGCGTCGTGGTCACGGTTCGCGACCGGGGTGCCGACGCTGATGTCGCTCTGGCCGCTATGGCGGCGCAGCAGCACGAGGAAGACGGCGAGCAGCACCATGAAGGGCGTCGCTGAGTGGCGGCGGGCGATCTGCCGCAGCGCCGCTCCGGTCTCGACGTCGATGTCGAACGACACCAGTCCGCCCTGCTCGCTCCGCGCCTCCGGGCGTGGACGGTCAAGCGGCAGGGAAAGGGGCTCCGCGCCGGTGAGGCGTTCCCGCCACCATTCCAGTGAAGACGACGGGGAGTTCCGTTGCCACGCCGCGTAGTCCACGTACTGGACCTTGGCCGGCTCTGGAACTTCGCCGTGGTAGGCGGCGATCATCTCGCGCACCAGCACGCCGACCGACCAGCCATCGAAGGCGATATGATGCACACTTAACAGGAAGAGGTGGTCATCGACGGCGTGCCGGACCATGGCCGCGCGCAGCGGCGGCGCCGCACGAAGGTCGAACGGCAAGCGCAGGAACTCCTGCGGCGATGACACCTCCGAGAACCGGACGAACGAGCCATCGGCGTGGCGGACGACCTGGCTACACCCGTCCGGCGTGGACTCGTAAACCGTGCGTAGCACCTCATGCCTGCTCACGACGGTCTGCAGCGCGCGTTCCAGCGCGGGCACGTCAACTGGACCGCGAAAACGGACGCACACAGGCACGTTATAAGACGCGCTGGAACCCTCCAACTGGTCGAGGAACCAGAGACGTTCCTGCGCGTGAGACATCGGATAGCTGCCATCCGTAAGCCGTGGCACTACGGGAATTTTCGCGGGCTCGGCGAGCACCTTGGCCCTGAGCTGGGCATACCTATCACTCATTGGTGCGCCATCCTCTGGCCGGCGGTCGAGAGACTGCTGATGCACCGAGGTACCGCCTGCTCGCCGTCCCTTTCAACAAGATCAATCGGCAGCGGCTCGATACAAAACTGCTCATGCGTTGACGGCTTCGCTGGGGGCGGGGCGCGCGAGTAACGGGTTGTTGGCGTGGATGCGCGGCAGAAGCACGGCAAACACGACCGACGCGACGACAATGATGGCCAGCAGGCCCGTGTGCACGGTCAAAGTGCGGAACACTGCCAGTGCACTCAAACAGGCAAGAGCCTGGAACACGCCGAGCCAGCGCAGCACGATCACGTTGAAGCCGACCAGGTGCGCCTCCGGGATCTCATTGCGGATGATCGCGTCGGACGGCGCGAACACGCCGACGTTGAGCCCGCCGAGGAACAGGAGCGCGTAAACCGACCAGACGTTCGGCGACGCTAGGTAGGTCAGCGCGATCAGCACATAGGCGACCGGGAGGAACGTCGTCCACGTACGGGCGGGCACGTACTTGCGAATCTTGTCGAAGCCGAGGCCCAGCAGCATTCCGGGGGCACGCAGCACAGCGAGAAGGGTGATGCTGGTGCTCGCCGCCATCACCCCGAGTTCCTGGTTGATCAACGGGAGGTAGTTCACGAAGGCCGCGTTTACGCCGTGGAACAACGGAATCGCAATGAGCACGGACACAAGGCCCGCACGCAGGTCGGGCGCCGCACCAGAGCGTGTGGTGGTCTTCTCCGCGATCGGCACGGGTGCCACCGATTCGGGGTCGCGGCCGACCTTCCACATTGTCACCGAAAGGACGACGAAGGTCAGCGCATCAAACAGCAGCACATATCGCCACGTGCCGCTTGCCACGACCGCCGCAGAGAACAGAATCGCCCCCAGAGCAGCCACGATGTCGAGGCCGGCTTTCAAACCTGCAAGGCGCGCATATTCTTCTGCCTTGACAAAGTAGCGATACATTGCGACCTGGTAGAGGATGCGCGGAATACCTTCCTTCGCAAATGCGTAAAGCGCTACGAATAAAGTCGAAATGACGAGCGTGGAGATCGGCCCGCGAAACAGGAGGGTGAGCAGCGAGATTACGACTTCGGCCACCGCGATCCCCATCAGCAGGCGCGCGTAGTCGACCCGCGCGGTGCTCTTACGCCGACTGATGCGCTTGCCGAAGAAGCTGGCACCGAGCACGGCCAAAGCCGGGACCAGCCAGAAAATTATGGTGTTCTCGATCCGCCCGGTCTCCAGGCCGACGCCGAATGGTATGGCCGTGACTACCATGACATCTCCGAGCGTGGAGATGAAGTTGGCAATCAGAAATGATCGTGAACGCGAGGTCAAGTCCAAGTCTCCCGACTGGGTTAATATACTGGCGCACATGAGCGACGTGCTGGCCGAACTAAGCGCAGACTGGCCTAGTCTCAGCCACGATCTACCCGTTCCGCAAGTACTACATGTTAGGAATATGTGTGATCCACATCACATTGGATAGTAGTGATCATACATGCAACAATCACACAGACTGTCCGCTATTTGCCCTGTAAGAGCGTTAGAAATATTTCCAGCGTAACGGGACAGGGATATTTCCAAGCCCACCCGTCCTCACCAGGGACTTCGGAGTGACCTCAACCTGTGGACACCTTAATCTCGCTGTTCCACCGTGCCGTCGAACAGAACCCGGATTGTCCTGCCGTCACAGATGACGCGTGCACCCTCACCTATGCCGAGCTCGACCGGCGGTCCGACTCTGTCGCGACCGCGCTGCGTGAACACGGGTTCGGCAGCGAGGACCGCGTGGGCGTGCACGTCCACCGGTCCACGCGCCTTTTCGTTGCCATCCTCGGGATCCTCAAGGCAGGATGTGCCTACGTCTCCGTCGACACCCGTTACCCTGGCTCGCGGCGTGACCTTATGCTGCGCGAAAGTGGTGCCGAGGTCGTGCTCACCGACGCCGATTTCACCCCGGCGCTGAGCGTGGTCGTGCCCACGGTCATGTTGGTCGATGAGATCGATGGTCACGATGGCGAGACTGCCGCCGCTCCCGCGAGGCGGAGCGACCCAACGCCCGCGTCTGCGGCGAGCGTGCTGTTCACCTCGGGCTCATCGGGCACACCGAAGGCGATCGTCCTCGAGCACCGCAACCTGGTGTCCTTCGCGACCAACCCGAGCTTGCCTCAGCTCACCCGCGATGACCGGGTCGGCCAGATCTCCAGCGTTTCGTTCGACGCGTTCCACTTCGAGATGTGGAGCACGATCGCCGCGGGCGCGGAAATCGTAGTCTTGCCACCGGTTCCGGATCTGCTGGCCGCCGACTTTCAGCGCCAGATGCGGCGCTACCGGATCTCCGCGATGCTGGTCCCGACCATGGTGATCAACCATGTGGTGTACGAGGACCGCGATGCGTTCGCCTCGCTTCGGCTCCTGCAGGCCGGCGGCGACGTGATCCTGCCGTCCGCATGCCGCGACCTGCTCAGCGGTAGGTTCGAGGGCACGTTCTACAACCTCTACGGCCCGGCCGAGATCACCACGTGCTGCACTGCGCACCTGATCACCGCAGAGGACGCGGAGACGGACAGTATCCCCATCGGCTTGCCGCTGCATGGCGTCACGCTGCACGTCCTCTCCCCCGACCTCATGCCCGTAGCACGCGGAAAGGTCGGCGAATTATTCGTAGGTGGCTCCGGCGTGGGACGCGGCTACCTTGGCGCGCCCGAGCTGACAGCGCAGCGGTTCCTCGAGATCGGCGGGGAACGCCTGTACCGGACGGGAGACCTGGTGCAGCAGCGCGAGGATGGCGTCTACCTCTTCGTCGGCCGCACGGATGACCAGATCAAGGTACGCGGCTACCGCATCGAGCCGGGCGAGGTCGAACGCGGCCTACGCCGCCACCGTGGTGTCCAGGATGCGGCCGTGCTTCCAGACAGTGAGGGCGACGACCGACGACTGGTGGCGTTCGTCGTGCTTGAGAATTCCCTATCGCTCAAGGACCTCCGCGCGCACGCCCAAGCTGAGCTGCCCGACTACATGGTGCCGAGCGACATCATCGTGCTCACCACCATCCCGGCGAGCGAGCACGGCAAGCGCGACACCGGCGCCTTGCGTGAGCTTTTGGGCAGGCACCGCGAACGGACGAACTCCTATGTCGCGCCTTCCACGGACACCGAACGTTACCTCGGGGAGCTTTGGGCGGAACTGCTCGGCGTTGAGAAGGTCGGTGTGCAGGAGGACTTCTTCGCACTCGGCGGTCACTCACTGCAGGCGTTCCGGGTGCAGCGGCGGATCAAGCGCGAGCTGGGTGTGCGCGTGGACAACTCGACGCTGCTCAGCAACACCGTACTCGGCGATCTCGCCAAGGTCATCGACGCACTGATCGATGAGGCACTCGCGCGGTGACGCCCCAGAGCACTGTCGACCTCACCGACGTCGACCTCTTCGTCCGCAACAAGCACCCAGAAGTCTTCACGTGGCTTCGCGAGACCAACCCGATCTACGAGAACATCACCGCTGATGGCAGCCGGTTCCTCGCGCTGACCAAGTATGACGACGTGTTGTGGGCCTACCGCGATCACGAGCTGTTCGGATCGACGCGCGGGGCCGTCCTCGGCGGGTCGTTCGGCAGCGAGGAGGACTCCGCGGGTGGCCGGATGCTTGTCGCGAGCGATCTGCCCCGTCACCGAATGCTCAAACAGGTCATCCAGCCTGCGATGTCCGCCATCGTCACTGCGCGGGTCAGCGACCAAGTCCGCGTATTGGTCGGCAAGGCGGTGAACCGCGCAATCGCCGACGGCGGCTGCGACTTCGCCACACAGGTCGCCACTGAACTGCCCGCGGGTGCGCTAATGGTCGTCATGGGCATCGGTCACGCCGAGGCGCACGAGCTGATCGACCTGACCCGCCGGATGGTCGGCTTCCGTGACGAGGTGTTCGTGGACACCAGCGGCGATGTCCGGTTGCGGCTCGCGTGGCTGCAGGCTGAGATCTTCGAGTTCTTCACGAACATCGTCACCGAGCGCCGTCGCAGGCCTGGCGATGACCTGGTCAGCATGCTGTTAGCAGCAGAGGTCAACGGGCGCCCGATGAACGAGGAGGACATCCTCTACAACTGCATGAACGTCGCGGTCGGCGGCAATGAGACATCCTCCTACACAGCCTGCACCGGCATGCACGCGCTGATCGAGAACCCTGCCGCATACGACCGGTTCCTCGCTGAGCCCGCACTGCTCGACAGCGCGATCGAGGAAATGCTGCGCTACAGCTCGACGAACGCCTACGTCCAGCGCGTCGCGCGCCGGGACGTGGTGCGGCGCGGCGTGCACATCGCTGCTGGCGACTCGGTGACGCTGTGGAACTTCTCCGCGAACCGGGACGAGGACCAGTTCCCAGACGCGGCGGCCTTCGATATCGCCCGCACCCCGAACCGTCACCTGACCTATGGCTCAGGTCTGCATCGCTGCATAGGCGCGCCGATCGCCCAGGCCGAACTGTCCCTCCTCTTCGGACGGCTGGCCGAGTCGCGGGCGCGGTTCCGTCTCGCCGGAAACGTACGGCGCCTGAGGTCGAACTTCATCCTCGGCATCACCGAGTTGCCAGTGGAACTGGCATGACCGCGAAGACCTGACGCTTCACCGCCACCGCCTGGTCGACCAGTAACTGGAAGGCATCGCACGATGAGTCACGCGCAGGACCTGCTCGCGGGTCTGAGCGAGAAGCAGTTCGCGCTGCTGATCTCCCATCTGGAACCTCTTGCCCCCAACCAGGTCCGGCTGTGGATCGACCAGGAGCTCGACCTGGAGTCCAATGCCTACAACGTGACCCGGTATCTCCGGCTGCGCGGCGCGCTCGACACCGGCGCCCTGATGAAGGCCGTCAATGCACTAATAGAACGGCACGAAGTTCTCCGAACCATCTTCGTAGAGTATGACGATCAGGTATACCAGTTGGTGCTGGACGCGACGCCTGTGCTGACCCAGGTTGTCACCCTGCCCGAGCACTGGCGGGACTTCGCGCTGCGGCCGTTCGACCTGCGGGCCGAGCCGCCGTTCCGCGCGCTGCTCGGGAAGGTGTCCGACGGTGAGCACGTGCTGCTGCTGACGCTCCACCACATAGGCACGGACGGCTGGTCGTTCGGAATCTTCGAGCACGAACTCGCCGAGGCTTACCAGGCGTTCTCAGCAGGAAGCTTGTGGCACCGTCCGGAGCCCGCGCAATTCAGTCACTTCGCTCAGTGGCAGCGGGAAACGCTCACGCCCACGGAGGTGGAGCGGCAACTCGCGTACTGGAGATCCATCCTGCCCGCCAACCCAGCGCGCGTTCTCCTCGCCAGCCGCCCGCTCGGCGCGACCGGGCCCGGCCGCGCCGCCGGCTACGTCGTGGACGTCCCCGCAGCGGCCGTCGCTGCTGTCGAAGAGCTGACAGAACGGTTCAACGTCAGCACATTCGCCGTGCTACAAACCGCGGTGCAGGTATTGGCATTCCGCTACTCCGGCACGCCGAACGCGATACTGGGCACGACCACTCTGAATCGTAAGAAGCCGGAGTTCGAGTCAGCGATGGGCTTCTTCGTCAACACCGTCGCCTTACACACCGACCTGAGCGACCTGCCGTCGTTCGGCACGGCATTGGCTCGCGCAAACGACAGCGTGATCGGCGCATTGTCGCACGACGACGTGCCGTTCGACCAGGTGGTCGAGGCCGTGTCGTCACGCGGCCCTCTGTTCGACATCGCGATCGAACTGCAGACCGCACCCGACGGGGAGCGACGCTGGGGTGAGGTTGCCGTCGAGGCGAGCAGCCTCAACGACAAGCAGGCCAAGTTCGCGCTCGCGTTGTTCTTTCTGCGTCTGCCAGATGGGCTGCGGCTGATGGTCGAGTACGACTCATCGCTGTTCGACGAGGACTACGTGTCCAGCGCCGCACACGCACTGTTCACGGTCTTGATCGAGGGTGCCCGCGACCCCGGTACGTCCATTGCGGACATCCCCTTACTCGACGAGGACGCGGAGCGGGCGCTGCGCACCAAACGGGCTGGCGCCGACCCGCTGGATCCCATTCGGCCGACCAGCGACCTGATCCGTGAGCTCGGCGGTGACCGGATCGCGGTGCGTACGCAGGATGAGCAGCTGACCTTCGACGAACTCGTCGGCCGCGCCGAGGCAATCGCCGATATCTTGGTCGGTCGCGATGTGCCGGCAGGCAGCTTCGTCGGGCTTGTGGCCGACCGGTCGGTCGACTCGATCGTCGCGCTGTTCGGCTGCTGGCTGGCCCGGTGCGCGTACGTGGCGATCGACCCCGATCTGCCGGAAGACCGGAGGCGGTACATGATCACAGACTCGGGCGTTGAGATCATCCTGGGGCCCAAGGGTTTTGAGTCGCACTATGCCGAGCTGATTGACGTGCGGGTGGTGTCTGCCACGCCTACGCCGGTGCACCCGAAGCGCACCACCGAACTCGACGACCTCGCGTACGCGATCTACACCTCCGGCACCACCGGCCTGCCCAAGGCAACACTCATCACCCATGCCAACATGCACAACTTCGGCGCGGGCCTGCGCGAGACCTACGAGATTGCCGACTGGCGCAATGAGACCGCCTCTCTCAACGCACCGCTGATCTTCGACGTCAGTGTGCAGCAGATCCTCGCGCTGCTGGGCGGAGCCACACTAGTGATCATCCCGGCGCACTTGCGACTCGATCCGGATGCGATGCTCGACTACGTCGCCGACACTCAGGTCACGCTGCTGGAGGCCATCCCTCCACACTTGCACCTGCTGATGGAGGCCGGGTTGCTGACCCGATCCGACCTCAAGCTGCGCACGCAGGTCGTCGGCGGTGAGGCCCTGCCCGCTCCGCTGTGGGGACCGCTGGGACGCGCTGAGCACCTCAAGGTGTTCAACGTTTACGGCCCCACCGAATGCACAGTGAACTCGTCGTTCCAGAGAGTCGATGACCGGGTCGAGCGACCGTCGATCGGGACGGAGCTGCCAGGAGTCTCGCTGTTCGTCGCCGACGAGCGGCAACGGTTGGTGCCGTATGGCGCAATCGGCGAGCTTTACATCGGTGGCAAGGGCGTCGGCCGCGGCTATCACAACCGGCAGGAGCTTACAGCGGAGAAGTTCCTCGACGCGCCGTGGGGCGCAGACGGCGGACTGATCCGCGTTTACCGCACCGGCGACAAGGTACGACTCGCCAAGGGCGGCGTCGTCGAGTATCTGGGCAGGCTGGACGACCAGGTGAAGATCCGCGGCAACCGGGTCGAGCTCGGCGAGATCACCGCCAAGCTCGTGGCCCATCCCGACGTGACCACTGCCGTGACGATTCTCGACGCCGGTGATGAGCGCGGCCCGGCGCTGCACTCGTTCGTCGTAGGCCACGCCGGACCAAAAGAATTAAAGCAGTACCTACGTGGTTTCCTGCCCGACTACATGGTTCCGGCCCGAATTTCCGCGCTCGACGCACTGCCGGTCACCGTGATCGGCAAGATCGACTACCAGGCGCTGAACAAACTGGCGGCTCAGACCGAGCAGGCCCAGGTCGCCGATCGGGTCGAACCCGTCGACGGCCTCGAACGGCGGCTGGTAGAGCTATGGTGCGAGGTGCTCAGTCTGTCCGATGTGGACCCGAATTCCCACTTCTTCGCGCTGGGCGGCCACTCGCTACTCGCGGCGCGGGTCATCGCGAAGGTGCGCCGCGAATTCGGCGCGCCGCTGACGATCGCGATGCTACTTGAACGGCCGACGCCGCGTCGGCTGGCGAACCACTTGCGTGGTGCGCCGGTCGAGTCCATCGCGGACACGCAGCACCTGATCGAGTTGAACACCGCGGCAGGCGACGAGACGCCCGTGTTCTGCATGCACCCGCTCGGCGGCGACGTGCACGTCTACCAGGAGCTGGTGGACGCGCTGCCAACCGGCAAGATGGTCTATGGCGTGTTCGACGCCATGACCGACCCGCAAACCAGAACTACCTGGTCCGCACCCGAGGAGATGATCGGCACCTATACCGTCGAAATCGCCAAGGTGCTCGGCGGCCGCGGCTGCCATGTGGTTGGTTGGTCGATGGGAGGACTGATCGCTCACGGCGTCGCGGTGGAGCTGGAGAAACTGGGCGTACCAGTCCTTTCTGTGACGATCTGGGATGCGGGCGTCTCTTCTGGAACCCGTCCTCGGGCTGCGGAACCGGACTGGTCGCACGGCGAACGTGTGGTGCGCGAGGCCCCCGGCCTGGCTGGTGCCGAGCCACAGGCATGCGCGGAACGTGCCATCGTAGCGTCGCTGCACAACTGGCTCTTCACCAGCTGGCAGCCAGGCGTTTGCGACGCACCGCTTTGGGTGGTATGGGCGGGTGACTCGCTGGATCGGGGTCTTGTCACGAAGACCGACTGGGGCAGGCACACGAGGTCGGCCATACGCGACGAGCGCGTGGAGGCGACCCACTACTCGATGACCAAGGACCCGATGGCCAAGGAATTGGCCATCGGACTCGCTTATCTCATTGCGGATCATGATAGGGCGAACGAGGATAAATGAGTATCTTTGACAAGCTGGAATCCGAGGTCCGCAGCTATTGCCGGGTTTGGCCCGCAGTATTTGATCGGGCGGTTGGAAGTTTCGTATACGACGAGACCGGGAAATCGTACCTTGATTTCTTTTCCGGCGCCGGTGCGCTAAACTACGGGCACAACAACCCGGTGCTCAAAAGAGCTTTGATCGATTACCTGACCAGCGACGGCATCGCCCACGCGCTGGACATGAGCACGATGGCGAAACGCGATTTCTTAGAGACGTTCCACGAACTCGTGCTAGCGCCGCGCATGCTGGACTATAAAGTTCAGTTCCCTGGCCCGACTGGGGCCAACACCGTCGAGTCGGCGCTCAAGCTCGCCCGCAAGGTCACCGGTCGGCAGCAAGTGATCTCGTTCACCAACGCATTTCACGGCATGACGCTCGGCGCACTGTCGGTGACCGGCAGCGCGGCCAAGCGCGCCAGCGCCGGTGTGCCGCTCCCGCACACCACGCCGATGCCGTACGACGGTTTCTTGAACGGCACAGGTCCGGACTTCCCCTTCCTGGAACAACTGCTGAGCGACAGCGGCAGCGGGCTGGACAGGCCGTCTGCAGTGGTTGTGGAAACCGTGCAGGGCGAAGGCGGAGTCAACGTCGCACGCGCAGGGTGGTTATGTGGCCTCGCCGACCTATGTCAGCGATACGAGATACTCCTGATAGTCGACGATGTGCAGATGGGCTGTGGCCGGACCGGGCCGTTTTTCAGCTTCGAGATCGCCGGCATCACACCGGACATCGTGTGCCTGGCCAAGTCGATCGGAGCCTACGGCCTGCCGATGGCGCTCACGCTCATCCGGCCCGACCTGGACGTCTGGTCGCCCGGCGAGCACAACGGAACGTTCCGCGGCAACAACCTGGCATTCGTCGCGGCCACCGCAGCGCTGCGTGAGTACTGGTCCGACAACGCGTTCGAGCGCGACGTGCTCGCCAAAGGTGAGCACGTCCGGGACGCGCTGACCACGTTGTCCTGCACTGTGCCGGGCACCTCGGTGCGGGGACGCGGCTTGGTCCAGGGCCTGGTGTTCGCCGACCCATCGCAGCCTGACGAAGTTGTGGCTGAGGCCTTTAACCGCGGCCTGCTGGTAGAGACCTCCGGCTCGCAGAATCAGGTGGTGAAGCTGATGCCGCCGCTCACCGCCACCATGGAGGAACTGGACCAGGGCCTTGGGATCCTGGCGGAGTCGGTCCGCTCTGTGTCTGTCGCTTCGGCCTGAAGAAGCGCGTCCGGGTTTCACCCGGACACGTCTTCATAATTCACCGCTCGAGAAGCATCTTCCTGGCAAGCGCGCGGATCTCGGGCCGAGCCTCGCGGAACGTCAGCCGCTCGTCGGCGCTCTGTGGTGTCGCCACCGCCTGACCGGCGACGACCTGGTGCAGAGCCTCGACTAGGGCGTCTGCGCATAGCCCGTTGAGCAGGTGCACAAGTTCGGCCAGCGTTGTTCCCGGTGCCGGGGAGATCTTTCGGGCAATCAGAACCGGGCCGGTGTCTACGCCTGTGTTGATGAGATGCACGGTCACGCCCTGCGGCAGATTGTGGATCACCGACCAGATGTACGGGTTGTTGCCGCGCACGTCCGGAAGAAACCCAGGATGCACATTGATGATGCCGCGCGGCACCGCATCGATGATGTTCGGCTTGAGGACGCGCGTATCTCCTAGGATGGCGAGCTGGGAACCGGTGAGCAACTCGACGACACGCGGGTCATTATGATTTGACACGGTTTCGTAGGCAATGCCCTGCTCGGCGCAGACCTTCGCCGTCTCCGGGAGCGGCGCGAAGCCCGCCACTTGCTCCAGCTCGGCGAGCTGCCCAGCCCGGCCCGCCGCCGCGAGCGGCGAGTCCTCGTCGATCACCAGCCACGGCACGAATCCCGCGCCGATGAGCCTTTGCAGCATAAGCTGACCGCGCGGATGGTCGCGCAAATTGAGGTAGACGAAACGTAGATCGCCAGCACCAACAACGCCGGGAATAGTTACTCGCACGCTCGAATCATAGACCCTTTAACCTTGCCCTGGTTCCGCAGTTCATAATCACACACGAAAATCGATTCTGGATTCTCCTGGCGGCGACATGCGGAGGGCCGGAGGCGGTCTGCCACCCTGACGATCATCTCGACAAGCTGATTGGCCCGGTGATAGTGGAGATGCCCATACCGATGATGAGCAGCTCTCTGATTTTCACGTGATGATCGGCGACAACCTTGAGGTACCGTTCGAGGCGACCGTGCTCAGCCTTCAGGTCGCCGTCACCGCTATCGACTCCGTGCAGGGAGCGGCATCGTGGCGATCTGCCGCCACGGCCGACACCTGTACCGCTCAAAAACATGATTTCGTACTGTGAGCTGAGGTTTTGCTGCGCGATCAGGGCAGAGGCTGCGACCATCGTAAGGTGTTATTGTCGCTTGTCTACCAGTTGGTGAGGGGCTTGTCCGGCCTGCTACAGATCTTGAATGGCTAGGTTGATCGTTGTCGGGGTCGGCGTGTCGCCGTGATCTTGGCGGTGGGATCTTGTAGGCCGGAGTGATGAGGTACCCCGACAGTGGCGGCCTGTCCGCGCAAGGACGGGCCAATAGAGAGGCGGTTCGCCTGCAGGCGGCGGGCTGGTTCGCCGAAGGCGTGCCGGTGCCGGTGATCGCTAGACGGCTGCGGGTGTCGCAGACCGCGGTGTACGGCTGGCAGAAACGCTGGCGAACCGGTGGCGAACAGGCCCTGGCGACCAAAGGGCCCGGCGGTTCGCGGTGCCGGCTGGACGATGCCCGGCTGCGGCGCCTGACCGATGCCCTAGGTGGCTGGTGTTTTTTGATCTATCTCGCGATACCTCGTCCTGATGTGTCAGGGTGATCGGTGTTGGTCACCGGGCGTGGGGATGGGGTTGAGCGATGGCGGTGGGCCAGACTCCGATGCAGCCGGGGTTGCTGTCCTCCACGGTGAGTTTCGTCGAGGGGCGCATTGCGCCGAACTCGATCTACGCGGTGCTGCACCGTGAGTGCCGGAACCTGTTTCCGGATGCGATGTTCGCCGGCCTGTTCGCCGAGGATGGGCGCAGGTCGGTGCCGCCGATGATCGTGGCGGTGGTGATGGTGCTGCAACGGCTGGAAGGGCTGTCGGATCGCGAGGCGGTGGACCGGTTCGCCTTCGATGTGCGGTGGAAGTACGCCGCTGGCGGCTTGGATTTCGATCATCCGGGGTTCGTGCACACGGTGCTGGTGGACATGCGGGCCCGGCTGGCCGCCTCCGATCGGCCGGACCGCATCTTCGAGCGGACCGTGGAGGTGGCCGCCCAGGCCGGGTTGATCGGCCGCAAGCGGGTGCTGGACTCGGCGCCGATCTACGATGCGGTGGCCACCCAGGACACTGTCACGTTGATCCGCTCGGCGATCCGGGGCTTGCTGCGCGCGGCTGAGCGGCCGCTGCGGACCGAGTTGCGGGCGCTGATCTCCAGCGGGGACGCCTACACCGATCTGGGCAAGCCGGTCATCGACTGGACGGACGCGGCTGAGCGGGAGGCGTTGATCGACTCCCGGGCCCGGGACGGGTATGCGCTGCTGGCGCATCTGGACGGGCGTCGGCCGGAGCAGGAGGTGGCGCAGGCCGCCCGGCTGCTGGCCACGGTGCTCGGCCAGGATCTGGAGCAGGACGAGGGCGGGGTGTTCCGGATCGCCCGCAAGGTGGCCAAGGGCCGCATCGTCTCCACCGTCGATCCGGAGTCCCGGCACGGCCGCAAGACCGCCAGCCGCTCCTTTGATGGCTACAAGGGCCATATTGCCGAGGACCCGGACAGTGAGATCATCACCGCCACCGTGGTGAGCGCGGGCAACGTCGGCGACGCCGACCCGGCTGTCGACCTGCTGGCCGACATCCTGCCCGAGCAGGCCGAAGTCGAACAGGCCGCCGAAGTCTATGGTGATGCCGCCTACGGCACCGGGCCGCTGCTGGCCCGGCTGGCTGAGGCCGGCATCGACAGCAAGATCAAGGTGCAGCCGGCCAACGCGCCGGGCGGCCGCTTCACCAAGGACGCCTTCACCATCGATCTGAAGGCCGGGCAGGTGAGCTGCCCGAACCGGGTGAGCGTCGCCATCCGGCCGCAAAGCGATGGCAGCGGGGTGGCCCGCTTCGGCGCCGTCTGCGCGATCTGCCCGCTGGCGGCCCGCTGCACCACGGCCAAGGACGGCCGCGAGATCAAGATCAGCCCGCACGAAGAGCAGCTGGCCCGAGGCCGGGCCGACAGCCGCGATCCCGGCTGGCTGGCCAGCTATCGAGCCACCCGGCCCAAGGTCGAACGCAAGATCGCCCATCTGATGCGGCGACGGCACGGCGGACGTCGCGCCCGCGTCCGGGGCACCATCAAAATCGACGCTGACTTCTCCTTGCTGGCCGCTGCCGTCAACCTCGCCCGTCTGGCAGTCCTCGGTATCAGCTCCACCCCAGGCGGGCGGTGGGCTGCAGCAGGGGCGTGACCAGGGCGAACGCCTAGATCGCCGACCGGAGGCGGCCACACAGGGCGCCCCCAGCGGCCTTGTGGACAACTCCGGAGACCGCATGATCGCCGGATCCGCGCCGCCAGGCCCTTGTCTCAGCCTGCATGCAGAACCGGTGCTGAGCGAGTCACCCAGAATCGTCCGGTCGAGATGACCCGCTTAACACCAGCCACCTAGACCAGGGGCCGGCGGTGCACGGGTTCGGCGAGGACCAGCGGTGGACCCTGGCCCGGATATCGGATTTGATCGCCCGGATGTTCCACACGCGCTACACGCTGCGCGGGACCGCCTATCTGCTGCACCGCATCGGCTGGTCGGTCCAGGTCCCGGCGCACCGGGCGGTCGAACGCGACGAGCAGGCCATCGCGACCTGGCGGCGGGAGGCGTGGCCGGCGGGAAAACGGTAGCGGCGCAGCGCCAGGCGTGGATTTGTTTTGAAGACGAGGCAGGTCAGACGCTGCGCCCGCCGAAGGTGCGCACCTGGGGCCGCCGCGGTCACACTCCGATCGTCTCGGTCTCGGGCAAGGGATCCGGGCGGGTCTCCATCGCCGGACTGGTCTTGTGCCTGCCGAAAATTCGATCCATGCAGGTCAAGCGGCATGTGAGTACTCGTGAAGGACGCCGCCAAGCCGGTCTCGTCGGCGTATGTTCAGGTCAGTGATTCGCTCTGGATCCGTGATCGGGTCCGGGACAGTACGCAGCGGGGCGGCTTGGGCCAGAGCTTGATGGGCTCGGTGCCGGTTGTAGAACAGTTCGTACTCGCGTAGGGCGTGCCGCAGGTGGCGTTCGTTCCAGAGCAGGCAGCGGTCCAGGAGTTCGTGGCGACAGGACTGCACCCATCGCTCCATGATGGAATTCATTCGCGGCATCCGGATACCGGTGAGTACGGTCTGGATGCCTGCATCGGCGAGGATTTCGTTCATGAGGGCGGGGAACTTCCCATCCCGGTCTCGGATCAGAAAGCGTGCCCGGCAGTTCGCATGCTCCAGGTCCATCACGAGATTCCTGATCGCCTGAATCACCCAGCCGACGGTCGGGTGAGCGGTGGTGCCCAACACACGAATGCGCCTGCCGGCGTGCTCGATGACGGCCAGGATGTACTGGCGCTGCCCGTTTAAGGTGACGGTTTCGATGAAATCGCAAGCCAGTAGGGCGTCGGCTTGCGAGCGCAGGAAGTCGGCCCATGTGGTGGATGCCCGCTGGGGTGCTGGATCAAGGCCTTCTTGCTTGAGGATCTCCCAGACCGTGGACGGCGCGACCTTGATGCCGAGTGTGGCGAGCTCACCATGCACCCGCCGATAGCCCCAGCCGGGGTTCTCCCGAACCAGGCGCAGGATGAGAGTGCGGATGGAGCGGACCGTTGGTGGGCGCCCAGGCTGCTTCGGCCTGCAGGTACGGGCGTGACGCCGTTTCATCAGATCGCGGTGCCACCGTAGGACGGTGTCCGGGCGGACGAGGAGTTGCAGTCGGCGTAGGACCTCGCGGGGCAGCGAGGTGAGGAGCGCGGCGAGCAAGGCCCGGTCTTCGGGTGCGAAATGCACTCTGGTGTCGGCGCCGAGGTGGCGTTCAAGGACGGTGATCTGGTGGCGCAGGGCGAGTATCTCTATGTCCTTGTCCAGGTCGCCCATGGGCAGCAACCGCAGCGCGGCGAAAGTGTACGTGACGCTGAGGTAGGCCAGGCGAAGGAGCACGGCTGATCATCCTGCCGTACGTGTTCCGTCTTCTGGGTGGCCGGAGCTCGCGCCGCCACGCGAAGCCTTCGCAGGGTCATGACCTGGGCGGATGTAATTTTCGGCAGGCGCAGGGTCGGGATCCAGCGCGACGATCCACTCAGCCAACGCCGAACGCAACTGCCCGGCCCGGCTGCGGGCCCGGCGTACCCACGCCCGCACCGACCACACCGATCGACCCACCCAGGCCGCGATCCGCCCATAACCCTCACCCGCCGCGGCCCGGCCCAGCACCTGCCCGATGACCGTGACCTCATCGGCCCGGCGCAACAGCAGATTCGCCGGCAACAGCACGTGCGTCACCAGGCACGCACAACACCGCGCCCGCCGAGGCCGCACGATCAGCCGCGCGCCGCACGCCAACCTGCGCAGCACCCGCCGCACCCCATGACTCCACGGCCGCAACTCACCCGCACACCCCGGACACCGCAACACGCCCGAGACCAGCTCAGACTCGACCCGCGCCGGACAGGTCCCTACCGTGAGCACCGCAGTGTGATCTCTGCATGAGGGACGGTTCTCTCCGGCGGCTGGGCAAGTCCATCCGGGGAGGGCCGTTCTTCGTCTTCGTGCTCACGATGTCGCCGGGCATGAACAGCGACGATTGAGGTCGCGTCCCGGATGCGGTGTAAATAGATCACGAGCGTAGGTTCCGTGTTGAACCGCCAAGTTCTGCACGAAAGAGGTCCCCCGCTCGTGACCCGTCGAGTATCGCCTATCCAGACCATCCGTGCCGAGATCGACGCCCTGTTCACCTCCGATCGTGATCTGGTCGAGGTCATCGAGGACGTCGCGCGGCTCGGTGCCCGCTTGATCATTCAGACCGCCGTCGAGGCCGAGGTGGACGCGTTCCTCGGCCGCGCGCGTTACCAGCGCACCACCACCGCCTCCGTCGCCGGCAACAGCGGGGATGCGGAAGAGACAGTGGTGCGGCCCGGCCATCGCAATGGCCACTGCCCGACCACCGTCAAGACCACCAGCGGCCCGATCACCGTGGCCCGGCCCAAGCTGCGCGGCACCACCGAGAAGTTCGCCTCCCGCCTGTTCGGCACTGGCGTCACCCGCACCCACGCCCTCGAGACGCTGGTCATCGCCTCCTTCGTGCGTGGCCTGTCGACGCGTGACGTCGAGGGCGCGCTGGCCGACGCGCTCGGCCCCGAAGCCGCGCTGTCCAAGTCGACGGTCTCGACGATCTGCCAGGCCATCGTCGCCGAGTACGACGCCTGGTGCCGGCGCGACCTGACCGACGTCGAGCTGGACTACCTATTCCTGGACGCCTCTCACTTCAAGATGCACGAGGCCAGCAGCCGGGCCGAGCCGATCCTGGCCGCCTGGGGCATCACCACCGAAGGCAGGCCGGTCTTCGTCGGCCTGGCCGCCGCCGGCGCCGAGTCCACCGACGCCTGGGACGACTTCCTCACCGACTTGATCGCCCGCGGCCTGCGCCCGCCGCTGCTGATCATCTCCGACGGCGCACCCGGCCTGATCAGCGCGGCTGAGCAGGTCTTCCCCGTCTCGCTGCGCCAAAGGTGTCTCGTTCACCGCGCCAGAAACGTGGTCGCGAAGGTCTCCTGCGATGACCAGGCTGAGGTGAAGGCCGACTTCTGGAAGATCTTCGACATCAGCGACCTGGGCGAGGACGTCACAGTCGGCCAGCCGCTGGTCGAGCTCGTCCAGCGGCGCATCGACGCCTTCGCCGAACGGTGGAACCGCCACTATCCGGCAGCGGTCAAGTGCCCGCTGACCGACCGGGCGTCACTGACCCCGTATCTGCGCTTCCCGCTCAAGCACCACAAGCGCGTGCGGCATTCCAACTCCATCGAGCGCACCTTCGGCGAGACCCGACGCCGGGTCAAGGTCATCGGCCGCTTCCCCGGCGAGACCTCCTGCGTCAGCCTGGTCTGGGCCGTCCTGGACCGTGCTGCCCGCGGTTGGCGCGGCTTCACCAGCACCAGCAAGGGCCTGCGCGTCCTGCAGGACCTCCGCCGAGCCCTGCTCCACCCGCCCGCACAGCTCCGCCCGACCGACGACCCGGCCTTGGCACCCGCTACCGAGGCCGCCTAAGATCCACTCACGGCACCTATCTCGTCGAGCCTTTTACACCGCTCCGAGGACGCGACCACGATTGACTCAATCACACTCAAGATCATGGACAACGGCCATGTCGCCGCACGTCATCTACGTGCTCAAACGGAGTGTCGTTCTACACCCCGGACTGGCTGGCCAACCATCCCCGAATCCGGCAGGTCTTCATCCCGGTCGGCGCCTGCTGGCTCAACCTACAAGAAGCCTGGTGGCGCATCTTCCGACGGCACACCATCGCCGGGCAGTGCTTCGTCGGCCCCGACGACATCGACTATGCCACCCGAATCGCCACCGCCCAGCTCAACGCCCAGGCCAAACCCTGGGTCTGGGGACGCCCACCACCGCCACCACGGCAGCTACGCCGACGGTTCACCTACACCCTTTGAGGAACGCAGCACTAGACCGCTGCCTCGTATGGAACGAACACCACCTGCGGCACGCCCTGCGCGAATACGAACCCTTCTACAACCAGCACCGAGGCCACCAAGCCCTGAACCAAGCAGCCCCGCTGCGTCCCGTCCCAGACCCGATCACGGATCTCGAGCGAATCACCGACCTGAACATACGTAGAAGAGACTGGCTCGGCGGCGTCCTGCACGAATACTCACATGCCGCTTGACCTGTATGGACGGAATTATCGGCAGGCGCAAAGACGAAGCGCGAAGGTCCGTATGGAGGTGCGGATAGGAGGCATGGCCAGTTCGCCCTTGGTCGCGAAGGTCAGATGCAGCGGCAGGCCGGTGGTGATCGCGGCGACGGGGTCGCTCATCTGTTCAGTGGGTTTCCATTGCCGTCCGCCGATCAGCGCGTGCCCCGTGGCGGCGCGGACGTAGGCCAGGTACACGGTGTTGATGCCGCCGGCGACGCCTATGTGCTGGCGCTTGACGCCCGCCGTGGCCACGCCTTTCTTCTCCTGGCCGGCCTCGTCCAGTGCGCCCGATGGTCAGGTTGCCCGGCCAGGCGGCGGCATCGAGTTCGGGTGGTGGCGAAGCAGAAGCCCGCTTCCAAGTATAGGACGAACGATGCTAAAGCGACTATTGAAGGGATTGCTTCTTAAATAGTCACCGAATTACGAGTGGCCTTCCCAAATACCATCTCCGTGGACGCGGGCTCTCCCTTGTCCCGTTCCGGAACAACGGCTGAGCAACGACGCCACAGGCTTCGCTTCATGCTACGGACCGCGTCGTTGCTTCCCCTTGAAAGGGCCTTTTACGCTGGGCTTCGACCCTGCCCGTTTCCAGACGAAGCCGCCAGCCTGTTACCGGCCCCCTGGTAACTACCCGGACCAGACTTCCACCGACAAAGGGACGACGAGCTTATAAACAACCAGATCCACCGCTACGTCACGGCCGCGCCTCCTACTCTTCTGGGCACACGAGATCCAATGTAGCGGAAGGTGTCGTATCAAATACGCGCGGTACCGAAAGCCTGCCGACCTCGCCACTCTATATTTTTTCTACATCCACAGGCGCGCGAGCCGCTAGTCAATCTACTCTTGACGACACTTCGAACCTCCTTCACGATTCTCCTGGAGTTGATCTCCTAGCATGACACGAACGAACGCCGACTTCCGGGAGCTGCTTTTGAGAGTCCATGCAAGTTCACTCGAGCTCTGTCTCGTGTTACTGGGGACTTTTACTACGAGGTCTCCGGCATTTGCGCAGCTCCGCGTGGCATCACGTGTCCATAATGTTCCCAACGAGAAAGATCCGGTCGAGGCTTCGACCGCGGCTCGGACTTCCAGCAATCCGGTGGAGGTGTTGAGTCATCGGCCCAAGACACGGACCGCGTGGGCCATGGATGGCACGTTCACGATGGAAGCCAGCGCATCGCCTCAGCGCATACGCAAAGGTACGGTGTGGGCCGCGGTCGACACCTCTCTCCGGATCCAGTCCGACGGCTCCGTCGCGCCGGGCGCGACCGCTGTGCGCGAGTTTCTCAGGCGGTGGGGATGCCCCCTGACAACGATCTACACTCATGGGCTGGCGTGGACCGGCTGACGCCGATGCCGTCGCCTTCCACTACGCGATCAACGACATCAATGTGCGGCAGTGTGTGCGGGCGCCGACAGGCACCGCCTCGGTGTTGATCACACCACCGAAGGATTGACTGAACACAGTGTACGCGTGGCCAATCGACCAGGCCGGGCAATGTCGGCCGACTTCCAGTTCTACGGCTCAATCATCGTCGACGGCCGTCTCACATTGAAGACGCGCTCGCCGACCGCCAGCCATTCTGTCGGCGGGCGGAGCCTCACCGCCACGAACGTCACATTCGGTGGCGGCAGGTGGGTCAAGACCGCACAACTGAAACGGCACTCCAGCTATCCGAATGCCCTTCTCATCTGCTCAGGTACTTACTCTCACCCAAATATGAAATACCTCACATTGCATATACCGGAAATCCTGATAGAAAGTACAAATACGAGCTCAAGGAAAGGTTTACGGTGACGAAGCGCTTACGTTTCACGCCAGGCAACAGGATCGCACTTACGGTGGCGGTCATCACCTGCTCCGCACTTCTTGTTCATCCGGCTAATGCCGAGCCCGAACCTGCGGGTTCGGCGGTAGCCAATCAAGCACAATCATCATCCGCACCCGCCCCGATCAACGCGCCTCTGACTGGCGAGGCGTTGGCAGCTGCAAAAGTGATGGGCAAACAAGAGCCCTTGCTGAAGGCCGCCGACGTCATCCAGTTCGCCGCGTACGAGCATGATCCAGCCGGCTTCACCGGTCTGCAACTAGCTGGCGACAAGGTTATTCTCTGGTGGAGCGGTGACGTTCCGGAATCCTTCAAGCCGACGATTGAGCAGGCCCGCGCAACAGCACCGGTGGAGATCCAGCATGCTCCCTATTCCGAAAAGCAGCTCAATGCTGCGGCGGATCGGCTCAATGCTGTGGTAGGACTGGCGGCAGGCGGACCGGCACACACGATCCATGTCTCCGCCATCGGGTCTGGGTTGCAAGTGCTCACGTCGCCAGGATCGCAGATCAGTAAACTCCGCACACCCGACGTCGGAGTCCCTGTGGAGTTCAAAGAGGCACTGCCGCCGGAGATGATCAGCCGGTGCAATGACGCGAGCCCCTGGCAGGGAGGAATCGGTTACCGAAACAGCTCGCGCACCATTACAGGGGGCCCATGTGTAGACAACTCTTCGGAGACGCACACGTGCTCGACGGCCTTCGGCGTCAAGAATTCGGCTGGGACGACATATCTCTTGACGGCCAGGCACTGCGGTATGGTCGGTGATGTCATGAAGGACACTACCGGCGAAACGATCGGCACGGCAGCCGTCGGCAACAAATCCCAGGACGTGATGCTGATACGGGCCACGATTCGCCCATACATCTGGGACGGCGGTTCGACGTCAGCAAGCCTTCGCGCAGTGACGAACTACGGGAACACGCCGGTCGGCACCTCGCTCTGCGCTTCGGGCGCCCGCACCGGGACGACCTGTAACTACACGGTGACCCAGTGGCGGGCCCGCAGCCTGAATTGGCGGGACTTCGACGGTACAGGCACGACGAGCACGGACTTGACGCTCGCAGTAAAGGGTTGCTCGCCGGGGAACACAGTGGACCTCGGAGACAGCGGCGGAGCGGTCTTCAATTACAACAGCAACAACACCGTATCGGCCCGGGGCGTAGCAAACGCCAAGGGCGACCACGATGGCGACGGCTGCACCGACTCCATGTACCTCATGGACTGGGGACGGATGAACCAGGCGTCCGGATTCGAAACAATTACACCCGTATACCCGTAACGAGCTGAACACGAAGAGCGCACAAAGTCGGGCGTCCGGGCACGGTCCCGGGCGCCCGCTCGTCTCCGCGTGATCGCTCAAGAAGTACAGTGAGATCCGCTCCGGCAACCAACCTGGAAGATCATGCGTCTAAGGGATATGAGAAAGGCCATCCCAGCGATGGTGTGCGCACTCGGACTGCTCGCTGCAAATGCATGCGCCGCACCTGCTCCGCCCCCAGCGTCAGCCGCGTCGGAATGCCCAACCCGATGGGAGGGGAAGGCACCAGGGGGTTGGGTGCCAGCCACAAGCTCGGGAAACCGCGAACGTCTCGTGCCAGGCGCCCCTCTAGAGGCCGATATTTGCGCCTACAATACACAAGGATTGCGAACGACCGCACCGCGACGACTGACTGACGGTCTCACCACGATGGTGGCGGATCTCAATCATCTTCCCACCGCCGCACCGTCGTGGCGAGCCTGTACCATGATCGGTTCCATACCGCACAGCTACCTCATCCGCCTGCGCTACAGCGATGGCGACGTGTCGTGGATCGGCACTGCTTATGACGACAACCAGTGCGTAGACACCACGAACGGCGTATTACGCACGAGGTCCTATATCGGAGACGCGGTGCGCACGGCCTTCGACAAGAGGCACTGGCCATCCCTCACCCCGATGGACGAATGCGAACCGGGGCGCGGCAGGATCGGGCAGGACCAGCACCTGGTGCCCGAGGGTGCAATCGCCCTTACCGTTTGCAGGCTCAGCACCATGGCGCCGCAGGGGAAGACCTACGGTGCGGACGTTGCGAAAGAAATATCGTCCCAGATCGCCTCTCGGCCGACGCAGGAATACGACGGGACCTGTCCGACTGGGGCGGCGCCGTCGATACGTCTTGTCTTCCGATACGCTCAAGGGCCTCCCGCCGGAGTGACAGTCTGGACCAAAGAGTGCGGCATGGACAACCGCATCCTCGAAAGCGAGGCCCCACCCGCACTTACGGCCAAATTGTCAGGCCTTCTTGATTGACGGCCGGCGTGCGCCGATCAAATAGCCTCATCTATGCACGTCAGGGGGGCCGCGCATCGCATCCAAAATCGTCTGCGAGTCATCCTGACTCCGTCGTCAAGCGGGACTCGAACCCCTGGGGCAGGAGACACTGCGCCTGCCGAAAACCTCATCCACCCAGTTCAAGCGGCATGTGAGTATTCGTGGAGTACTCTGCTGAGCCGATCTCGTCGGCGTTGTTGGGTGCGAGAAGTTGGTCATGGTGGTTGACCTTTGGCTATGCGGCTCGGGCATGGTGTGGGCTCGGGCATTGCGCCTGGCCGAGTAGCCGGGGGCATCGCAGCCCCCGGCCCTCACAGATCCGGACGTGACAGTCTCCCGTCATCCGGCTCGTGCCGTCCCTGCTGTCGGGTCAATACCGCAGCAGCCAGTGCGCGAACAGCCTCGGGGCACTATCCCGCACCCGTCGCAGCCAATTCTTCGCACGTCTATTGCTGCGTTTCAGTCGCTTGTACTTCTTCCGCGCCCAGCGCATCAAGATGCGATCAATACGCCTGCACAGCGGGATCACCCTGCTCGGATAGAACACGGTGAAATAGGCGAACCAGCCCCGCAGGACCGGATTCGCCCGCCGGGCGATGTCCTCCAGTGTCAGGGTTGTGTGCCGAGGGATTTTCCACGAACTGACCTTCCGCCCCATCTCCGTAATCTTCTCCGAAGATGGCGCAGGCAGAAAGTTCGTGTACCTTTCCTTCCGCGCTCTATCGAAGGCTTCCCGAGGACGAAACTCATACCCGCAGAACGTAAGCATTCACGTCATGCGCATGGTGTAACGGTTCGACTGGATGTGTAACCGTCCGTTACTTTGATCAATCGGCTTGCAGATGATGTGATCTTCGGGTGTCCGGCCTGGAGGAGATGTCCCGCGAGGAGCTGATCGCTCTGACGCGTGCCCTCATGGCCGAGAACGCTGCGCTGAAGGCGGAGGTCGCTCAGCTGCGGGAACGCGTGGCCAAGCTGGAGCGGCTGGTCTCGCGCAACAGCGGCAACTCGGGAATGCCGCCCTCGGCTGATGACCTTCCCGGCCGGAAGAAGCCGAAGGATCGGACGGCCGGCAGCGCTGCCCGGCGCAGGCCGGGAAAGCAGCCCGGTGCCGAGGGCCGGGCGCTGGCCTGGTCGGATGACGTCGACGACGGCGACGTCATCGATCACTACCCGCAAGGGCCGTGCGGGTGCGGGGTCGATCTCACCCAGGCGGCCGACCTGGGAGTGACCGCCGCCCACCAGCAGATCGAGATCCCGCTGGTGGTGGCCCGGCGGTTCCAGCACAACCTGCACACGGTCGCCTGCCGGTGCGGCCGGGTGCACACCGCCGAGCGCCCGGCGGGAGTGAGCACCGCGCCGGTCGGTCTCGGTGTCAATCTGCAGGCCTGGTGCGTGTATCTGCTGGTCGTCCACGCGATCCCGGTGCACCGGTGCGCCGAGCTGGTCGCCTCGCTGACCGGCGCCGAACCCTCGCCCGGGTTCGTGCACGGCCTGATAGGGCGGGCCGCCGCGGCGGTCGCGCAGGCCAATGCGCGCATCCGGATGCTGCTCACCCTGGCCTGCGTCGTGTCCTGCGACGAGACCCCGCTCCGCGTGGGGCCGAAGAAAGCCAAGAAGTATCTGCTGGTGGCCTGCACCGAGCTGCTGACCTGGTACATGCTCGGCGGACGCGACATGGACACCTTCAAGCGGTTCGTGCTGGCCGACCTGACCGGCGTGGTGGTGCACGACCGCTACCAGAACTACGACGCCGCCGACCTCGGGACGCGAGACCATCAACTCTGCGCGGCGCACCTGATCCGCGATCTCGAAGACTGCACCGAGACCTACCCCGATGCCCGCTGGCCCCGGCAGCTCCAAATGGCGCTACGCGGCCTGATCCACGCCGCCAACCTCGCCCGCGAACAGGGCAGGGACGCCGTCGCGGCCGGCACATTGGCGATGTTCACGAAGATGTTCCGAGGCGGGGTCGCCGTCGGCCTGTCGGAGGTCAAGCGTGTCCCCGGCCCGGCCAAGACCGTCACCCAGCCGGTCGGCCGCCTGCTACTGGAAGTGTTGCGCGACCGCGCCGGCGATGTCCTGCGCTTCGCCCACGACCTGCGCATTCCACCCACGAACAACCAGGCCGAGCGCGACCTGCGACCAGCCAAGACCCAGCAGAAGATCTCCGGACGGCTCCGCTCCGAGCAGCACACCCGGCATCGGTACGCCATTCGCGGCTACCTGTCCACCGCGATCAAGCACGGCCTTGACGTCATGGCCGTCCTGCGCGACGCGCTCATCGGCAAGCTCTGGATGCCGCCTGACCCGGCTACGGCCTGACACTCCGGACAGCCGTACTCACGCGCGTCTCGGGATGATCACACAGCGCGATCACCGCAACCCGAAACGCGCTGAACGTGAATGCTTACCGCAGAACGTGAAGGACGTGACCGGGTAATCCCGACGACGTTTCCCGTCCTTGCAGTACACGATCTTCGTTTTATCCGGGTGCAGGAGCAGCCCGATGTCGGCGAACCGGACGCCGAGCCTCTCCTTCACCTCCAACGCCTGGCGTTCGGTCACACAATGGATCACCGCATCATCTGCGAACCTTTCGAAACGGCAGCCTGGATACTCTCGCGAGAGCCAGATGTCCATCCCGTAGTGCAGAAACAGATTGGCGAGTAACGGTGAGATCGGGCCGCCTTGCGGCGTCCCCTGAGTTCGTGCGGCAAGGGCACCATCAGGCATCCGCATCGGAGCCTTCAGCCAGCGTTCCACATACAACAGGATCCATGTCTGATCCGTGTGCCGGCCAACCGCCTTCAATGCCAGATCCCAGCGGACCGAGTCGAAGAACTTCGACACATCAAGGTCCACGACCCAGTCCTTCTCCCAGCACCGCTTCCGGCAGACCTCGATCGCGTCCAGCGGCGACCGATCAGGGCGATACCCGTAAGAGTCCGGGTGGAACACCCGCTCCACCTCAGGCTCCAACGCCAGCACCGCCGCCGTCTGCGCCACCCTGTCCACGACATTGGGAATACCGAGAACTCGCGTCCCACCTTTCTTGGGAATCTCTACCGCCCGGACCGGACCAGGAAAATACGAGCCTGACGACATGCGGTTCCACAGCTTGAACAGATTGTCCTTCAACCTATCCGCAGCACCGAACTGCTCGATCGTCACCCCATCGACCCCGGCCGCTCCCCCATTTCCCTTCACCTTCAGCCACGCATCCCATACCAGCCGTTTCGGAATGCGATGCGACTTGCCTTCCAGCAGTGGCTCATTCATGCGACTCCTCCCTTCCGGTTGATCGCACTCATTCACCTAGACGACCCCGCCCCTTGGCTCCACCCCCACTGCGATACGCAGAGGCTTCACAGCTACTACAGGCAAGTCCGCCAGCGCGCCCCGCAACACGTACTCAACTCCTCACGGGTTCACCGCTTGGAGGTCTCCATCTCACCACCCACACACAGGCGGCACTTTCGGGACACGCCTTCACATGTTCCATACGAGAGCCCGGACCGGACTCATGCTGCCTCTACGCCGGACCCCACCTGAGCAGTAAACGGGTAACCCTCAGGCTCATCCCGGGATCTATCGGAAACCCCGGTTTTGGATGTCATCTAATGTAATTTCGACGCTTCAGACGGCAGAGGGCTTACACCCATCGCTCATCTTCCCGGTCCACATCTGACGCAGTCACAACCACGCCTTTTCCCACGCCGTTCAACACCACAGTCTTCAGCTAAGTGGTCTCGCCTGGAAGTCTCTCGGGGGTTGACTTCTGACTGGTGGGGATGCGGTTGAGTGATCAGAGGTCAGCATTGGCGACGTGCAAGTCACAGGCGAGGTCGAAAACGTCCTCGACCTCGCCTGTGAACCAGACCTGGTCCTCATACTTCCCGTTGCCGGCCACGTAGATCGCCGAGCCCCACCGGTGAGCCGATCCGCCGTAGCGCAGGCGGAGCAAGGGCAGCCGCTCACCGTCGCGCAGCTCGCCGTCGACATAGGCGAACTGGGCACGGAAACGGACATTCACCCCGATCAGTTGCGGCCAGTTCTGCTCGGCACGCTCCCACAGCCGCTGCTGCAAGGAGATCTTGGTGGACTCGGGGATCGCGGGCATGCAGACCATCGTGCCCTAACGGCGTGTCGCACCGGCACATCCCGACCGTGATCGGGCAACCTCGGCGAGGTCTGCCCGCCCGATCCCGAAAGACCCCGGTGCCCGCTCCCTCCGCTCGCCAGATCACCATGACCGCCGCCGAACGGCGACGGCTCAAGCAGATCGCCCACTCCCACACCGCCCCTCACCAACTGGTGATCCGTGCCCGGATCGTGCTGGACGCCGCACACGGCCACTCCAACAACGCGATCGCCCAGCGGCACCAGGTGAGCGTGGACACCGTCCGCTTATGGCGGGGCCGCTACGACAGCCGCAACGGCCCGGCCAGCCTTCGCGACCGGCGCCGATCAGGCCGGCCCCGGCAGTTCACGCCCATCCAGATCGCCGAGGTCAAGGCGCTGGCCTGCCAACTGCCCGCCGAGTCCGGCGCACCGCTGTCGCGCTGGAGCAGTAGCGAACTGGCCCGCGAGGTGGTCACCCGAGGCCTGGCGGTAGCGATCTCGGCCTCCAGCGTCCGCCGAATCCTGGCCGAGGACACCCTCAAGCCCTGGCAGCACCAGTCATGGATCTTCATCCGTGACCCGGCCTTCAGCGTCAAGGCAGCCCGCGTGCTGGAGTTGTACGCCCGCCACTGGGACGGCACCGCGCTCGGCGACGACGAGTATGTGATCAGCGCCGATGAGAAGACCTCCATCCAGGCCCGCTGCCGCTGCCACCCCACCCTGCCGCCGGGACGGTCGCGGATGATGCGCGTCAACCACGACTACGACCGCGGCGGCGCGCTGGCCTACCTGGCCGCCTACGACGTCCACCACGCCCGCGTGTTCGGCCGCACCTCGGCCAAGACCGGCATCGTCCCGTTCATGGACCTGGTCGAACAGGTCATGACCCAGCAGCCCTACGCCTCCGCGCGCCGGGTGTTCTGGATCACCGACAACGGCTCCAGCCACCGCGGCAAGGCCGCCGCCGACCGACTCACCGCCCGCTTCCCCAACGCGATCCTGGTGCACACGCCCGTGCATGCCTCGTGGTTGAACCAGGTGGAGATCTACTTCTCCATCGTGCAGCGCAAGGTCGTCACACCCAACGACTTCACCAGCCTTGACCAGGTCGAAGACCGGCTTATCGCCTTCGAGCGTCGTTACAACGAGACCGCCCGGCCCTTCAGATGGAAGTTCACCCCGGCCGACCTCGAGGACCTGATGGCCCGGATCGAGCGACACGAACAGAAAGAGCGCAACCTCCAGCAGCACGATCACTGCGAGCACCAGCCTGCCGTACTCGCCCCAGCCGCGTAACCCCCGAGAGATTTACGGAGACGACCACTAAGGCACCGATGGGTGATTTGGAGCCTCCTCCACGTAAGGCGACTCCGGAGGATCAGAACCCCTCCATCTGCTCGTACAGCACCGCAATCAGCCGGTCACACTCAACCCACCTCTCACGTTCATGTTCACAACCGATAATTACATCCGCCCAGGCATGGCCATGTGGGGACTTCGCGTGGCGCGCAAGCTCCGGCCTCCAGAAGAGGCAAACGCGTGCGGCAAGATAATCGGCCGTGCTCCTTCGCCTGGCCTATCTCACCATCACGAACGCCTTCGCCGCACTGCGGCTGCTACCCATTGGCGATCGAGACAAGGACATCGAGATCCTCGCCCTGCGCCACCAGATCACCGTGTGGCTTCCGAATGCGGATACGGAGCTCCCGTTTTCAAGGGAAGTCAAGATCTTGACTTGATCCAAAAGCTTGCGGAAGATCAGTGAGCAACTCGGCTCCAAGATCATAAGGCAAAGGAACGACATGCAGATCCGAGCAACACTTACAGCGTTACTCACAGTAACGATACTCCTACCCGCAGGTTTAGCCCAGGCGGCAAGCAGCCCTTCGCCGAAACCCGAAACCACCACTCACCCTTCCACCCCCGGCACGCAAGCCCTCGTCCTCACGCGCGACCAGCAACCCAAACCCAACCGGCCCACTCTCGACAGGCTCGCACACGAGGCCAAAGAGAAGGGCATTTCGCTCAAGAAAGCCCTAGACGAACACGCAGCGAAGATGATCCGGGAAAACCCCAGCCTGCAAGCTGACCTGCCTGACGGCCCCGTACCGGACCCGACCATCAGAGTCGATGGCATACCCTTCGCCGAACTCATCGACCTCAACCGCCTCGCAGGGGTCAAGGGTTACTCCTTCGAGGAGGCCATCGACCGCTACGCCTGGGTGCCAGCCGTCGATGCGGTCGGCGCCAAGCTCAACGAGCTCTTCCCCAACGAACTGTCGGGGCTGGTTTACACCAACGGCGGTCGCAGCCTACGCATCGGCTTCAAAGGCGAAGTGCCCGCCAAGGCGATAGAACTCGCCAAGACGCTTCCGGGCGAAGTGGAGTTCATCAGCAACAAAGGATTCTCTCAGGCGGAGCTGAAGGAAACCCGCGATGCCCGCCATTCGATTCTTGACAGCAACCCGAACGTCGGGGACCTGATCGGACGCTTCAATGTCGAAACCGGCGCCATCACATTCCAAGCAGAACTGAAAGCGACGAATCAGCTCGACAGTGTCGACAAGGAGCAAATCGAGCAAAGCATGGAGCAGGCTGCACCCTCAGAAAACCCCAACATATCAATCAACGTGACTGTCGTCGATGATCTGAAATCGAGGCTTCATGACAACTACCTTCGAGGAGGAGGTTATATGGTAATTGATGGCCAACCCCACTGCACGGCTGGGTTCAACATCACGTCCAGCTCCAACGTGCGAGCCACAACCACCGCAAAACACTGCGCCGACAATCCATATCTCACCTACGAGAACCACCATGACTACGACACCAACAGGGCGACGCTCAGCCGCATGTTCCGTTCCAGCGCATACGACTTCGCCCGGTACGAGGGCGGCGACTTGACCTACACCCGTACGTTCTATTACGAGCTTAACCTGCCTCGCTACGCGACCGCATTCGCCGGATGGGGTTCTGGAACAGTCGGTCGGCCCGCCTGCTCATTCGGGAGAACCAGCTCAGCAGAAGGACTAGGCGCCCGATGCGGCACAGTGACAGACATCAGCACCGAGTACACCTACGACGGGGTGAGATACCAGGATAATTTCGAGGTTGACTACCCCACACTCGGTGGCGACAGTGGAGGTCCAACTTACTGGGGAGGGACAGCGATGGGACTCGTATCGGGTGGCGACGACGCCCGCACCCAGATAGCCAAGGTCTCAAATTTCCCCACGTCGGGCGGGTTTGGCAGCAACTGGCAGGTTTGGCTCTGCAGCACATGCTGATGGCGTAGAGCCTCCAGGCAGCGCTGAGGATTGCCGGTAGCATAGCCGACACTCCTCACCTCCCACTACCTACGATAAGATGGAGCCATGGTGGCGCCAGACAAACATTTCGTGGGCAGACTAAAACACTTCACGTTGACCTTCATCGCGCTGCCAGGTTTAGCAGCCTGTAACGCCGACCAGATAGAGTCGTCTGCCAACGAGCCACCACTGATCATTGTTCACGGCTCGGGAATGTATCCTCACGCGAGCCTCACGGCTACCGTAGGATATGCCCCTGACAGCAAATGCCTCCGGTTGCTGTACGGCTCTCCACAAAGATCGGCAACTCCCATATGGCCCGAGGGAACAAAACCCGTTGTTGAAGGCGGAAAGCATGGAGTCGATGTCCCCAATTTCGGGCAGGTCCTACAGGGAGATAAAGTCGTGCTCACAGGCGGGTTCGCGGACTGGGGGAGGCAGCCTCCTCAAAATATGAACGTCGGCGCCGCTCGCGTATGCGTTCGAAGCGATCCCGAAGGTACAATTTTCGGCATCGGCCGTGTTGAATCTGCCGAACGGAAAGATCGCTAGAAATACGAGTCCCGGCATGGTCGCTGTGACGACACAGAAGAGGGGGGGGGGGGGGGGGGGCCCCCCCCCCTGTTTTTGGTGGGAAAAAAATTAAAATATTAGATTTGATAAACAGGAGGCGGGGTGGGGGGTAAAACAGTAATAGAAGGAGGGGGTGTGGG
>NZ_JBFBCI010000062.1:0-50053 GCF_040683095.1 Sphaerisporangium sp. NPDC051017
GCCATTCGAGGCTCTCGATGAGTACGCAGAGCTTCAGCTGGCCTCGTAAAGTACAATCACAAATTCCGCTGTCCGGAATGATCTCGGCCCCTCAGTGAGCAGCGAGCGGCGTAGGCAGGCCGGCGACAGCAGGTCGGGGCTGACCGAGTGGAACAGCCACATCTGGTCCTTGGCCCGGGAGGCCGCAACGTTGAACCTGCGCCGCCACTCGGTGCTCGTCAAGGCGGATCGCCTCTCGGCGACCACCATCGAGAGGAAGACCACGTCACGCTCGTCGCCTTGGAAGTCCGGGGGCGTGCCAACGCGCAGACGCCGCCTGCTCCACTCCCTGGTGTCCATACGGTCGAGCAGCATGTCGTGGATGAGGTTCACCTGGCCCGACCCCTGGAGCACGACGACCCCGAACGTCCTGCCGCCGTAGGCCGGATCTCCGGCGCACTGGAGGATGTTGGCGACGATGGCCTCGGCCTCCACCCGGTTGCGCAGGCGGGTGTCCGAGCCTTCGGTGTACGCCTCGGTGACCCGGACGACCTTGAGCGGCGGCAGCCGGTCGGCGCCGAACTGGCGAAGGGGCACCAGCGGTTCGCCCGAGTAGAACTGGCGGGACGAGTAGTCAATGATCTCCGGCATGCACCTGAAGTGCTCTTTGAGTGGCAGCACCGACCCGAACCGGATCGCCAGCAGGTCGAATAGGCTCGAGTTCGGGGTGAACGCGCCTCGCAGGTAGGCGGGCATGTCCGGCAGGTAGCTCGAAAGCTTGGCGAAGATCGGGTCCAGCTCGCCATGACTGATGGCCGAAGGCGCGCACTGCTTGTCGTCGCCCACCACGATGACCCGGGGCGCGAGCCACAGCAGGAACAGCGCTTCGATGCTCGCCTGGCTGGCCTCGTCCACGATCACCACGTCGAAGGAGTCGCGGACCGGCGGGATGGTCTCCAGAACCTGCCGCAGCGGCATGATCCAGGCCGGGACCGCGTCCCGCGCGTCGGCCATGGCGTCGCGGGCGTACCCGAGGTACCTGCCGGCGTGCTTGCCGGTTCCCTTGCCGAGCTTGGCCATGTGGTCCTGGTAGGCCTTCAGTGCCGTCGTCTGGCTCGCGTTCATCCTGCCGAGGGCGGCCTCCCATGCCTGCTCGGCCGCGAGTTCCGCGGTGATGCGCATGCCCTGCGCGGTCGCGGCCTCCAGGTCGGCCTCCAGCCGCTGCTCCAGGCCGGGCCGGCGTTGTTCGGTGAAGAACGTCTGCGCCTTGGCCCAGGCCCACGCGCGGTCCCAGGTGGAGAACTCGGGCCGCCAGCCTGCCTGCCGGAGGACATCCAGCAGCGCGGGGTGGGTGGCGCGGAGGAGTCCAGCCAGCTCGTCGCACCGCCGTTGGTCGGCGAGTTCGCGGTGGGCGCTGGCCAGCGCGTTGAGGCACAGCTGATAGGTGGTCGCGTCGCGCGCGGCCACCGCGCGGGCCGCCTCCGACAGCTCCGGTGCCGCGGCGCCGAGCGCGATCTCCTGGTGCAGCCGTGTGTGGAGGGCATCGAGCTCGGCCGTGGCCCGCTCGGCCTCGAGGATCAGCCGCACGGCGCGCAGACCAGAGGTGTAATCCGCCCAGGCCGAGGGCGTGCGCAGCGGCAGGTGGACGCCGGCACGGACGAGTTGCGCCGACGTCTCGGCCACCGCCACCCCGACCTGCCGGATCAGGCCGAGCTTGTCATACGCGTCGGTGAGCTGGGCCACCGCACGCTGAAGCGGGAGATCGGCGCGGACCTCCACGCCGACGAGCGACCAGCCGCGCGACAGCTCGTCGACGGCCGCGCGGCCCTCCAGATCGGCGATGACGAGCGCGAGCAGCTCGGGATTCGACGGCGAGACCCCATCGACCAGCGTGCCGTTCAGCCATGGTTCGGTCTGCTTCTGAACGGCGGGCCGGAAGGGGCCGCGTTTGAGCTGGTGGCCGGCGGCGAGGTGGTCGCGCAGGGCGCGGGCAGAGGGCAAGACGGCGGCGACACTCCCCATCACCTGCGGCGAGGGATAGTCGATCTTCCGGAAGCCGAGCACCTCGACCGCGCGCCGCGCGTCGGCGAGCCGTGCCGCGTGCGCGGCGAGCTGATCCCAGATCGCCGTCTCCCGTCGGGCCAAGACGTCCACCAGCGCGCGGACGAGCCAGTCCCCCGTGTCCCAGTCCTCGACGCTCTCCGGCAGCCCGAGCTCCCGCAGGAGCCGGGTCGCATCACCCGCCACCCGGTCCAGGTGAGCGAGCAACGGGACGTCGAGATCCTCCAGGCGCGCCGAAACCTGCGTCCGGGCCTCACGGGCGGAGGTCTGCGCCGCCTGTTCCGCCGCGATCAGTGCCCTCATCGTTTCCACCGCAGGGAGGGCGGTCGCGTCGGGGATCCGCTGGGCCGGCCGCGCACTTCGCTGAGGTGTCTCCGTCGCCAGCAGCTCGACCAACTCGGCCGCCTCGCCCACCGAGAATGGAGGGACCGCAGGCGCCGTGGCTGGCGGCGGCGGCATCCACGAGCAGTCCGCCTCCTCCTGACCCAGGCGTTCGACGATCGCAGTGAGCGTTCCCGAGTAGCCGGGCGCCACCTCCGGGTGCACATAGGTCTCCGACTCGCGCAGCGAGCGGACGCGCTCGGTGAGGTCGGCGATCCTGCGGCGCGCGGAGTCGAGCTGGTGCCGTTTCTCGGCGATGAGCCTCGCCTGCCGCCCCGGGTCGAAACCCGAGAAGCGGGCGGAAAGCGCCTTGATGCCGCCTTCCAATTCCGGGGAACCGCCCCGGCCGAGGTCGGTCATCGACACGCAAAGCTTGGCGATCTCCTCAGGGAGCTTGTCCCGGAGCACCCGCAGTGCTTGGGCTTTCTGGCTGGTGACCAGCACCCGCTGGCCTTGTGCGAGGAGCGCGGACAGCAGGTTGGCGATGCTGTGCGTCTTGCCCGTTCCCGGTGGTCCCTGGACGACCACGCCGTTGTCTCCGCGCAGTCGTTCCATGATCTTGCGCTGTTCTGGGTTGGCCGACAGCGGGAACAGCGGCTCGTCCCCGATCGATCCGCGAGAGGGGGTTGCGCGCTCGCGCAGGAACGCCATCCGCTCGGCGGGCTCGAGCGCGCTCACCAACTGCGCGAAGCCGAGGGGCGCCTGCGGATCCGGGCCGGTCAATGTGTCCATCATGGCGTCGTAGTAGGAGATCAGAGAGCCGCGGTCACGCCTGCGAAGCATCAGCGCGGGAGCGAGCCGTACCTCTGCCGGGCGGGTGGCCGCCGGCGACGGCTCCCACCCGGCTCGGTATTCAGCCGCCGTCTCCAGTCCGCGGTCGCACCACGACTTCAGTACGTCGACCATCGAGTCTTGTAGCCCGACGCCCTCTCCTTCCCGGACGCGTTGACGCAGGCGTTCGCTGCGATGAAAGGTCACCCCAGGAAGATCGGCGAGCAATTCGCGATCTTGGAGCACGGGGGCCGTTTCGCCGAGCACCACGTCGATACGTTCGGTGTCCGGATCCACGCGCAGATGGACGCGCGTGCGGATCAGATGATTCCGGACGCGGCTGCCGTCTGGAGCGATCCACGACAACAGGCCGACCCCGAGCACGAGTTCCAACTCGTCCTCCATCGGGCTGAGCTGGATGTGGACGGAGTACAGGTCACGGTGCCAGTCCTGCCGACGCCGCCGCTCACGCTCCTGCTCGGCCCATTCCTGCCATCGGGGCAGCCATCTCGTGAACGCCTCGATGACGTCGGGCCGATCCTCCTGCCGCTCCGGCCGGAGCCTCGGCTCCCCGTCGTCGCCGACCTCCGTCACCTTGCCTGGACCGTTTCCGGCCAGCAGCGGTGCTTCCAGTGCGGGATTGGCGACCTCGTCCTGCCGCAGCCATCCGCCGAGCACCTCAGGCGCGGCTGGAGGAAGCACGCTTCGCTCGTGCAGGACAGAGAGCAGCACATCGCCATGTCCGGCTGTCCGGCTGGCCTGGAGGGCCTTCGGCAGGTCGGCCAGCCACAGTACCCGGTCGTGGTCGCGCACATCTCGGACGGGAGGTCGCCGGGCCGTGGCGAGGTTACGGAGGAACTCCACCAGCCGGGTCGTGGCGCCCACGAGCTGCGGGTCACGGGCGCGGGACGCCGAGCTGTTCATGCGGATCCTCCTTCAGGTCGGTGCAGCACATGCCACCTGGGCCGGGATCACCCGGGCGGGGGAACTGCCTGGTCAGGCACTGCGGTGCACAGGTGTCGCGGCGCCCGAAGGTGCGGGAGCCGAGGTCTCGCCGGGAGGCGTCCGGCTCCCGGGACCAAAGGAGCAACGGACGTCCTTCGCCACGAGAATCTCGCTCCCTATCGGCTATGAGCACGCCACAAGAGAAAAGATCCTAGCCCTCAAGCACGAGGTGATGCACTAAAAGGTGCAACGGTTGAATCTCGTACCATTACGACCCGCGCCCGGCAGGCGGTGAGAACTGTCGGCCCCGGGCTTCGAGCGCATACCTTTTGTCGTAAAAACCCCTCAGCCTCAGGTAAACCTGCTGTCACAAAAGTGAGGCCGGCCGAGCGGGAAGCCACGCTGACCGTACCGGCACGTTGTGCGCCGAGCAGGGGTCGACATCATGCGGCACGCGATCGACCTGACCCTGCAGCCGGCCGAACTGCTCGATGCCGTCGAACGGCTTGCTGGATCAACTATTCGATACGGTGATGATCGTGAGCTCGTACCTGCTGATTCTCGGTGAACGTGAGGCCGTCGCCTGGGTGCTCCGGGAGGGCCGGATGGCCTTTCCTCCGACGAGCCGGAGCGAGGTGGGCAAGCTGAAGGTCGGGGACGAGCTCTTCATCCTCACCACGCGCGGTTGCTGGCACAACCCGACGCGGGATCGTACACGGGTGATCGGTACGGCGAAGGTCCTTTCTGATGTCGTGGCGTACGAGGAGCCCGTCACCATCGCGGGGCGTGACTTCACGCGCGGCTGCGAGATCAAGGTGGAGCAGCTCACGCCCTATCTCACCGGAGTCGAACTCGTACCGCTGGTGCCACAGCTTGAGACCTTTCCTGACAAGAGAGCCGGCGCATGGTCGATACGCCTACGACGGCCCCTGCTGGAGATCACCGAAGCCGATGCGCGTCTGCTTCGGGACGCGCTCAGCACCATGAGTGGTGAACCTGCCGATGTCCTTCCCGGCTACCTGGCGAATATCCGGCCGGTAGCACCGCAGACCCGGCGCTGAGCCGTACTCGCCCAGCAGGTCCTGCCGCTCGGGGAGGATTCATGCCCACTCGACCGCGACGCCCGGATATACGGGGCCCGAACGGCTTCGGCGTTGAACTTGTCGGGTTCCCTGAGAGCACCCGTCAGTTGGGGGCCGAGGCGCTGATGGCGGCGCGGTAGTCGCCGAGCGCGGGGAGGGCGGCGCGTTTTTCGAGGGGGACGGTATCGAGGACCATACGAGCGGTGTGCAGGATCATCTGTGAGCGGTAGGCGGGGTCGAGGCCGGCGATGACCTGCGTGGCGAGCTGCAGGGCTTCGTTGTGGCCGCCTTGCTTGCCGATGCCGATGGCTTCGTGCAGCCGGACGTTTGTTCCGTTTTGGTAGGCGGGAGACATGGCGAGAAGGCGGTCGCGGGCCTCGCGCCCGGCCTCCGGCGCGCCATCGTGGGAGAGCACCCACGAAATGGTGAACCACACTTCTGATGGTTGCCAGCCGTACTTCTCGCCCACGACATCGCGAGCGGCCAGTTCCTGGAGGTGACGCAGCCGGTCGCGGGCCTCCTGCTGTCTGCCCAGCACCGCGAACGCCTGCGCTTCTGCCGAAACGGCCTTGATGTGGCCGGTGGTGACCCGGTCACCGGCCAGGGATCGCGCGCTGCGTGCCAAGGTCAGGACGGCCTCGGGTGCACGTGGTGAATAGAGAGCGAACACGGCCTCGGTCCCGCGCACCCAGACCTTCATGTCCGTGTCGCCGGAGGAGTCGGCGGCGTGGCGAGCTGTGGTCCACCAGCGGCGGGCCGCCCCGTACTCGCCGAGCCGGGTGAGAACGTTCGCGTGCAGGGCGGACAGCCATGCCGCAGCCCGCTGTAGATCGGCGGCGCGCTCCGGCGGGATCCTCGCGATCACTTGCTGCAGGGCCGCCAGGTCCAGCACGAGGTCGTCGCGGACCGTCGCGGGGGGACGAGTCAGCACCGCGTGCAGATAATCCGCACAAGTGCGTTGCCAGTCATCGACGGTGAGACTGTCGGCTGTGTTCAGGACTCGTTCGAGCATCTGGCGGACGGGCTCCCCCGCGTTGAACAGGGGGCTTTGCGCGAACAGGCCGAGGCCGGCCAACTGGAAGAGCTGTCGGCGTTCCATATCATCTCCCTGGGGGAGTGCGCTGCTGCCGTATTCACGGTAACCGGCGATAGTGCGATTTGTCGCGGAGGCCAGTTCGTCGAGGGTGCAATGTCCGAGGCGTTGCACCACCGGCCACAGGACTTTCAACTGGCCTTCCGCGCGCAGCGCGTCGTCGATCGCCTGGATGCGAACCCCGGACTCCGGGAGGTTTTGGCCCCGCTCGATGGCTCCGAGCATCGAGGGTGAATAGCCGGTCCTGGCCGCGAGTTGGGCGACGGTCAGCGGCTCGCCGACCCGCAGTTCGTACGAATCGCGCAGATCGCGGATGAGTGCCCCGAAATAGTGGGCCATCGACTTGTAGCGGTCGGTGCTCTTGCGTGGTGCGGGCATGCCTTGCTCACCTCCGGGGGTGACCGAATCGCCAGCCGATCGGCGAAGTGGATCGGCTCTTGCTCCGGGTCCTGACGGGATACCAGCCTGTTGGTAACTCTAAATGATGGAGCGATTGCAGAGCGCTAGTTCTGAAAGTTCGCCTCGATCCGATCAGGAGTGCGATCCATGCCGCATTCCGTGGGCGCTGGCGCATGTCGCAATCTCGATGAAGTCCCGCCATGAGGCATATTCCTGTTATGTGAGATATGCGTGACTGGTATTGAGTTCTCACGTTTGGCGGCATGTGGCGTGCCGGGTGGGCGGATCCGGATAGGTTTTCTGTGCTATCCATTTACGTGGGGGAGTCGCTCATGCAAAGATCGTTGGCCTTGTTCGGTAGTGGCATTGCGAAGGGGTCGGTGTGAAGGCCAACGAGACGACGCTGCGAGGGATCATCGCTGGGGAGCAGCAACTGCTCGTGCCGCTGTACCAGCGGCCGTACTCCTGGGAGCGCGAGCAGTTGTCCACCCTGTGGCGGGACATCGAACTCCAGGCGGACCGCATCGAGCAAGGCAAGGACAACAGCCACTTCCTCGGTTCGGTCGTCCTCGCCCCCGGCCCCAACAACTCGCCGGGAAACCCCGAGTGGCTGGTGGTGGACGGCCAGCAGCGGCTGACGACCCTGATGGTCGCCCTCTGCGCCCTGCGTGATCATCAGGCCGCCGAAGATCCGGTGCATCGGGAGCGGATCAACGAGACCCATCTGATCAACAGATTTCGTCCCGGTGACGCCCGCTACCGGCTGCTGCCCACCCAGGTGGACCGGCAGGCGTTCAAAGACTGCGTCGAAGGTCAGCCATTCGGCGCCACCGGGAGCCTCATCGCGTCCGCATACCAGTTCTTCCGCACCAAGCTCGTCGAGGTCGACGACCCGGCGGACCCGCAAGACATCGCGCGCATCGAGAGCGTCGTGCTCAACCGGCTGAACCTCGTGCAGATCGTCGTAGAGGGCGATGACAACGCCTTCCGGATCTTCGAGTCCATCAACAACACCGGTATGCGGCTCAGCCAGGTCGACCTCATCCGGAACTACGTCTTCATGCACCTGCCCACCAAGGGCCAGTTCGTGTACGACACCTACTGGTTACCCATGCAGGAGAAGCTCGGCGCCAAGGGGATGGATCAGCTGATGTACCTGGCGCTGATCCTCGACCGGGGCGACGAGGCCCAGTACAACGACACCTATCGCGGTCACCAGGACCTGCTCCGCTCCGTGACCATGGACAAGAAGCACGTCGAGGACCGGGTCGAGGCGTACGTCAAGGACCTCGCACGCCGGTCCCGCTACCTCCAGCGCATTCTGGCGCCGACCGGTGAGTCTGAGGTCGACGCGCGCCTGCGGTTCCTGAACGAATGGAAGGGCAACACGGCCTACCCCGTCATCATGCGGCTGCTGGAGCTCCACGAGAGCGGCGAGGCGTCTGAGGACGAGGTGATCGAGGCGCAGCGCTACATCGAGAGCTTCCTGGTCCGCCGTCTCATCGGGGGAGTCACCACCGGCAATCTCAACAAGATCTTCATGCGCCTGACCCCGGAGCTGACCGGCGAGGAGCCGGTGGCCGAGGTCGTGCGTACCGGTCTGTCGTCGGCTCGCCTGTACTGGTCGTCCGACGAGCAGTTCCGTACCGACATCCGGAGCCGGGCGTTTTACTGGCAGGGGCGCACCGCGCAGCAGAAGCTCGTGCTTCGCAGGCTGGAGGAGTCCTACGGCGGGAAGGAACCGGTCGAGCTCTCCGACAAGAAGATCACCATCGAGCATGTGCTGCCGCAGAGCCCGACCGCCGAGTGGCGGGACCAGCTCGCCGCCGACGGGGATGCCGACCGGCTCCACAAGGAACTCGTCCACACCCTGGGCAACCTCACTCTCAGCGGCTACAACTCCGAGCTGAGCAATATGCCGTTCGCGAAGAAGCGTGAATTCCTCGGCCAAAGTGGTCTGGCCATGAACCAGCGGATCGCCAAGCACGAGCGGTGGGGCAAGGCAGAGATCCAGGGCCGTGCCGAGGAGCTGGCCGCACGTGCCATCGAGATTTGGCCGAGTCCGCTGGACCTCGGCCCGGTCGGCCCCTCGCGGGACTGGACCCTGCTGCACTCCGCGCTCGCGGCACTGCCGGCGGGCACGTGGACGACGTATGGAGATCTGGCGGAGCTGATCGGGTCACACGCCGTGCCCGTCGGTGTGCACCTGTCCGCATCGGGCGTGCTCAACGCTCACCGGGTGCTCAACTCGAACGGGCAGGTCTCCAAGGGGTTCCGCTGGGCCGACGAGAACGACGACCGCGACGTACATGAGGTGCTCTGTGCCGAGGGCGTCAGGCTCGACGAGGCCGGCCGCGCGGATCCCGCCCAGCGGATCTCGGCCCGGGAGTTGGCCGAACTGCTGGAGCTTCCGGGGGCGGTGGACCTCAGTGAGGCGGCGCTCGCCCCTGATGAGGACTACTCCCAAGTCGGGGAACACGAACAGCGCTTCTTCCAGCAACTCGGCGAGGCGAAAGGGCCGCAGGCGGCGGGTGCGGTTTCCCGGCTGCTGGATTGGTGGCGCGGCCGCGGTGGCGAGGTGCAGTTCGGCCGGTCGGCAGGCGCTTCGTGTGCGCCCTTCATCAGAATCGGCAGCGAGATCCAGCCCATCGTCCGCTTCTATTCCAAGACGGTCGAGGTACCGTTCGCCACGCACAAGAAGCGCGTCCCGTTCAACGATCCCCTTCTGCGGGACGAGCTGCGCCGGCGACTGAACGAGGCCCCCGGGGTCGAACTGCCCGCGGCGAAACTGGAGCTGTACCCCTCGTTCGACATCGCTTTGATGGCGAACGACGCCGCCTGGGACGTGGTGGTCGCCTCGCTCGACTGGTTCGTGAGCCGCGCCAAGGGGGCGACGGACTCCGAATAGACCTGACCCTTCGCGGTGGCTATACGGAGGGCAGAGGGAAGGGTGCCACGGGCATCGATGACGAACGTGTCACGTCCCCTGACCGCAGGAGCGGGGGGACGAGCAACCGCGCTGGTCCGCGCCGGTACAGCGCGGCCGGGCGGCCTACGTCGGGGTAGCGTCGTCCACCGGTCGGTACCAGGAAGCTCTCGGCGTGGGTGACCTTGCGGCGGAAGTTGCTGGGGTCCAGCGAGAAACCCCAGACGACCTCGTAGATGTGCCGGAGGTCCCCGACCGTGAACGGCTCGGTGCAGAAGACGGCGGCCACGGTGGTGTACTCCAGCTGTGACCTGGCCCTTTCGAGAGCATCGCGCAGGATGACGGAATGGTCGAACGCCAGGGAGGCGGACTCGACGACGGATGCCACAGGCATCCAGTGCGCGGCCCGGGCGTCGGTTCCGGCCACTGGTTGGGGGAGGTCGGGACCGAGGGCGAGGTAAGCCACGGTGATGATCCGACCCCGCGGATCCCGTTCAGGGTCGCTGTAGGCGCGGAGCTGTTCCAGATGCAACCGTCGGCCGTCGACCCCGGTCTCTTCGCTCAGTTCGCGCAGCGCGGCCTGGTCTAGAGTCTCGCCCTCGCGGACGTAACCGCCTGGAAGCGCGGGAAGGCCGAAGTACGGCTCGTTGCCGCGCTCGATGAGCAGCACCTGCAGCGCGTCCTGGCGGACCGTGAAGATCACCAGATCGACGGTCACGAAGATGGGCGCGTGCTTCGACGCCCTTAGCGGGGTTTCGGTCACGACCCTCACCCTAGCTAAAGGTCACCTTGACTCAAAATCTCCGGCAAGTTAAGGTCACTCCTACCTAAACGTTCGAGTGGGGGATCGTCATGGCCGACCGCCGGGAGCCTCGGTGAACGGGGCCTTTCACGAAGAGACGCGTGCCGACGCCGCGACTCGAAACCTTTGCGCCGGTGTCTACCTCGATCGGGACTTCCGATCCACCGTGATCCAGAAGGTGTACAACGACACCCGGCGTCGAGTCCCCCCGTCCTACGGCTTCGATCTCGTCGCCGTCGTCAGGCACGCCTGGCGGGCGTGGGCGCTCGAGGCCATCCAGGATTTCGGCATCCTCGCCACGCTCATCATGGGATTCGCGCTGAACACCCCGGTCACCCTGACGGCGCTCAGCTGGATCACCCTCGGCCACCTGATGCGGACGGCGCTACGCAACGCGCGGGTGCTCGCCCCGTTGAAGACCAAGGAGATGGCAGACCGGTGGCTGCACCGTGGCCGATGGGGGAGTGAGAGGGAGCTTCTCAGGGTGCATACACGGCTCTTGCGGCTCAGCCTCAGGACATCTCTTCCGCTGCTTCTGGTGCCGGTGGTGGCGTCGGGCTTGGGCGGCCGGCCGTTGGGCCAGGTGGTCGAGGGAGCGGTGTGGCTCGCGTCGTTCATCGCCTTCTGGGCAGCAGGGTCGGCCGCCGCCAAGCGGATCGCCATCAACAAGATGCACAACGCCACGTCGCTCCGAGCCGTGCCGCACACCGGGCGGCTCGCAGCGATCCACGCCCAGCAGGAGCATCCCTGCGTGGTGTACTCCCGCCCTCGATCCGCCGAGCCGGATTCAAAGGATCGGGCCGTCCTCACCCCAACCCTGTTCGACGATCTGGACCCTTTCGATAAGCCGAGCCTGTTCGTGGGCAGTGGGCAGCCGATCCACCGATGGCTCCCACCGCTCGCGATCCAGCTACTGCCGAAAGATAAGAATTCCCCGGTCAGCGTCGGCATTCCCTTCGAGGCGCACCAATTGGTGGATCACCTCAAGGAAAATTTGGACGCGATGCGGCCGGAGGAAGATGCCCACCACCCCACCAAGCTCCGAGGTTTCCAGTTCAGGTCCCGGTTATACATCGCGGAGGCGGATGTATCCGCCGCAAACCGGGAATCGCTTCATATTCATCCTGACTCCGAGGACCTCAGGTCGATCATCGACCACCCGAACAAGCTCTACCACCATTTCCTGGAGATCGTCGTCACGGACTCCGGAGAGCTCGTGACGAGCATCTATCTTCGGGTGACGGTCAAGGGGCGCGCCCTCAGCATGGACTTCGCGGCATGTGCGCTGACCCGCACTCCGGAGGAGTACGGCATCTTCGATGCCGGCGGGCGAAGCGGCTGGGTCGCCGTCGTCCGCTCCGCACTGACCGGGTTGCGTGACCTTCCTCTGACGGTCGGCATGGTGTGGCGCCTGGTGGCGGCACCCGAGACGCTCGCACGTGCCGTACGGGCGAACAAAGGCCGTTCTCATTTGCGGCGTCGTGTACCGGGCTTCGGAACGCAACCGAGCATCCGCGAACTGAAATCCATGAAATGGGAGGACGCAACTCTGGACAAGTTCATCATCTTTGACTACATGAAGATCATAGAGCAGCGCCTTTTGAAGGCTGCAGAGAAATTTCTCGACGGCAGAGGGCTCGATACGTCAACGTTCGAGAAGCAGGCGTCCACCATCATCAACAGCGGTGTGCTGAATATGGGCGGAACGACCGAGGTCCACAGCTCCGCCGTCGGTTCCCATTCCCAGGTCAGGATGGACGTCCGAGAGGACGCGAATAGTCAATGATCGCAAACGTTAAGGAGTTCGCCATGGCGGCGCATGTGCGGAACAGCGGGATTCTCACCGCCGGAGGTACCACGACCGTCAGCGGATCGGCGGTCGGGGACAACGCCACCGTCAACGTCACCGGTCCCTCGCTCGTGCCGAATGGTCGCCCGAAGGCCGATGTAGGAGTGATCGCCGTCAAGCCGGTCGAGCTACGCGCGGTCCGGGAAGTCCTTGGCCTCCGTCCGTCGAGCGGCGGCGAACTGCCCTTCCACGAGGGCGAGGTACAGGTCCGGGATCGGATTGCTCGTGTCGCCGCCATACGGACCCTCTCGCAGGGGCAGCGCTCGGCCGTCACCGCGTTCGGAGACCTGCGGCAGCATTACCGGCCGGCGGTCATCGCGCTCGTCGGCATCGGCGGAGGGATTCACACGGATGTCAGCGTCGGAGACGTCGTGATCGGCACGCAGGTCGTGTACTACGACCGGCGCAAGGAGACGCCGGGCAAAGTGTGGCGCAGGGGAGAGGACGTCCCGGCTCCCGCGCCGGTCCTGCGCGCGGTCAATACGTTCTTCGACGACCATGACGAGCCGGCCAGATTTCAGTCACAAGGGTCTGATGGCGTCGTCCGTGATTACCAGGTGCTGCATGGGCCGATCGGTTCCGGCGAAGCCGTCATCGCGGATGCGGCCTCAGAGATACGTGGCTACCTCGCCGCTTACAACGACACCACCCGCGCGGTGGACATGGAGGCAGGTGGGCTCGTCCGCGCCTTCTATGAGCAGTCCGGCGATGGCCGCGTCCAGGGGTGGCTGGTTATTCGCGGCATATCGGATAAGGCGGACCCGGACAAGGGCGACGACCCCCAAGCCGCTGCGGCCTGGCATGCGGCCAAGGTTTTGCGGGCGCTCCTTCCTTACCTGCCGCTCGGTGATTCGACGGACAGTGAGCGCTGAAAGTCCACGGTCACCCTCGATGATCAGGAGCAGAGACCATGGGTACCTTCGTACTCGGTGTGCTGAGCTCCATCCTTGCGACGGCGCTCACCGTGGCGGGAGGGTGGGTCGTCTCCCCCTGGGCGAGGCAACTCCCTGTGGTCCTGCTCTCGCGACTGACCGGGCTGGGAGTCCGTCGCGTCTACGCCCGGCAGAAACTGGCCAATCTCGATTTGCCGGCCGAACTTGCCCGGGCCCGCTGGGTGAAGGTGCTCGCCGGGCGCGGGAACGAGATGACACGTGATGGGTTCGCCGCCGTCTGGGAGAACATCGGCAAGCGGTTGCGATCGGTGGAGATACTGCTACCCGATCCGGATCTCGGCCCGGCGTCCTGGCTTACCGCGAGAGAAGCGGAGTTACTCCGAATCGACCCAGGATTCGCCGTCGGACTGCTGGGGGAGCAGATCCGATTGAACGCCGCGTATATAACTGCGGCGACCTCCGATCGCGAAGACGTCCATCTGCGGTTCTACGATCTGCCCAACCTGCATCGCGTCATTGTGACCGACCGGGTCGCCTACCTCACGGTCTATGGGCCCGCGGAACACGGCCGCAACTCACCATGCCTGGAAGCGCGCCGGCCCGGGTTGGTGTACGAGTACGCACTGCTGTTGTTCGCAACGGCATGGGCACATTCCCGACCGGCATCCGCCCCACCAGTCGAACATTGACCGAAGAGGCGCTGGTCACTCTGTCGCAGTGGGCGGCTCGCCGCGGACAGGGTCTCCTTTGGTGGCTTTTGAAGAAGAAGGGCTCGCCTGGGCTCAGAACACGGAACTCGCGGGACTGGAGGGCCGCCAGAAGTTCGGGTCTACGAGGTGCTTTGGGCAGGTTGTGCCGTGGTTCGGTTCCGGTTGCATTCGTACCCTGCCGCCACGCCACGGAGGTACGCTGCGGCGGCTTGTGCGCTGAAGTCGTCGAGTTCCCAGAGCGCATTCCAGATGCGCTTTGCCGACTCTTGGCAGTCAGCTGTCGGTGAGCAATCCAAGATTTGCGACCACGACGCGTTGCGTTCGACCAGGTAGGCGAGCTGTCGTAGCCATGCTGGACTGATCCGCTGCACGGCGTCGATCGAGGCCTCCTCGAATTGGACCATGATCTCTGAAATGTCATCGTCTTCCATCTCGACACTCCTTGCGTTAGCGGAAATCGGACCATCAATGCTCTTGTGGCATCCGGCTCGGTCGCCGGCGCCATGGCCGGCCGCCAGGAAGGGGCGGAACTGGAAGGATGCACGCCGGGCGTCGCGGGGGAATGGCACCATGCTGACTCGGGTGATGTGAGACGGTGACATCACCATCTGGGAACAGGGTCCGGGAATCGCCGCGCACATGCCTGAGGATGGGCATGTGCGCGGAGTGCTGTCAGCGTCTCCGGTTGTCGGTCTGTTTCGGATGCCCGGTGCCGGCCCGTGTGATCCACAGGGTGCGGTGCTCGTCGTCGATGGCGTACCAGATCCGCCCGCCTGAGGTGGCTTCGTACTGCCACTGCTCCAACGACTCGCCACCCACCTTCACCATGCCAAGTCCACCTCTCAAGGGGTGCTGCCGACCGTCCACATGGCGCGGATCGGCGGTGATCGCGACCCATGCCCGGTCCGGGTTCTCCGCCGTTTGGGCGAGAAGATGGTTCCAGCCCTCGGCTGCTCTGCGGTCGGCGAACCGTACGACCCAAGGCTTGGGGCGGGGCACCTCCTGTGCCCGCCCGGTCACGCCGACTCGCCGAGCGGCCGTGGAACCTCCGCGCCATCGCCGGGGAAGGGCCCTTGGAGGTCCCCGGCGAGCTGGGGGTCGCTCCACGCCACAGCGGTGGAACGCCAGGAAATGAGCGCCCTGCTGAAGGGCACCAGCTCGCCCGTATCGGCTCCGGCCAGCAGATGCCCAAGGAGCTCACGCACACATGCGTGCCGCTCGCTCTCGGGCAGCCAGGTCGTCCACGGCAGTTCCTCGGCCAGGACCTCCTCGGCCAGATCGCTGTTACGCCGGGCGACGATCGCGAGGGCGCGGGCCGCGATGCGCAGCGAGGCCGCACCGGCTTCGAAACGCTCGGCGCGCATGAGGACGAGATTCTCGTCGTCTCTTCGCTCCAGCACGACGTCGGCATCGTCCAGGGAGGGCAGCACCTGAGAAGGCCCACGCAAGAAGGCGCTGTACGGGAAGCTCTTCGTCGCCATGACTTCATGCTATCTGAACTACTTCAGATCACCACTCGGCGCCACCGGTTCAGCGCTCTGGTGCTCCAGCCACCGAGAGGGTCCAACCGCGAGAGGGGCGTCAGGCGACCATGGAGAGGGCCGGCTCGTCGACGGCTACCTTGCGGCGCGGAAGAGCGACCACCGTTGGTTGGGCAAGTCTCGGCAAACTACTTCTATTTCCGTAATGGCCGGCAAAGGGCGGCGGGTAGCGTAGGTGGAGGCCACACGGAAGGCCTGGTGATGGTAGAAGCACAGGCCGAGAGTTGCCGTACCCAATTCCTTCTGGAGATCGGCTCCCGGCTGTCGGCCTCACTGAACACCCGCCGGTGCGCTCATGCCACGGCGGAACTCGCCACGTCGTTCCTCGCCGATGCCGCCACCGTGGTGCTGTCGCCGGACGACCGCCGCAGGGTGAGGTGGCTACGTGCCGTCGCCGAGCGGGCCGCGCCGGAGGAGGGCGAGGTCCCGGCCACGGCCGCCGCCGTGGTGCCCGGTCTCAGGGAGGCGTTGGCAGGCCTGCCGGGGTCCATCCGGTGGCTGGACCCGGGTGACGCGCCTGAGTGGCTGCTGCCCGGCGAATTCGGCCCGCCCCGCCGCCTGCTGGTGGCGGCGCTGCCGGGGAACGCGATATGCACGGGGGCCCTGGTGCTCGCCCGCCGTGCCGACGGCCCCGCGTTCGACGCGGACGCGGAGATGATGGCCTGCGCCCTGGCCGTACGTGCAGGCGCCGCCATCTCCGCAGCCGTGCTGTACGAGAAGCAGAGCTCGATCAATGCGATCCTTACCGCCGACCTGCTGCCGCGGCCCCTGCCGGAGCTGGAAGGGATGGAGCTGGCTGGATCGCTGCGCGCGTCCCAGCAGGCCGGCCAGATCGGGGGCGACTTCTATGATGCCTACCTGCCCGAGCCGGGAGGCGGGCCGGAGCGCGCGGCAATGCTGATCCTCGGTGATGTGTGTGGCAAGGGCGCGCAGGCCGCCGTGTTCGCCGGCCGGGTGCGCCATTGCCTGCGCGCGCTGTTGCTGCTGGAGAGCCGCCCGGAACGACTGGTCGACCTGCTCAACCGGTCCCTGCTGGACTCTCCCGTGCCCTACTCCCAAGTCACGCTGGTCTTGGGTGCGCTGCACCGTGCCGCTCGGGGGCACTTGTGCATCGACCTGGCGGTGGCCGGACATCCGCCGCCGCTGATCCTGCGCCAGGATGGCACTGTGGACGAGGTCGCCTCCACCGGCTGCCTGCTCGGTGTGCTGGAGGAGACCGGTGTGCGCCCGGTCACCGTCGATCTCGCCCCTGGCGAGGTGTGCCTGCTCTACAGCGACGGCATCACCGAGGCCTTCGGCGGCCCCATCGGCCGGGAGATGTACGGCGAGGACCGGCTGAAGAGCGCCCTCGCCAGCTGTGCGGGGATGCCGGCCTCGGCGCTGGTGGAGCGGCTGGAGCAGCTCAGCACCGACTGGCTGGCCGGCGGCGACCACGACGACCAGGCGCTCCTGGCCATCCGGTCCGGTCCGCCTTCCGGCAGGGAAGATCCGATCTGATGAGCGGCCTGATCAGCGTCGCCCTGGACCTGTACCTGGAACGGATCGGCGAGGCCGACGATCAGGGCGCCGTGGACTTGGTCCTCGGCCTTTTGGACGACGGCGTCCCCGCCGAGGACCTGCTGCTGCGGCTGGTCGTCCCTGCCCAGCGCCGGGTCGGCGAGCTATGGGCGGCCAATCAGTGGTCTGTCGCCCGGGAGCACGCCGCCACTGCCGTCAGCGAGGCGGCTGTAGCCGCCGTCGCTGTGCGAGCGTGTCCCCGGCCCACCCGTGGCCGGGTCACGGTGGCCTGCGCCTACGGGGAGTACCACGCGCTGCCCGCCCGGCTCCTGGCCGAGGTACTGCGCCTGCGCGGGTGGCAGGTTGACTTCCTCGGCGCCAGCGTGCCCGGGCCGCATCTGATGACCTACCTGCACCAGACCGGTCCCGACCTGGTCGCCCTGAGCTGCACGCTGCCTACACGCCTGCCCCGCGCGCACTCCGTCCTCACCGCCTGCCGGTCCGCCGGGATGCCCGTACTGGCCGGCGGGACCGGCTTCGGGCTCGACGGGCGTTACGCCCGGCTGCTGGGCGCCGACGTGTGGGCGCCCACCGCGGACGCGGCCGCCGACAACCTCGAGGCCGGCCCCCTGCCGTCGTTCCCCGCCTCTCCGGACGCCCCGGCCCACGTGACCGGCGAGGAGTACACCCAGCTGCTCCAGCGCCGCCCCGATTTGCTGGCCGGCGTGCTGGACGCCCTCACCCGCACCTACCCGCCGATGGCGTCCTACGATGCCCGGCAGATGGAGCGCACCGCCGAGGACCTGGGCCACATCGCCGACTTCCTCTGCGCCGCGCTCTACGTGGACGACGCGGCGATGTTCGGTGAGTTCATCGCCTGGACCTGTGCCGTGTTGCGGGCGCGCGGGGTGCCGGCCGAGGCCGTCGTGACCGGGCTGCGGATCCTGCACGACCGGCTGCGCGACCTGCCCCGCGCCTGCCGGTCACTGACGGAGGGAATCCGGGCGGCGCAGGCCGCCGCCCGCTCCGGCTGAAAGTCAGCGGGTGTCGGATTGCGGATCCACCACCGGCCGGCGTCTTCGCCAACCGGTACGGCAGGGCGTGGGCCGCGCCCGACTCGCGCTTGCCGCTTGAGGAGGAGGTCCTGTCGCGGGCACTCGCCCTCCCGGACGACGAGATTTCGCGTCGCCTCCCGATCCCGGGGAGTTGATGGCGTGGAGTGCCGGGGTGGGTGATCCGGATAGGTTTTCTGTGCTATTCGTTTACGTCGGGGAGTCGTTCATGTAAAGATCGTTGGCCTTGTTCGGTAGTGGCGTTGCGAAGGGGTCGGTGTGAAGGCCAACGAGACGACGGTCACCCCGACGTATGCCTTCATACAGGGAATTATGCATCTCGTTGATCTACCCTGTCACTCGATTGCCGGAGAAGATCGGCCCTGTCGTGTCGGAGCCGTCTCTTGCGGCACCGCATGGATCTACGAGGTGCTTTGGGCAGGTGGTGCCGTGATTCGGTTCCCGTTGCATTCGTACCCTGCCGCCACGCCACGGAGGTACGCTGCGGCGGCTTGTGCGCTGAAGTCGTCGAGTTCCCAGAGAGCATTCCAGATGCGCTGTGCCGATTCTTGGTAGTCGGCTGTCGGTGAGCAACGCAGGATTTCCGACCACGATGCGCCTCGTTCGACCAGGTCGGCGAGCTGTCGTAGCCACACCGGACTGATCCGCTGCACGGCGTCGATCGCGGCCCCCTCGAATCGGGCCATGATCTCTGAAACGTCATCGTCTTCCATCTCGGCACTCCTTTCGTTAGCGGAAAATCGGAACATCAATGCTTTTGTGGCATCCGTCTCGGTCGCCGGCGTGGGCCTGCCGCCGCTGAAGAGGTACGTCGCGCTGAGCAGGGGTCCCTGACGCTGAGTGCCGCTGCGGCCGGGCGCGCCGAGGACTCCGTCAAGCTGCGCTGGTGGGGACAGGTGCAGCCGGGCAAGAACTGCCGCCCCAGCAAGGATGACCCCACCAAGTGCGATCCGTACATCAACCCGCAGACCGGGTCGATCCCGCTGACCCGGGCCCAACCCGGGCCCAGACCGTGGGCTATGGCCGCCGCGGATGTCTAGGCTTGTGGCCTCTTCGTCTGGCTGTGTCGTGACGGACCTTTTCGCGTTGCTCAGAGTGAGTTGACAGACACGGAGACGGGCCTGTTTACTGGCTTCAACAGCGCCACCGAACTCGTGTCGGTGGTTGAAGGCCCCGCCCATTGGACGGGGCCTCACTTATCTCTCCCAGAGTTCAGGGTCCCAGAGTGCGGGGCGTCGGAAGACGCCCTCGTGGTCGTAGAGCTTTTCGGGAAATTGGCAGACCACGAGGGCCTGTTGCTTGATCTGTCGGAAGAATGCCGGCGGGATCTGCCGCAGATGCCAACTGGCGGAGGAGAGCCGGCCGGGGGTGAAGAGCCCGACCGGCACCCGATAGTCGTGGCAGGCCATGCGGATGGGTTCGGCGAGATCCGCGTCATTGCTGATCACGACGGCGAACTCACAGTCATGGGTGAGAGCGTCCGCCATCAGGTACGCGCCGAGATTGACGTCCGTCCCCTTCTCCTCGACCTTGATCACTTCGACAGTGGCCGGGCCCGTGAGGGGCGGTTCGGCCAGGCGCATCCGCGTGCGGCTGACTTGGAACCTGCCCAGATGGACATTGAGGTGGGGGATGGTGGCCAGAGCTCGCAGGTAGAGGTCCTGTCGGTTGTGTTTGTCCGGGTCGTCAGGCCAGGACACGACCTTGGCCGTGAAGTAGCGGATGCGGTGGATCTCGTGATCGGGGAGGAGTCGACGGGCGAGGGCGTCGAGGTTCAGCCACTTGCATGGGCTGCCCTTGAGGCGCCCATAGAAAAGATTGAACCCGTCGACGTAGACATTGGTCAGCACAGGGTAAATGTACCGTCACGATCAGTGAGGTTTTGCAGGTTGCTCGAGCCCCGGCGGGCATGATCTCTTGCGGCGAGCCTTTCGGAGTTTCACCGGCTGCGCAGCGGGCTGCTCGCCGGCTACCTGGCCGCCGTGCGACGCTCGCGGTTCTCGCGGGTGGCGGCGGTGGCGTCCAGGAGTTCGGCCACGCTGCGTGGGGTGGTGTCGCTCTTGGCGCCGGTGTCCGTCTCGCCCTTGAAGCGGCGGAGCAGCTCCATGTGCACCTGCCCGGCGTCACCTCGGGCGGCGCGGAGGAGCAGTGCGTTCTTGTCCTTCTCCGGCAGGTCCGCGATCCACCGGGTCGGCTTCCTTGGATCGTCTCGGCCGCTGGGTGCCTTGGGGCTGGCCGTCGCGGCGGTCGCGAGCAGGTCGGCGTCGAGGCGCAGGAAGTCGGCGAGGGCCTGCTGAGCCGCGGTGAGCGAGCCCAGACCCGCGGGGAGGGGTGGCTCCAGCTCGTCTTCCATGTCGTCGTCGAACGCTTCTTCGTCCCGCTCCCAGGTGCCGACCGCGGCGAGCCAGGCAAGATACAGCGGCCGTAGGTCGCCCGCGGCGAGTTCGGCGCGGATGCCGACGATGCCCGAGAGCCACCCCTCGGGGTCGTCGACCAGGAGAGAACCCCCTCACCTGGTTCGAATCCAGGTAGGCCCAATGGGCCTACTGGCACATCTAGCTCCTGGGCCTTCCTCACGACCGGTCGGCTGCAATCTTCACCAGAGTCGGGTCGAGGACAGTTGGAGTCGGCGGGCCAGGGTCTTGTCGGCGGCTCGGACGGCGTCCTCGGCGACGCGGTACAGTTCGGCGACCTCGTTGTAGTGGCCGCGATCTCCAGCCCGGTAGATCACCATGCGGTCGATCGCGGCCGCGACCGCCTTCGGCTGATGCGTGTGGAACACCGCGTCCTGGTCGGAGATGCGCTGCCAGGCGGTGAGCATCCGCAGGACCAACGGCAGGCCGTGGTAGGGCATTGAGTGTTTCCAGATGAGCCGTTCCACCTGGTCCAGGCCGCGGGGGGCCGGCAGGTTCCGCGTAGCCCGGCCAAGACCTTGCATGAGCATCCAATGCGGGTGCAGTCTGTGGCCCGGTTCGTTGACGTTCGGCAGCAGTTCCTCGGCCAGGGCGGTCGACCCGTCGAGCCGCCAGGTGATCTGGTACCCGTAGAGGTAGTCGCCTTCCCGGACCTGGCCGCTCACCGCCTCCGGTTGCTCGGGGTGCGGCCGGCAGGCTTTCGCCGTGTGGCCCGTCGGGCGTGCCCCCATCCCGAAGAGCGTTTCGGGGCCGTTCACGCCATACAACCGGAACAGGGTCGCGGCCGGAGAGTCGGGCATGAGAAGGCCGCCGAGGGCCGGGTTGCCCCGGACGACCGAGGTCCAGAACTCGCGAGCGAGTTTCTCGCCTGCTTTCGGCGTGGCCTGTGATTTCGCCTTGGGCGGGAGGACCTGCTGCTTCCCGGCGGCTCTGATGGCAGGCGTGGTCGTGGCCGCCTGGGCGGAGATGGATACGGCGGGCTTCGCCGCGACGGGTTCGATCCGCGGAGGCGGCGTCACGGGGTCGGAGGGCTTGGCCAGACAGGACTCGCAGCCCAGCTTGGTCTTCCCGGCGACCAGCGGCTCCGGCGTCCCGCAACTCGGGCAGCGCAGCGCGGCGAACATACCGACCGGGGTCAGGTAGTCGAGTACCAGCGGGTAGCGCCGTGAACCGCGCAGCACGTGAACCGGGAGCCGGATCGCCGGCACCTGCACGACATGCAGCTGGAACGGTCGGATCTCGTGATGGGCCTGGTACTTCTCGGCGATCTCGTCGAGCCGCCGAGTACGTTCTTCCCGTGTGGCCGTGAGTCGCGCGGCCAGGAGCGCGGCCCGCTCCGCGTCGGCGCCGCGGAGCCGGTTCTCGATGGAGGTGATCTGGTCGTCGTAGTAGTCGCGGGCTCGCTGCCGCTCCTGCTCGTACGCCGTTCGGAACTGTCCGGCGAGCGCGTCACGCCTGATGAGCGCGGCCGCCTCGATCATGCGGTGCGTCTCGGTGAGCGCCTCCTCGACCCCGCTCGGCAGGTCCGCCCGTGGCTGGGCGGGCGGGAGCCGCAGGAGCTTGGGCATCCACTCGCCCGGCAGCGGCAGCCGGGACCGGATGTCCAGCCAGCACTCCGCTCGTTCCTGGAAGTGGTCCTCCGACGACAGCGCGTAGGTGATCAGAACGCCCGCCCGGAGCATCGGGCGGACCGTCGCCACGGTGGAGCCGGCGGGGTCGATCCTGCCGTGGTCGACGGGGAACTGGTCGCGGGCCTTGGCCAGCAGTACGTCGGCGCTGGGTGGTACGGACGCCGGTGGAGCGAGTGCCACGATCCCGGCGTCCCCTCGCGTCAGCACCAGGTCGGCGGCCCGGCTGAGCGCGGGGTGGCCGGTGGCCATGAAGGTCAGGCCGTCCTCGCGAGCCGCTTCGGGGTCGGAGGTCACGGTGAGTTCGGCGGGCAGGTCGAACTCCTGCGCCAGGGCGGGTGGCAGCAACACCAGGTTGCCGTCCGTCACGGGCTCGGCCAGCCCGCCTTCGGCCTCGACGTAGCGCAACCAGAAACGCAGTGCCGGATCCATTGTCTCCTCAGTCGTCACCGACCAGGGCGTCGATCGCGCCCCGGCCGGCAAGATAATCGGTGCGGGCCCGGGCCAGATCGTCACCCAGTGACTCCAGCCGGTCTCCGAAGTCGTCGTCGTCTCCGGCCGAGACGAAGGCGTCGAAGACGGACTCCTCGAAGTCGAAGTCGTCGTCGACCCGGCCGAGGATCATGTCGAGCTCCCCGACCACCAGCTCGAACAGGTTGATCTTCTTTTCCAGGACATGCAGGATGCGCTGTTCGATCGTGCCGCGAGCGACCAGGTTGGTGAGGAGCACGTCGTGGGTCTGGCCGACCCGGTGCAACCGGCCCAGCCGCTGTTCGATCTGCATCGGGTTCCACGGCAGGTCCATGTTGACCATCACGTGGCAGAACTGCAGGTTGCGCCCCTCGCCCGCCGACTCGGTCGACAGCAGCACCGGCACCTCGTCCTGGAATGAGGCGACCGCCTTGTCCTTGTCGTGCCGGGACAGACTGCCGTGGTACACGGCGGCGGGGATTCCTTCCTTCTCCAGGGCCTGGGCGAGGCTGTCCAGGGTCTGGCGGTAGGCGGTGAAGACGAGGACCTTCTCCTCCCGTTCGACGAACGGCTTCAGGCGGTGCACCAGCTCGGCCGTCTTCTCATGTCGCTGTACGGCTCGCGCCGCCGACGCGAGCTCATCCCAGCCGATCTTGGCCAACGTGGGCGCGGCCGCCGCAGGACTGGAACCGGCCAGCTTGGCGAGCGCGCGTAGCGTGAACCGGTGGCTGTGCGGAGCGTCGCCGGCCTCGGCACGGATCCGCCGCAGCAGAGCGGAGTAGAACGCCGCCTCCTCCTCGGCCGGCGCGACCAGGACGGTCTCGGCCAACCGCTGTGGCAGCAGCACCGAGACCTCGCTGCGGCGGTGCCGCACCATGACCTCACGGGTCCGGGCTCGAAGCTCGGCGGGGTCACGCGGACTGTGCGGGCCGCTGCCGTGCCTGGACTTGAACTGAGCCGCAGTGCCGAGCAGGCCGGGTGAGACGATGCTGACCAGCTCATAGAGGTCCTGCAGCTTGTTCTCGACGGGGGTGGCGGTGAGCAGCAGGTAGTAGCGGCCGCGCAACTCCCTGGCCAGCTTTCCCGAGGCGCTGCGTACGCCGCGTACGCGGTGCGCCTCGTCGATGATCACCAAGTCCCATGGTTCGGCGGTGAGCCTGGAACGCAGCGGATCGCGTCGGCCGGTGGCCAGTGAGGCGACCACGACGGCTCCGTCCTCGTCCCAGCCCTTGCCGGTGGCCACGGTGGTGGGCAGTCCGAACTTACGGCCGAGCTCCTCGCACCACTGGCCGACCAGCCCCGTAGGGGTGACGACGAGTGAACGAGCGGCGAGGCCCCGGGCGCGCAACTCCGACAGCACAAGCCCGGCCTCGATGGTCTTGCCCAGGCCGACCTCGTCGGCCAGGATGGCCCGCCCTCGCATGCGGCGCAGCACCGTCTTCGCGGCGGAGACCTGGTAGTCGAAGGGCTCGAAACCCAGCCTGGGCAGGGACAGGAACGTGTCGAAGCCGGGCCTGCTCCACACATCCGCGGCATCCCGCACGAGCGACGCCCGCCATGGCTCCACGGGACGATTGAGCTGGCCGAGCAACGACCCATAAACGCTGAGTGACATGGCTGAGTCTCATGGAGTGACGGAGAAGGCGGGCCGCCATCCTAGCGGGCGGCCGGGCCTGGTGTCCGCCGGTTCTCTTGAGGCTTGCCTCGAACAGCCGTAGCCCAGCCCGCCAGGTGCGCGTCTCCTTCCCGGATGAGGCCGGCGGGGGCGCTCACCTCGTGATACGTGTTCGGGTAGGTCGCCGTACGACGAGGGCTCCCGGCCCGTGCGCTTCTCAGGTGAGCGGTGGGGCCTTTCGCGCGGAGCCTCGGTAGTGTTCGACCGTGTAGCGCTTCTCGCTCTCGTCCAGTTTCGTGTGTGCTGCTTGGACGAGGTCGATCTGGAGGGTGTCGGACAGGCGGAGCAGGAAGATCATCACGTCGCCGACTTCTGAGCGGACGCGCGCGGACGCCTCAGGATCGTCCATGACCGCGGAGGATTCCGCGGGCGTCAGCCACTGGAACTCGGCGAGCAGTTCCCCGACCTCCCCTGCCAGCGCCATCGCCAGGTTCTTCGGTGTGTGGAACTGCTCCCAGTCCCGGGCCTGGGCGAAGCGCCGCAGCCGTTCGGCCAGTTCGTCGAGCTCGCTCATGGCAGCAAGCTACCCACTGCTCAGGAGCCGGGGTACCTGCCCCGGGGGAGATCTCCGCCGGAGAACCAGGTGGTGAAATCGTCGGCGAGTTCGGTGATGGTGTCGCGGCCTTCCAGTCGCGAGAGCCAGTGCCGGGGCAGGGCCGTCTCGCCGTGGCTGGCTCCGAGGATGTTGCCGCAGATGGCACCGGTCGAGTCGCTGTCGCCGGAGTGGTTGACGGCCAGCAGCAGCGCGCGCTCGACATCGTGTACGTGGACCAGGGCGCAGTAGACGGCGATCGCGAGCGCCTCTTCGGCGACCCAGGCGCCGCCGAGCGTTTCCACCGCCTCGGGCGTCGGGTCATTCTCCGAGGCCAGGGCGACCGCGGCCTGGATCGCGGCGGTGGTCTCTTCGTGTCCGGGGTGCCCGGAGAGCAGGTCGAGGGCCTCTTGGACGGCGTCCGCCAGCGTGTGGCCCTGAGCGAGGAAGAACACGAGCGCCGCGAAGGCCCCCGCGGCGAGGTAGCCGGTCGGATGGCCGTGGGTGATCTGGGCGCAGGCCGCCGCCAGGCGGAAGGCGTCGCGTGGTTCGCGGCACGCCAGGCCGAACGGGGCCGAGCGCATGACCGTGCCGCACCCCTTGGAATCGGGGTTGACCGTGCCGGCCGCGCCCGCCACGGCCGGAGGGCCGGGTTCGTGGCGCAGGCCGGACAGGCAGGCGTTGCCCGGCGCACGGCGGTCGTAGAGCCAGGTCTGCCCGCGCAGCCGGCCGCTGCGGACGAGCCCGTCCTCGGGCGGCGGGGACTTGTGCTGCTGGGTGTCGAGCCAGCGAAGGTACGCGTTACGCACGACGTCCACCTCGGCGCAGAAGCCTCGTTCCCGTGCACGGACGCCCGCACGGATCAGGCCCTCGACGGTGAACAGCGTCATCTGGGTGTCGTCGGTGATCAGGCCGATCTCGCCGCGCCGATCGGGAACGAGGTCGCTCAGCCCCGCATCCCCGTGCCGGTGACGGATGGCGGCGATGGAGTCGAACTCGATGGGCGCCCCGAGCGCGTCACCGATCGCCCCGCCGAGAAGGCAGCCGCGTACCCTGCTCCCGAACGTCACGTCGCTGTGCCCGGCCTCGCGCATGATGGTGATCTCCTTCGCACGGATGACCCTGACCGTACCGGCAGCAGCCGCCACGTCGCGCTCGATCTCTGCTGATTCACGGGCTTTTGCGTAGCACTGTTCTGTCTCTTGGAGGGGCGCGTCGAAGCCGAAATCCCTGGCCAGACCGTCCCAAGGGAGGCGGCGCGGTTCGGCGGCGGCTTCGGGGTGGATGAGCGGGGTGGGGCGCCCGGCCCCGTGTGAACGATGTCTCGCGCGACTACGTTGAGGGAGGCGGATCGTCAAGCGGCGTGCCGGTCGGTGAAGCTTTACCTTGCACCGGGCGTGATGTGAGGAGAGCAGGCACATGAGTGTTGCAGGTGGCGCGGCCACGAGTTCCAGCGTCGCCGAGCGGATCCGCGGCCGCATGGGACAGCTGTCGGCCGGGGAGCGCAAGGTCGCGCGGGCTCTGCTGGCGCACTATCCGTCGGCGGGTCTGGGATCCACCCACGAGCTCGCGCAACGTGCCGGCGTCAGCGCGCCGACCGTCGTGGTTCGCCCTCGTGGTGGCCTTCACCGCGGTGGCGTCGGCGTTCGCGAGCCCGCTGTCCTCCTCTGCGGCCGCCGCCCGCATGCTCTTCGCTCTCTCCCGTGACGTTTTCGGGCCGAAGGCTCTCTCCCGCGTCGACCCTCGCACCGGTCTCCCCGCGCCGCCCTGGTCGCCGTCGCCCTCGTCACGCTCGTCCTCGACGTCGTCGTCTGGGCGGCCGGGGTCGGTGCCCTCGACGCCCACTACTGGTTCGCCACCCTCGGCGTGCTGCGCGTCCTCGTCGCGTACGCCGTGGCAGGCGTCGGCGTCATCGCCTTCACCTTCTCCGGCCGCTCCGCCATCCCTCGCTGGGAGGTGGTGCTGCCGGTGGCCGGCATCGCATGGCTGGTGATCGGCACGCTGGTACGGGCCGGACTGCGGGGCATCGCCGCCGGATACCCCGAGCCGACGGTGTGGCCGGAGAACAGCACCGAGGCCGAGTTGTCGGGCGTGCCCCGCCTGCCCGCATGAGTAGGGCGGATCTCCGGCACCGTCCGGGGTGATACCCCGGACGCCGGGACGAACCGCCGCGTGCAGGACGCATCGACGGTCACGGTCTACTCCTGGGGGCGGTTCGTACGGGTCACCGCCGGGCGCTCGGCGCTCAACTGGGCCAGAGCGGTGGCGGCGCGGTCGCGGAACTCGGTGACGCGGGCGAGCTTGATGTCCTCGTAGCCGCGGATCACCTCCGGCAGGGCCGCGAGGGTGGCGACGTCGTCGGCGGTGCCCGGCGTGAGCCGGTCCAGTCCCTCGCGCACCATCTCCCGGTACTCACCGACGAGTTCGCGTTCGACCCGGCGTACCCGTGCGTAGCCGAAGACGTCGAGAGCGGTGCCGCGCAGCACGCGGGCCGCGCGCAGCACGCGGAACAACGCCCCGGCGCTACGGCGCAGCCTGATCTTGCGTTTCATGCCCATGGCGCGCAGCAGCGGCGGGTGCAGCAGCACCGACACGACGGCGTCCGGACCGAACTCGTGGTCGCGCCAGGCTCGCTCGGCCGGGTCGAGGTGCAGCCGGGCGACCTCGTACTCGTCCTTGTAGGCCATGAGCTTGTGCAGGCCGCGGGCATAGGCCAGGCCGATGCGCGTGCCGGCTTCCTCCCCTGCGCGTTCGGCGGCGAGCGCGGCGACGCGGCGCACGTCTTCGGCGTACGAGTCGGCGTAGGCCGAGTTCTGGTAGCCGGTCAGGTCGGCGATCCGCACGGCCAGCACGTCCGACAGGGCCTCGCCGGTGGAGGCGGAGACCGCCGCCGAAGGGTCGGCGGCCCGGAGCACCGCCTCGCGGTCCACGACGGCGGCGCGGCCCCAGCGGAAGGCCGCCAGGTTCTGGTCGGCGGCGGCCTTGTTGAGCCGGATGGCACGCTCGATGGCCTCGGCTGAAACGGGCAGGCAACCGTGCTGGTACGCGGCGCCGAGCAGGAGCATGTTGGCGGGCATGTGGTCGGCGAACAGCGCCTCGGCCAGGCCGTGGGCGTCGAGGTAGAGGTTGTCGGCGGACCGGGTGGCCGACTCGATGCGGACGATCGCGTCGGCGGGCGAGCCGGGCATCGCGGCGCGGCCGGTGACCATGGCGGCGGTGGGGACCACGGCGGTGCTGACGACGGCGATCGTGTGCTCGGGAGACGCGACGGCGAGGTTGCCGTCGGCGGCGGCGCCGAGCAGGTCGAACCCGATCAGCACGTCGGCTGCGCCGTGGGAGGCCCGCACCGCGCCGGCGACGGGCCGCGGCGAGATGCGCACGTCGCTGACGACGGGACCCCCCTTCTGCGCGAGCCCCGTCTGCTCCAGCCCGGCCGCGTGCAGGCCTTCGAGGTGCGCGGCCATCTGCAGGATCTGCGAGACCGTGACGACGCCGGTGCCGCCGATGCCGGGTATCCGCAGCAGCACCGGCCTGCCGGGGAACCTCGGTGCCGGTTCGGTGAGTTCCACCGGCAGCGGCGGCACCTGCCGGGCGCGGCGGGTGCCCGGCTCCACGAGCAGGAACGACGGGCAGTCTCCCTTGAGGCAGCTCAGATCGGAGTTGCACGATGACTGGTGGATGTGGGTCTTGCGGCCGAATTCGGTCTCCACCGGCTGCACCGACAGGCAGGACGAGACGTCTCCGCAGTCGCCGCAGCCTTCGCAGACCCGCTTGTTGACGACGACCTTGGCCGTCGGGGTGGGCAGCTTGCCACGCTTGCGCAGCCGGCGCTCCTCGGCCGCGCAGCGGTCGTCATGGATGAGCACGGTCACCCCGTCGAGCCCGGCGAGTTCCTTCTCCACGGCGGGGAGGTCGTCGCGGTGCCGCACGCCGGCGATCGGCGCCAGCCGGACGCCCCGGTAGGTCTGCGGTTCCGCCGTCGTGACGATGATGCGGCGGACCCCCTCGGCGGCCAGCGCCCGGGTCAGCGCGGGCACGTCGAGGCGGCCCTCGGCGCGCTGGCCTCCGGTCATGGCCACGGCGTCGTTGTAGAGCAGCTTGTACGTGATCGGCACACCGGCGGCGACGGCGGCGCGGATGGCCAGGGAGCCCGAATGATGGAAGGTGCCGTCGCCGAGGTTCTGCACGAAGTGCCGGTCATCGGTGAACGGCGCCAGGCCGATCCACTGCGCGCCCTCGCCGCCCATCTGGGTGATGCCGATCTGGGTGCCGCGCCCGTGTCCGTCGAGAGCGATCATGATGTGGCAGCCGATGCCGACACCGACCAGCGTGTCGTCGGCGGTGCGAGTGGAGGCGTTGTGCGGGCAGCCGGAGCAGAAGTAGGGGGTGCGCGCGGCGACGATCGGCAGGAGGCCGCGTGAGCGCTTCGGGCGGGACAGGCGGACGGCCGCCCTGGGCAGCCTGTCCGCCCCGACGCACGCGGCCAGCGCCTTGGCGATGTCGTCGGCGCCGAGGGTGCCGCGGGTGGTCAGCAGCTCCCGGCCCACCACGACCGGCGTGCGCTCCCCGCCGTACAGCGCCTGCTTCAGCTGGCCCTCCAGGAACGGCACCTTGTCCTCCACCACGAGCACGCGCTCAAGGTCGGCGGTCATGGCGGCCAGGTCGCCGTGGTCGAGGGGGAACGGCATCGCGAGCTTGATGAGCCGCAGCCCGAGGTCGTCCATCGCCGCCTCGTCCAGGCCGAGGTCTTCCAGGGCGCGCTGAACCACCGCGTAGGCGGTGCCGGAGGCGAGGATGCCGAGCCGGGCACGCCGCGCGGCGAACGTCACCTTGTTCAGGCCGTTCGCGCGGGCGTAGGCACGGGCGAGGTCGAGCCTGCGCGTCAGCATGTCGTGTTCGGCGTCCAGCGAGGCCGGGCCGACCAGGACGGATGACGGGCCCCGGTCGGCGGGCACGGGGGCGGGGACACCGTCGCGAAGCCGGTCGAGGTCGACGGTGGCCGACGCGTCGGCGACGTCAGCGATGATCTTCAGGCCGGTCCACAGACCGGTGGCCCTCGACAGGGCCACGGCGTGCAGCCCGAACTCGATGATCTCCGCCACGGAGCCGGGAGCGAGCAGGGGCATCGACAGGCTCTGGCACATCGGTTCGCACGAGCTGGGCACGGTCGAGGACTTGCTGCCCGGGTCGTCACCGATCCAGGCCACCGCGCCGCCGAGTGCTGAGGTGCCCGCCAGGTTGCCGTGCCGGATCGCGTCGGCGGCTCGGTCCAGGCCCGGGTTCTTGCCGTACCAGAAGCCCGTCACCCCTTCGTGCCGCCGCCCGGGCACCTGGTCGAGCAACTGGGTGCCGGCCACCGCGGTCGCCGCCAGCTCCTCGTTCAGCCCGGGTTGGAACACCACGCCCGCCGGGTCCAGGAACCTCGCGGCCCGGCCCATCTCCATGTCCACTCCGGCCAGGGGCGAGCCCTGGTAGCCCGAGACGAAGACCTGCGTGTTCAGGCCATGCTCCTGGTCCAGGCGGCGCTGCTCCAGCGTGAGGCGGACCAGGGCCTGGATACCAGAGATGAGAACACGACCGGCCGTGGCCGTGTACTTGTCGTCAAGCGACACTGTGGCGGGACCCACGCTCACGCGAACCTCCTGGCTTGGTAAGGGCACCCCAAGCACAGCAACGCGGTTGACCTGCACGCAAGTATCGGCGGACAAAAGCGCAATAACACGCAAACCCTTTGCGCCATTGCTTGGAATGGATAGTGTTCTTTGCGCGATAGAGAGGGGCTCCACCATGCCTGACCTGGACGACATCGATCACCGGGTGCTGCGACTGCTGCGCGAGGACGGGCGGCGGACCTTCTCCGAGATGGCCACCGAGATCGGGCTGTCGGTGGCCGCGGTCAAGAGGCGCGTGGACCGGCTGCGGGAAATCGGCGTGATCACCGGCTTCTCCGTGCAGATCGACTACGCCAAGCTCGGCTGGGGCATCGAAGCCTTCACCGAGCTTCGCTACCCCGGCACCACCCCGGTCGGCCAGATCGTCCGCACGGCCGCCGACGCGCCGGAGGTGCAGGCGGTCTACACGATCGCCGGCGATCCCGACGCGCTCATCCAGGTCCGCGTCCGCGACCTCGGCCACCTCCAGCAGGTCATCGATCGGCTCCGCCGGGCCGGGGACGTCACCGGCACCAAGACGCTGCTGGTCCTGGGCTCCTGGACCCGCGACACCCTCACCCCGCCGGCGCGCCGCACCGCGTGAACCGCCCCGCTCGCCACCGGCATCCCACCCGGGGCAGGAAAGGGCTCGTGCGGAGGCGCGGTGACGGGCGATCCTCCTGGTCCTGGATGTCCGCCACATCCAGGGAGATCTTCCGCGCCGCGCTTGACGGTGGTGGGGGGAAGGGGGTGTCCTGGATAGGTGGCACCTCGTTCGGTGAGGCGTCCGCGCGGACACAGGCCACTGACCCCACGACATCGAGAGATGCCCAGGGTCAGGACAGGTTTCCCCGGCTTAAGGGGTGACCCCAGGTGGCTTCCCATCAAGGGATCACGCCGCGCAGTGCCGAAGCTCTTACATGAGGGGTGCTGGTCATTCATCGGTCCGCCGTCGAGACGGCGCGTGCGCGGGCGCCGAGGCGTGCCCGCGGGCGGTGTGAGGACGAGGAGGTGAAGCGAAATGGATGGCGATTGCCATAGTCGACCGTCCCGTTCCGTGACACCCCGCACCCATCGCCCGCGTCGGCACGGCTGAGGTAGAGCCCGCCACGGTCTCCACCGCGTGCAGCGTGCGGCGGTGCTTCCGCGGGGCGTTCCCCCTTGCGCAAGCAGAGGAGGTCCGCCATGACCATCACGATCACGCTGCCCCGGCTGCTGGTGAGCACCGACGTGCAGCGACTCCTGCGTGCCCTGTGGCCGCTGGCGGCCGTCGCGCTGCCCGTGGTCGCGGAGGCCGTCGGGGCGTCCTTCGTCGTATGCCTGGCCGTGGAGATCGCCGTACGGATGGCCGACCAGGCCGTGAGTGCGTAGACCACCCGGGAGCGGTACCGGGACGGCGTCCGCCCGGTGGCCTCGTCAGGCCGCCGGGCGCTCGCCGTCGAACCGGCGGCGGAGCCGGTCCAGGTCTGCCTTGTGGCCCAGTCGAACGCCACGATGACCTCCGGCTCGTACAGGAGGCCGATCGCGTCGCCGTAGACGGGATGCGGCATCTGGACGGCGCCGCCGTCGAGCCGCCCGCAGCCTTCTGCCCCCTGTGACAAACGTATCGGCACGCGAGGCGGTTCGTCCTGCCATTCCGCCGGGGGAAAAATCCCAGGTGCGTGAGCTACGTGCTCCTATAGCGTGTTCCGCGTGATTTCGACACCCCACCGCGCCGTCTCCACGAGGGCGCACCCATGTTGAGCCGCCTGCTGCGCATCCACCTGAGGCCCTACTCGGCGGCGCTGGCCGCCGTCGTGCTGTTCCAGCTGGTGGGCACCATCGCGTCGTTGTACCTGCCGAGCCTGAACGCCGACATCATCGACCATGGCGTCGCCGCCGGGGACACCGGCTACATCCTGTCCGCCGGTGGGTGGATGCTCGCTGTGTCGCTGGTGCAGATCGCCTGTTCGGTGGCAGCCGTCTACTACGGGGCCAAGGTGGCGGCCGGATTCGGGCGCGACGTCCGGTCGGCGGTGTTCCACCGGGTGCTCGGGTTCTCCACCCGGGAGGTCTCGCAGTTCGGGGCGCCGTCCCTGATCACCCGGACGACCAACGACGTGCAGCAGGTCCAGATGCTCGTCGTCATGACGTGCACCATGCTGGTGGCCGCGCCGATCATGGGGCTCGGCGGCATCATCATGGCGCTGAAGCAGGACATCGGGCTGTCGTGGCTGATGCTAGTGTGCGTCCCGGCGCTGCTCATCGCGATCGGGCTGATCGTCTCCCGCATGGTCCCCCAGTTCCGGTCGATGCAGACGCGCATCGACGCGGTCAACCAGGTGCTGCGCGAGCAGTTGACCGGCATCCGCGTCGTGCGGGCGTTCGTCCGGGAACGTGAGGAGACGCGCAGGTTCGCCCAGGCGAACGACGACCTGACCGGGACGGCGCTGATCGTGGGACGGCTGACCGTGCTGATCTTCCCCACCGTGATGCTGATCTTCAACGCCTCCAGCGTCGCCGTCCTGTGGTTCGGCGCCGCCCGGGTGGACAACGGGGAGATGCAGATCGGCGCCCTCACCGCGTTCCTCATGTACCTGATGCAGATCCTGATGTCGATGATGATGGCCACCTTCATCTCGATCATGATCCCGCGCGCCGCCGTCTGCGCCGAGCGCATCGGCGAGGTCCTGGACACCGAGTCGTCCGTACGCCCGGCCGAGCGGCCGGTACGGCAGGTGGGCACGCGCGCCGAGCTGGAGATGCGCGACGTCGAGTTCCGCTACCCGGGCGCGGCGGCGCCGGTGCTGTCGGGCATCTCGTTCCGCGCCGCCGCGGGGCAGACCACCGCCGTCATCGGCAGCACCGGCTCGGGCAAGACCACGCTCGTCTCGCTGGTGCCGCGGCTGTTCGACGCCACGGCCGGGGCCGTCCTGGTCGACGGCGTCGACGTCCGGGAGCTGGAACCCCAGATGCTGTGGACGCGCATCGGCCTGGTGCCCCAGAAGCCGTACCTGTTCACCGGCACCGTCGCGAGCAACCTGCGGTACGGCAACCCGAACGCCACCGACGAGGAACTGTGGGAGGCGCTGGAGGTCGCCCAGGCGCGCGACTTCGTCGAGGCGATGCCCGAGGGCCTGGAGGCGCCGATCTCGCAGGGCGGCACGAACGTGTCCGGCGGGCAGCGGCAGCGGCTCTCGATAGCCCGGGCGCTGGTCAGCAAGCCCGAGATCTACCTGTTCGACGACTCGTTCTCGGCCCTGGACCTGGCCACCGACGCCCGGCTGCGCGCGGCCCTGCGTCCGCACACGGCCGAGGCCGCCGTCGTCATCGTCGGCCAGCGGGTGTCCACCATCGCCGACGCCGACCAGATCATCGTCCTGGACGACGGCGTGATCGCCGGCATCGGGACGCACGAGCAACTACTGGAGACCTGCCCGACCTACGTCGAGATCGTGGAGTCCCAGGTGACCGCCGGGAGCGCAGTATGAGCCGGATGCACACCGGCCGCGAAGAGGGGGCGAAATGAGCGACCGGACCGCGGCGCCCGCGCGTCCACGGCCGCCCGCAGGGGGTGGCCCGTTCGGGCGGGGGCCCTTCGGGGGCGGGATGCCCGCGGAGAAGTCGATGAACTTCGGGCCCTCGGCCCGGCGGCTGATCGGCCGGCTGCGCCCCGAACGTGCGAGGATCATCGCCGTCATCGCCCTCGCCGTGATCAGCGTGGTCTTCGCCGTCATCGGCCCGAAGATCCTCGGCCGCGCGACGGACCTCATCTTCAGCGGCATCGTCAGCAGGCAGTTGCCCGCTGGGACGACCCCCGAGCAGGCGGTCGAGGCCGCCCGCGCGTCCGGCAACGGCAACTTCGCCGACATGCTCGCCCGGATGGACCTCGTCCCCGGCCAGGGCATCGACTTCGGCGCGCTCGGCACGGCGCTGGTCTGGGCGCTGGTGCTGTTCGTCGCGGCGTCGCTGTTCATGTGGCTGCAGGGCTACCTGCTCAACGACGTCACGCAGCGGACGGTGTACCGGCTGCGGTCGGACGTCGAGGACAAGATGAACCGGCTGCCCCTGAAGTTCTTCGACGGCCAGCCGCGCGGCGAGCTGCTCAGCCGCGTCACCAACGACATCGACAACGTGTCCCAGACCCTGCAGCAGACGCTGAGCCAGCTTCTCACCTCGCTGCTGACCGTGATCGGCGTGCTGGCGATGATGATCTTCATCTCGCCGCTGCTCGCGCTGATCGCCCTGGTGACGATCCCGCTGTCGATGATCGTCACCGCGCTCGTCGCCAAGCGCTCGCAGAAACTCTTCGTCGCACAGTGGGCGCACACCGGCACCCTCAACGCCCACATCGAGGAGGCGTTCACCGGCCACGAACTGGTCAAGGTGTTCGGACGCGGGCCCGAGGTCGAAGAGGTGTTCGGGGAGCGCAACGAGCAGTTGTACAAGGCCGGGTTCGGCGCCCAGTTCATCTCCGGCATCGTCATGCCGATGATGATGTTCATCGGCAACCTCAACTACGTCGCCATCGCCGTCGTCGGAGGGCTGCGGGTCGCCACCGGGACGATGAGCCTCGGCGACGTCCAGGCGTTCATCCAGTACTCCCGGCAGTTCACCCAGCCGCTGACCCAGGTCGCCTCGATGACCAACCTGCTGCAGTCCGGCGTGGCGTCGGCCGAGCGGGTCTTCGAGCTGCTGGACGCCGAGGAACAGACCCCCGACCCCGCCGACCCGGCGCTGCCCGCCGCCCGGCGCGGGCGCGTCGAGTTCGAGCACGTGTCCTTCCGCTACGACCCGGAGCAGCCCCTCATCGAGGACCTGTCCCTGGTGGCGGACCCCGGGCACACGATCGCCATCGTCGGCCCGACCGGCGCGGGGAAGACCACCCTGGTCAACCTCATCATGCGCTTCTACGAACTGGACGGCGGGCGCATCACGCTGGACGGCGTCGACATCACGGCGATGCGCCGCGAGGACCTGCGTTCGCACATCGGCATGGTGCTCCAGGACACGTGGCTGTTCGGCGGGACGATCCGCGACAACATCGCCTACGGCAACCCGGACGCCACCGACGAGCAGGTGCACGCGGCGGCGCGGGCGACGTACGTCGACCGGTTCGTCCGCACCCTGCCCGACGGCTACGACACGGTGATCGACGAGGAGGGCGGCAACGTCAGCGCCGGCGAGAAGCAGCTTCTCACCATCGCCCGCGCCTTCCTCGCCAACCCGTCCCTGCTGATCCTCGACGAGGCCACCAGCTCGGTCGACACGCGCACGGAGGTGCTGGTCCAGCACGCCATGGCCGCCCTGCGCACCGACCGCACGAGCTTCGTCATCGCCCACCGGCTGTCGACGATCCGCGACGCCGACCTCATCCTGGTGATGGAGGCGGGCCGCATCGTCGAGCACGGCACGCACGAGGAACTGCTGGAGGCCCGCGGCGCCTACCACCGCCTGTACTCCGCCCAGTTCAGCGGCGCCCTTGTCTCAGCGGACGGCGACGCGCCCGCCGCGACCTGACGAACCGCGGGGACGAATCCTGCCACGGGAGGGCGAACCCGTGGCAGGAGGACGACGGACCCGCGGCCGGGCCGGTCACACGGCTCAGCCCGGGGTCTGGGCGGTCTCCAGCCTCCGGATGATCGGGCTCAGCGGGGCGTTCAGCTCTCTGATGGGTACTCGTCTGGACGTCGGCGCGGGTATGCCCCGCGCGCGCCGTCTCGCCTTCCCATCCTGTGAACCGCCGACGAGCCTGGACCGTCTGTATCAGCGTGACGCGACGTTCGAACCCTGACCGTGCCGAGCCGTCACCGATGACCAGGCTCCGGGCCGTCACCGGCGGGGCTCCCGGGACGTCACCCACGGTCCGGAGCCCGGGCCGTGGTTCCGTCAGCGCCCGGCCGAGCTCCGGGCCTCCGCTGCCGCGTCCAGTAGTTCGGCCACCGTACGGCGGGTGAGAGTGTCGGCGGGGGGCTCGGCTGTGTTGTGGAAGCGGCGGAGTAGTTCCAGGCGGGCGGATCCGGCCTCGCCGCCGGTGACGCGTAGCAGCAGCGCGTCCTTCTCGCTCGCAGGCAGAGCCGCGATCCACTCGGCCAGTTTCCCGGGGTCGGCGGTGCGTTCGGGGGCGCTGGCGGTGGCGGCCGTCGCGAGCAGGTCGGGGTCCAGGCGCAGGAACGCGGCGAGCGCCTGCTGGGACGGGGTCGGGGAGGCCAGGCCGGCGGGGACGGGCGGTTCGGTCTCGTCCTCGAATTCCTCGTCGAAGGCGTTCTCGTCGCGCTCCCACGTGCCGACCGCCGCCAGCCAGGCGATGTAGAGGGGACGCAGGTCGCCGGAGGCCAGGTCGGCGCGCACCTCGGCGATGAGCGCCAGCGAGCCGTCGTCGTCATCGTCCTCGCCGTCGCCCTCCTCGCTCAGCAGTTCGATGACGAGGTGGTCGCCCGAGCCCGAGACCCACGCCTCGACCTGCTCGTCGAGCAGGTAGGGCTCGGCGGCGCCGAGGTCGAGGGCCTCCGTCGGCAGCCGCAGCATCACCTGGCGGGTGCCGGAGCCGTCGGCGTACAGGTGAGCGTCGTAGTAGCGCTCAATCATCGCGGCAGGGTCGCCGCCGAAGTCGTCGGACTTGTACTCGCCGGTGAAGGCGGTCGCGGTGACGTCCGCCTCGGCGGACAGGGCGCGGACCTCGGACTGCTCGCCGGGGGTCAGCGGGCGGTCCAGCGCGAGGAATTCGTAGTACCGGTAGTCGCTCATCTGTCCACTCGTCCGGTGCCGATGGGTGCTGCCCTTACCCGTTGGGAGAGGCCGCGTGCGCGTGATCCCGCCGCCCGTGCCCGGATCCGTACGGGCGCCCGTTGCGGGCCGGTCGGTCGCGATCACCGCGCGATGAGCATAGTGGAGGTGAAGTTCTGATGCGGTGCGCTCCCCCGGATCCGCCGGACGGCCCCGCCGCGGCGCGCGGACGGGCACGTGGTCCCGGCGCGGATTCCAGGTCCCCGGTCCTGTCCCCGAGTCCCGGTCCGCGGTCCCGTCCCCGAATCCTCGTCCCCGGTCTCGTCCCTGAACCCTGGTCCGCGGTCCCGGCTCCGGCTTCCTAGCCCAACCCCGTTCCGCGGTCCCGGTCCCGGCCCCTGGGTCGAACCTTGGCCCGGGAGACCTGGCGTGCGGCGGGAAAAGCGACCGGCACGGGTACTTTGGACAAGGTTCTTAATTACGCCATATCCGGTTATCTCTCCTGGTGGGCGGCAAGCTCATCATTCCATCCCGTAGGCATCGAAGAGGTGTTCCGGGATGGCACATGAGGATCGTCCGGCTGGCCAATTTCGTCGCCCCACGCTCCGGCGGGCTCCGCACCGCCCTGAACGAGCTCGGCTCCGGCTACCGCGCCGCAGGACATGAGCCGATCCTGGTGATCCCCGGCCCGGGCCACGACGTGCGCGAGACCCCCGCCGGGAAGATCATCACGATTCCCGGACCCGTCGTTCCCGGCACGGGCGGGTACCGCGTCATCACCGCGCGCCGGTCCCTGCGCCGCCTGCTCGACGAGCTGCGCCCCGACAGCCTGGAGGTGTCGGACCGCACGACGCTGCGCTGGACGGGCCGGTGGGCGCGCTCGCGCGGCGTGCGGTCGGTCATGGTGTCGCACGAGAGCCTCGACGGCCTGCTGCGCCTGTTCGTCCCCGGCCGCGTGCCCGCCCGCGCGCTCGCCGACCGGCTCAACCGCGCGACCGCGCGCGACTTCGACGTGGTCGTCTGCACGACCGCGTGGGCCGCCGCGGAGTTCGCACGGCTCGGCGTGCCGAACCTGCGGCGGGTGCCGCTCGGGGTGGACCTCGCCCGCTTCGCCCCCGAGCGCCGCGACCCCGCGCTGCGCGCCACCCTGGCCGGGCCGGACGAGCCGCTGCTCGTCCACTGCAGCCGCCTGTCGTCGGAGAAGCATCCCGACCGGCCCATCGCCGCGCTGGCCGAGCTGCGCCGCCGGGGCGTGCCCGCCCGGCTCGTCGTGGCCGGGGACGGGCCCCGCCGCCGGGCGCTGGAGGAGCGGGCCGCGGGGCTGCCCGTCCGGTTCCTCGGCCACGTCTCCGATCGCGATCTGGTGGCGCGGCTGCTGGCCACCGCGGACGTCGCCGTCGCGCCGGGCCCGGTCGAGACGTTCGGCCTGGCCGCGCTCGAAGCGCTCGCCGGCGGCACCCCCGTCGTCGTGTCCCGCGCGAGCGCCCTGCCGGAGGTGATCGGGGACGCCGGCGCCGCCGTCGGCGACGACCCCCGCGCGTACGCCGACGCGATCCAGGAGCTTCTCGCCCGCGACGAGCGGAGCCGGCGCCGGGCGGCCCGCGCGCAGGCGGAACGGTTCGGCTGGCCGGCGTCGGTCGGCGGTTTCCTCGTGGCCCACGGGCTGCCCGGACTGATAGGAGCGCGGTGATGACCGTACGACTCGTGGCGCTCGGCGACTCGGTCACCGTCGGCATGGGCGACCCGCTGCCCGGTGGCGGCTGGCGCGGATGGGCGGCCCTGCTGGCGGAGTCGCTCGCCCCCGAGGGTGAGGTGCGGTTCAGCAACCTCGCCGACAGCGGGGCGACGGCCGTCGACCTCGCCGCCGACCAGCTCCCGAAGGCTCTGGCGCTGCGGCCGACGCTGGCGTCGGTGCTGGCGGGCGTCAACGACACGCTGCGCGGCAGGTTCGACCTGGCCGGCATCGCCACCGCCCTGGAGGAGGTCGTCGGCGGGTTGCGCGGCGCGGGCGCGACCGTGCTCACCGCGCGCCTGCCCGACCCGGGGCTGATGCTCGGCATCCCCGGCTTCGTGCGCCGCCCGCTCACCCGCCGGGTCCACGGGATCAACGCCGTCCTCGACCACCTCGCCGTCAGGTACGACACCGTCCACATCGACCTGGGCGCGGCCCCGGCGCTGTACGAGCGGCAGATGTGGGGGGTGGACCGGCTGCACCCGAGCGAACGCGGCCACCGCCTGATGGCCCGCCTGTTCGCGGCCGGTCTCGCCGAGCGCGGCCTCGCCCGGCCCACGCCGCCGAGCGCCGAGCCGACCGGGCGCGAGCCGTCGGCGTGGGCGAGCGCGCGCTGGATGGCGATCGAAGGGACCGGCTGGGTGGTGCGCCGGTCGCGGGACTTCCTCCCGCAGTTCTGCGGCCTCGTCGTCAGCGAGGCGTGGCACGAGGTCCGCGGCAGGACCGAAACCCTCGACGAACTGCTGCACGCCGAGCTCGACGTCATCCTGCGGCACCTCGGCGCGTCCAGTGGCCCCGCCGCCGCCACCGGCGCGTGAAGCAGGCCGCGCCGCCCCCGCGTACCGCGCTCCCCGCGTCGCCGAAGCAGCGAGAGAAGTGAGACCCATGAGAGTCGCCATCGTCTCCGAGTCCTTCCTACCCCAGGTCAACGGCGTGACGAACTCACTTGTCCGTCTGCTGCGACACCTCGCGGACCAGGGGCACGACGCGATGGTCGTGGCGCCGAACCCCGGCCCGAAGACCTACGCCGGGTTCCCGGTCCACTCGACGCCCGCGTTCCGCCTGCTGCCGTTCTACCGGTCGTTCCGCGTGGGCCTGCCGAGCCGCGGCATCGGCCGGGCGATCGAGGAGTTCAAGCCCGACGTCGTGCACCTCGCCTCGCCCACCGTGGTCGGGGCGGCGGGGCTGACGGCGGCGCTGCGGCTCGGCGTGCCCGCGGTGGCGGTGTTCCAGACCGACCTCGCCGGCTTCGCACGCCAGTACGGCCTGCGCGGCACCGACGCGCTGATCTGGGCCTGGCTGCGCCACATCCACGGGCGGGCCGCGCTCACCCTCGCGCCCTCGACGGCGACGATGGCCGAGCTGCGCGACCACGGCATCCCCCGGGTGTCGCTGTGGGGCCGGGGCGTCGACCTCGACCAGTTCGATCCGCGTCACCGCTCCGCAGAGCTGCGGCGATCGTTCGCCCCGGACGGCGAGGTCGTCATCGGTTACGTCGGGCGGCTGGCCGCCGACAAGCGCGTGCACCTGCTCGCCGAGCTGGCCGGCATCCCGGGGACGCGGCTCGTGATCGTGGGCGACGGCCCCGCCGAGCCCCGGCTGCGCAAGCTGCTCCCGGACGCGGTGTTCTGCGGCCTGCGCACCGGAGAGGACCTTTCGCGGATCCTCGCGTCGTTCGACGTCTTCGTGCACACGGGCCGGAACGAGACGTACTGCCAGGCCGTCCAGGAGGCGCTGGCGGCCGGCGTGCCCGTCGTCGCGGCGGCGGCGGGCGGGCCGCTCGACCTCGTGCGACCGGAGGTGAACGGCCTGCTCTTCCCGCCGGACGAGCCCGCCGAGATGCGCCGCGCCGTCGCCCGCCTCGCCGGAGACTCCGTCGCCCGCCTCCGCATGGGGTCGAACGCCCGCGATTCCGTCCTCGGCCGCGGCTGGACGGCGCTATGCCACCAGCTCTTCGGCTACTACCAGTCCGTCGTGGAGGGGGCGGACCGGGCGCCCGTCCGCGTGCCGCCCGTCACCGGTCCGGAGGCCGGGGCGTCGCCCGTCCGCGTGCCGCCCGTCGCCGCTCCGGAGGCCGGGGCGTCGCCCGTCGCGGCGGGGGCGGTCAGCGGAAGTCGCGGGCGTGGTCCCGCGCCCACTGGTGGAAGGTGGTCGCCGGGGCGCCCGTGACGTCCTCCACCGTGGTGGTGACCGGCTCGGGGGACGCCGCCAGCGCCGCCTGCCCGGCGATGATGGCGTCCACCATCTCGGGCGGCAGGCCAGCGGCCAGCATGGGTTCGCGCAGGGACGCGGGCGGCACCTCCTCCCAGCGGACCGGGCGGCCGATCGCCTCGCCGATGGCGGCCACCTGCTCGACCTGGGTGAGCGACCGCGGGCCGGTCAGGACGTGCCTGGCGCCCGCGTGACCGTCCTCCAGCATCGCGCGGACCCCCACGGCGGCGATGTCGCGCTCGTGGATCAGCGACCGCCGCGCCTGCCCGTAGGCCCAGCGGACGGTCCCGGTCTCGCGGATCTGCCCGGCCCACTGAAGGGTGTTGGTCGCGAACCCGGACGGGCGCAGGAACGTCCACTCGGCGCCGGAGTCCTCGATCAGGTGCTCCATGCGGGCGTGCGAGCCCATGATGGACCCCTGCCGCGTCTCCCGGTCCTCGGGTACGCCCCGGGCGGACAGGTACACGATGCGGCGGACCCGCGCGGCGATCGCGGCGACGGTCTCGGACGCGGCGTGGTCGCCGGAGACCGTGGGCCAGACCAGCAGCACCGCCTCCACGCCGTCCAGCGCGGCCTTCAGCGAGCCCGGGTCGGTCAGGTCGCCGCCGACGACCTCGGCGCCGTCCGGCAGGCGGGCCGAGCCGGGGTCGCGGGTCAGCGCGCGGACGTCGGCGCCCTCCTTCAGCAGTGCGGAAACCGCGTGCCGGCCGACGTTTCCGGTGGCCCCCGTTACGAGGAACATACGTTCTCCTTAGTACTTTCGAGTGCGGCTGCCATCGTGGAACGTCAACCTTGGTTGAGGTCAAGCCGCCCGCGGGTGCGGGGATCACGTGAGGGCGGGGAGAATGATCCCGCGGGCGCAGGGGAGGATTGAGCACGATGCCCGAGTCCGGCGATGCCCGCCCCGGGGATCCTTCGCGTGTGCGGCGAAGATCGGTGATGATGGATGAAGACGGTGCCGCCGCGCGCCGCCGGCCGAGGACGAGGTGAACGTGGTCGCCGAAGACACGAAGACTCCCGCCAGGAGCGGCAAGCGGAAGAAGGGCTCGTTCTGGCGGGAGCTGCCCGTTCTCGTGGTCGTCGCCCTGCTGCTGGCGCTCGCCATCAAAACGTTCGTCGTGCAGGCCTTCTACATCCCCTCCGGGTCGATGGAGAACACGCTGCTGCTGAACGACCGCGTCCTGGTCAACAAGCTCGTGTACCACACGCGCGACGTCGAGCGCGGCGACGTGATCGTCTTCTCCGGCGTCGACTCCTGGAAGGGCGAGGTGGACGTGCCGCCGCCGTCCAACCCGGTCGCCGCGTTCTTCCGCTGGGTCGGCACGGCCTTCGGCGTGGTCCCCGGCGAGAAGGACTACATCAAGCGGGTCATCGGCGTCGGCGGCGACACGGTGAAGTGTTGTGACGACCAGGGGCGCGTCACCGTCAACGGCGTGCCGCTCAAGGAGGACGCCTACCTGTACCCGGGCAACGCGCCGTCGGACAAGTCGTTCGAGGTCAAGGTGCAGCCCGGCCGCCTGTGGGTGATGGGCGACCACCGGCAGATCTCCTACGACTCCCGCATGCACATGGGCGACAAGGGGGACGGCGCGATCCCGGTGGACACCGTCGTCGGCCGCGCGTTCGTCATCGTGTGGCCGCTGTCCCGGGCGGGCACGCTGCCCATCCCCGACACCTTCGTCCAGCCCGCGCTCAAGGCGGCCGCCGCGCTCGGCGGGGCCACGCCGCTGGCGGCCGGGTTCGCCGGGGCGGTGCCCCTGATGTGGTGGCGGCGGCGCGCGCTGACCAGGCCGTACCACGACCGCCGGAGGGGGCTCGCGGCCCCCGTGTCCGTTCTCGGCCGGTGAGGGGCCGGACCACGGCCTGAACCTCGGCGGCTACAAGATCGCGGCGCTGGCGACGGGCATGGGCCGGGGCAGGAGGGAGAAGCGGCTCGCCGAGGTGCGCGCCGCGCTCGCCTTCTACGCCGGCCGCCGCTTTGCCCGAACGTGTGAGAAGACGGGCGTCAGCCGGGGGCGCCCCAGTCGCGGCGGTACCCGTCCCAGTCGGCCGCGGTGGCCGTGAAGTCGACGTACACGGCGACGCCGAAGGACGGCCGCGGGTCGCCGCCGATCCCGAGGCGCACCCCGCGGATGGACGCCCTCATGGTCTCGGCCGACGGGTGGTGCGTCCAGGTCGGCTCGTGATACGCGGGCACGCCGATCAGCAGTGTCGTGCTCGGCGGCACGGCGGCCAGGGCGAGCGCGGTCTGGCGGCGCACGTACCCGCTGAACAGGGCCTGCGTCGGCTGCGCCGTGTCATACGTCATGATCGCCACCTGGTCGAGGCGGCGCGCGACCTCGCGCAGGTAGCCGGCCGTCCACAGCGCGGCGCGTCCGAGCACGAGTTCGCTCGCGGTGCTCAGCCCGGGCAGCGGTTCGAGCTGGTGCACCGACAGCGACAGCAGCCTCCCGCGCGGCAGGACCGCGCGCGTGCGGTCCAGGACGTCCAGCAACCCGACGTCCCCGCTGTCCAGCGGCTCGAAGTTGTAGTGGACGCCGTCGAAGCCGGCCGTCATGACCTGCGCGGCCGTCCGCACGATGTTGTCCCGCGTCCGCGCGGACGACAGGTCCATCAGGCCGGGGTCCAGGCGCTGCCCGAGCCACGCGTGCACCCGCACCCCTGGCAGGGCCTGGCGCAGCGCGTCGGCCGCCCAGCCCGCGCGCGGATACAGGGAGGTGGGCAGGGTGCCGTCCACCTGGAACGGGCCCGTGTGGACGTACAGGTCGCTCACCCCGGTCCCCCTGAGCCGGGCGGCGAGGGCGGCCACCTGCGCGTCGCCGTTGCGCCCGTCCACCCACGCGTGCCCGAGCCACACCGCGTCCCGGCCGCGCGTGACCGCGCCAGGGGACGGAGTACCGAGACCGTACAGGTACAGGGCGATCCCGCTGACGGCGAGCACCAGCACGGGCAGGGAGACCAGGATGACGACCACCTGAGACGCGCGGCGCCACGACCGGCGGCGTGACGGAGTTCCCCCGGGTTCCGGGGCCGCGTCGCGGGCGGGTAGCCGGTCTTCGCGGTGCGGCTGGTCTTCACGGTGCGGCTGCATCGGCGTCGGCCCCCCGGGCGGAAAATGCGAGGCGGATCGGAGGGAGACGTCGGTACGCTCACCACGCTTTTCCCCCGAACACTCTTGAAATGGACTCTACGTGACGAAGATCGCTGTTACCGGTGTCACCGGAAACCTCGGCAGAATCGCGGTCGACGACCTGCTCGGCAGGGTGAGTCCCGCCGACGTCGTGGCGCTGGCCCGCACCCCCGAGAAGGCCGCGCCTCTGGCCGCGCGCGGCGTCGAGGTGCGCCACGGCGACTACGACCGCCCTGACACCCTCGACGGCGCGCTCGCCGGTGTGGAGGTCCTGCTGCTGGTGTCCGGCCCCGACCTCACGCCCGGGGTGCGCGTCGCGCAGCACGAGGCGGTGATCGAGCGCGCGGTCCGGGCCGGGGTGCGGCGGATCGTCTACACCAGCGGCCTCGGCGCGGACTCCGGCCAGGGCTTCGCGGCCGACCACGGCCTCACCGAGAAGGCGATCGCCGCCTCCGGCCTGAGCCACACCTTCCTGCGCAACGCGCTGTACTCGGAGGCGTTCCTCGGGGCGGCGCTGGCGGAGGCCCGGCAGAAGGGGACGGTGACATCCTCGACGGGCGGGCGTCCGCTCAACACGGCGCGGCTGCGCGACCTGGCCCTGGCCGCGTCGGCGGCGCTCACCGGGACCGGGCACGAGAACGCCACCTACGAGCTGCGCGGCCCCCTGTGGACGTACCCCAGGCTCGCCGAGGCGCTGGCGGCGGCGCTGGGCGTCCCGGTCGAGTACCGCGAGGTCGACGACGCGGAGGCCGGGTGGCTCGGCTCGCTCGGCCCGGCGGTCCGCGCGGGGGCCTTCGCCGAGACCGGGCCCGACCTGGAGCGTCTCCTCGGTCGTCCCGCGACCGATCTGGCCGGGACGGTCGAGGCCCTGCTCGCCCGCTGACGACGTGGGCCCCCGCTGGTGTGGCGGGGGATGTTTTTCGCAGGTAGGACGGGCGTACGCGCGAGCGCGTGCGCCCGTCCGGGGTTTGGTATGTCTCGCGATGCGAGATATACCTTGACTTTCCCTATTACCTACCTGAAATATAGGCATTGTGCCGATTGTGAACTTGACCGTCCGGCGCGCGATCGAGCACGTGGACAGCAGCGTCTCTGATTGGCTTAGCGATCCTGTGTGTTACACACAGAATCAAGGCACAACGAGCTGCCCGGTATTCACCAATCGTCTTCGTGCCCTGGTGCCGGCAACTGGAGCCGCCGGCCCGTCGAGCACGTCCCTCCGGACGCTGACCGGTCAGGCGTGCACAGCCTGACCGGGGAGGGTGCCCGACGTCGCCTGGGCGCCGGGCGTGCTGGTAACAATATGCCACGACATAACTACGATTCGTTAATCGAATCAGAAAGCCTCTGTCAGTGAACGTGATCCGTCTCGCGCGGTCCTCGCGCTGGTAGACGACGTCTCCCCTCTGCCCGACCCCCGCGCCCCCCGCCATGGGGGCCTCTCACCATGCCCTGCGGCCGGTCGCCGCCGGTATCGCCTTCCTCTCACGTGTTAGGGGCTCGTCATCATGTGGAAAATCCGCGCGCCGTTTCCGCGTGGCCGGTCCGGCCGCCCGTACGGACGGGTCGCCGCCGTCGCGCTCGCCGTCTCCGTCCTCGGCCTGGCCGCCGCGTGCGGCACCTCGTCCGCCGACGGCGGCGCCTCGTCCTCCTCGGGCGGCGGGGCGGTCCTGAAGCTCCAGGATCCCGGCAACTCCGGGCCGCTCGCCTACGCCAAGCGCGAGGGCATCCTGGAGAAACGGCTCAAGGCGGTCGGCGCGACGGTCGAGTGGGGCGGTTCGTACGCCTCCTTCACGGCGACCGTGGACGCGGTGCACTCCGGCTCGGTCAACGTCCTCGCCGGAGCCATCTCGCCCGCCATCGGCTACCTGGCGAACAGCCCCGACATCAAGATCTTCTCGGTGACCGACCCCATCACCGACGCCGCCGCGCCGCAGACCGACGGGCTCGTCGTGAAGCCCGACAGCCCGATCAAGTCCGTGAAGGACCTGGTGGGCAAGCAGGTGGCGGTCAACAAGGGCGAGTACCTGCTACTGCTCGCGCTGGAGGAGGCCGGCGTGCCCGTCGACCAGGTCGAACGCGTCTACCTCAACCCCGACCAGGGCGCCGCCGCCTTCGCCGCCGGCAAGGTGGACGCCTGGTGGGCCATCGTCAAGGCGTACCCGGAGGCCGTGGCCAAGGGCGCGCGGGTGCTCGTCCACGGCCGCGACCTGGACGACAAGGACCTCACGATCCTCGCCGCGCGCAACGAGCTGCTGGAACGGCATCCCGAGGCGGTCCGCGTCTACCTGGAGGTGCTCCAGGAGCTGACCGAGGAGGCCAAGAAGACGCCCGAGAAGTTCGAGAACGTCTTCCTCACGCAGGGCCCGACCGCCGTCACCGGCGCGCGGCTCGACCTGGACATCGCCACCGCCCGGTACGCCAACATCCCCCGGTACGTCACCAAGGACGACGGCGCCAACATCCGGGCGGTGTCCGGCCTCTTCCGGAAGTACGGGGTCGTGACCGGGGACATCAACCCCGACGACGTGCTGTTCGACCTCAAGGCGTCGGCCGGCGCGTCCCCCGCCGCGTCGGGGTGACGCCGTGACCGTGGAGAATCTGCGCGAATCCAGCGAGACGGCCGCCGGCCGTCCCACCCCTCCGGCGGACCGTGTGGACGCCGTGGCCGTGGACCGTACGGACGGTGTGAGACACGCGGGCGGCACGGACGGCACGAAGGGTGCGAATGGTGCGGACGAGGCCGAGGCGCGCGGCCTGGAGACGCCGAGGTTCCTCGGGGCCCGCCGCCGGCCAGCCGCGCTGTCGGCCGGGCCGCGCGTCGCGGTGCCGCTGCTGCTGCTCGCCGCCTGGTGGTACGGCACCGCGAGCGGCCGCATCCCCCCGGACGTCCTCGCCGCCCGCAGGCGCACGACCGTGTACCAGGAGCCCCGGCTGATCCCGGCCAGGCGCGTCCTCGCCAACGTCACCCTCGGCCTGCCCTCCGCCGCGCGCGAGGCCGGCCGCCGGGCCCTGGCCGAGGTCGGGCTGGACGGGTACGGCCGGGCGTGGCCGGCGACGCTGTCCGGCGGGGAGGCGCAGCGCGTCGCCCTGGCCCGGGCGCTGGTCCGCGACCCCGAGGTGCTGCTGCTGGACGAGCCGTTCGCCGCGCTCGACGCCCTGACCCGGCTCCAGATGCAGGAACTGGTCGCCGAGCTGTGCGCGCGGCACCGCCCGGCGGTCGTCCTGGTCACCCACGACGTGGACGAGGCGGTCCGGCTGGCCGACCGCGTGGTGGTGCTGCGCGACGGCGCGCTCGCCGTGGACCAGGCCATCGACCTGCCCCGCCCCCGCGACCGGGACACCCCCGGCTTCGCCGGCCACCGCCGCCTGTTCCTGTCCCACCTCGGCATCGCCGCCGCCCACTCCGAAGGAGTCGCATGACATCCGTGGACAAGCTTTGGTACACCCGCTGCCCCGTGCCCACCGCCAGCGGCCTGGCGCACAACCAGGGGTGGCTCGCCGAGGAGTTCCGGCTCGCCGGGCTGGACATCGGGATCCTGCAGGACGCCGGACTCGAACTGGCCGAACGCCACTTCGACCATCGCCTGCTCGGGCTGTTCCGGGAGGGCGGCAACGTGCCCGCGCTGGCCGCGCGGTCCGCGGGCGCGCCGACCCGGCTGATCGGCCTGACCTGGATCGAGGAGTGGCAGTCCATCCTGGTCCGGGCCGACTCCGGGATCACGGACGCCGCCGGGCTGGCCGGCGCCCGGGTCGCGCTGCCCGCCTGGGCCGAGACCCGGGCCAAGAGCTTCCCGCGGGCGATGGCCCTGCACGGCTTCAAGGGCGCGCTGTCCCAGGCCGGGCTCACCCTGGACGCCGTCACGTTCGTCGAGGTCGCCGCGCAGGCCAAACCGTCGGTCGGCCGGGACGCGGGCGCACGGGCGTTCTCCTGGCCGGGCATCGCCGAACTCGCCCGGGGCGAGGTGGACGCGGTGTACGCCAAGGGCGCGCGGGCGGCCGAGCAGGCGGCCGAGATCGGCGCGGTCGTCGCCGTCGACCTGGACGCCCACCCCGACCCCCGCACGCGCGTCAACAACGGCACCCCGCGGCCGATCACCGTGCACGCGCGGCTGCTCGACGAGCGGCCCGACCTGGTCACCGGGTTCCTGGCGCAGACGCTGCGCGCCGCCGACTGGGCCCGGGGCGACCTCGGCCGGGTGCGGGAGATCCTGTCCGCCGAGACCCGGTCCGGCGCGGACGCCGTGGCCACCGCCTACCGGGCCGCCGGGTCGCGTACGGCCTGCGCGTGCCCGTCCTGGCCCGCGAGGACGAGGACGAGGCGTGGGCCGAGGTCCGCAGGCTGTGGGCCCTCGCCGTGCTCACCGGCCAGGGCGCCCCCGGCGAGCCGCCCGCCCCCGACCCCCGTACGGGGCTGTGGCCGGGCTTCGACGTGATCGCCGGGACCGGCCCCCTGGGGTTCGCCGGGTCGTACGAGACCGTCGCAGCCGGGATACGCGCCCACCTCGACCAGGGCGTCACGACGTTCGTGCTGGACGCGCGGCCCGCCGTCGAGGAGACCTACCGGCCGGGCGAGCGGTTGCTGCCGCTGTTCGCGAAGGAGATCGAGCGTGTCCATTGACATCTACTGGCGCATCGGCACCCACGGCGACCAGCCGTCGCTGCGCCGCCGGGTGAGCAGCAGAGGAGAGTGGGCGCCGGTCGCCCCCGGCAGCCTGGCCCCCGGGGTGCGGGACGGCCGCCGCGACGGGTACTCCTATGTCGAGCACATGGCCGACGTCGCCCGCGCCTCGGAGAGCTCCGGCTTCGTCGGAGGCCTGCTGCCGTCGTTCCCGTTCACCGGCGACCCGTGGGCCACGGCCGCCGCCCTCGCCCGTGAGACCACGACGTACCGCTTCATGATCGCCTACCAGCCGGGCTTCCTGCACCCGGTGCAGGCGGCGCGGATGTCCGCGACCCTCCAGCGCGCCACCGGCGGCCGGGTCGTCTACAACATCATCTCCGGCGGCGGCGGGCCCGCCCAGCTCTGGTGGGGCGACCGCGTCGACCACGACGACCGGTACGCGCGCACCTCCGAGTTCCTGGACGTGCTCAAGGGCGTCTGGGGCGGCGGGCCGTTCGACTACGAGGGCCGATTCTACCGGGTCGAGGGCGCCGGGCTGCCCGAGCCGCTCGCCCGGCAGCCGTTCCCGGAGATCTACTTCTCCGGGTCCTCCCGCGCCGCGATCGAGGCGGCCGGGCGCCACGCCGACTACTACCTGTCGTGGCTGGAGCCGTTCCCCGACCTCGCCGCCAAGTTCGCGCAGGTCCGCGAGCACAGCGCCGCCATCGGGCGCGCCCCCAGGTTCGCGGTGCGCATCGACGTGCTCGCCCGCGACACCGAGGAGGCCGCCTGGGACGAGATCCGGCGCGGCTGGGAGCACGTCGACCCGTCCGCGCTGAGCAGCCCCGACGGCGACTCGGTCGGATGGCTGCGCAGCCAGTCGTTCGTCTCCTGGCCGGTGCGCCACCACCGCGAGCTGGAGGTGTCGCCCAACGTCTGGGGCGGCTTCCACCTGCTGCGCGGCGGGCCCGCCTTCGGGCTCGTCGGCAGCTACGAGCAGGTCGCCGAGCGGCTCGACGAGCTGATCGGCATCGGCGTGGACGCCTTCATCCTCGCGGGCGTCCCGCACCTGGAGGAGGCCTACCGCGTCGGCGAAGAGGTGCTGCCTCTCCTTAAGGGCTCTGTTCATGGCCGCGCCTCCGGCACGGCGGTTCGGGGCGCACTTTAGGCGGCGTTCTTCCGTCGTCACTCGGAAGGGCTCGTTCCTCACCCTTCCTCCCTCCTCCTCCAGAACACCGCCGCGCCCCCCAACAGGGCCGGGGGGCGCCCGGCGGGGGGCGGGTGGGGGGGGGGAAACAC
>NZ_JBFBCI010000063.1:0-49431 GCF_040683095.1 Sphaerisporangium sp. NPDC051017
AAGTGCTTGACTCCGAGGTCCACGCCGGCCACGGCACCGGTCGCCGGGGCCTGCTCGGGGTCGTCCACGTCCACGGCGAAGGACACGTACCAGCGTCCGCACGGGTCACGGGAAACGGTCACCGTGGTCGGGTTGATCGCCGCCGGGTCAATGCCAGGCCAGGACCAGACGAACTCCAGCGGCGCGTCCATCTTCGCCGGCCACAGCCGCCCGTCGCGGTAGCGGAAACCCGACCGGGTGTACTCCGCGCTCTGCCGCCCGGTCCGGGACTTGTAACGCGGGTACTTGGCGCGTCCGGCGAAGAAGTTCGTGAACGCGACCTGCTGGTGGCGGATCGCCTGCTGCAACGGAACCGACGGCACCTCGTTCAGCCAAGCCGTCTCCTCGCCGGCTTTCATCGCCGTCAGGTGGGCGTTCGCCTGGACGAAGTTCGTCGTGAGCCGCTCGCCGTGGTAGCGGGCGTGCCGCCAGGCCAGGGTGCGGTTCCAGACGAAGCGTACGCAGCCGAACGTGCGGTTCAGCACCGCAGCTTGTCCGGGTGTCGGGTAAGCCCGGCACTTGTACGCCGTCCGCATAGATCAACCTTAACAGAACGGAACGGTTCGCATACACAACGTGGTCGTCCTGTCCCGCTTTCCTCCCCTGGGCTAAACCCAGGGTTTCAGCCTTCAAGGAGTTTCGATGAGCGGTATCTGTGACGGGCGTGTCGTCGTGGTGACGGGGGGCGGCCGGGGCATCGGCCGGCAGTACGCCCTGGAGTTCGCCCGGCAGGGCGCCAAGGTCGTCGTCAACGACCTCGGGACCGACACGCGAGGCCAGGGACGCTCGGGAGGCCCGGCGCAGGCGGTGGTGGAGGAGATCCGCGACCTCGGCGGGCAGGCGGTCGCCCACTGCGACGACATCGCCGACTGGGACGGCGCGGGGCGGCTCGTGAAGACCGCCGTCAGCGCCTTCGGCCGGCTGGACGTGCTCGTCGGCAACGCGGGCTACGTGCGCGACCACATGATCGTCTCGATGACCGAGCAGGACTGGGACGACGTCATCCGGGTCCACCTCAAGGGACACTTCCTGCCGCTGCGGCACGCCGCCGCGTACTGGCGCGAGCGCGCGAAGGCCGGCGAGCCCGTGGACGCGCGGGTCATCACCACGACCTCCGGCGCGGGACTGCTGGGCAGCGTCGGGCAGGCCAACTACGCCGCGGCCAAGGCCGGGGTCGTCGCGCTCACCCACACGGCCGCCGCCGAACTCGGGCGGTACGGGGTGCGGGTGAACGCGGTCTCGCCGGCCGCGCGCACGCGCCTGACCGAGGAGTTCTTCGCCGACATGGTGGCCCCGCCCGAGACCGGCTTCGACGTCATGGACCCGGCCAACGTGGCGCCGCTGGTCGTCTGGCTGGGCTCGGCCGAGTCCGCCGGGGTGACCGGGCGGGTGTTCGAGGTCGAGGGCGGCATGATCTCCATCGCCACCGGCTGGAGCGACGGCCCGGGCGTGGACAAGGGCTCGCGCTGGGAGCTCCACGAGGTCGGCGAGGCCGTGAACAAACTCCTGGTCGAAGCGCCCCTCCCGGGTCCTGTGTACGGCTTCGCCCAGAAATAGCTTCTTCTTGAGCTCGTGGCGTGCTCTGATCGCCCGGCGCGGGGCGGAGGCCGCGCGCTGGGCGCGTTCTGGAGGCGCTGGCACATCTCCCTGTCGCGCTGGTTCCGCGACTACGAGTACATCCCGCTCGGTGGCACCGCCGCGGGACGCGGGCCACGTACCGCAACCTTGTGATTATCTTCGTGCTGTGCGGCTTCTGGCACGGGGCCAACTGGACGTTCCTGTGCTGGGGGCCTCTACCACGGGCGCGCGGGGCTGCGAGCTGGATGAGTTCGTCCTGTTCGCCCTCGACCACCGGCGGACGCTCGCCCTCGCCCTCGCGCTCGGCGTGGTGCTGCTGCCCGCCTCGCCCGGCCTCGGGCGAATCCTGGAGCAGGGCGGGGACGGTCCGCGCGGTGGGTGGCGGGCGCGGCGCGGGCCTCGGTGACCTGGGTGGCCGCGCCGCACGCCGCCGTGCTGGTCGCCGCCGGGACGTTCAGCGGCGTCATGCGAGGAACCCCAGGCCTTCAGACCCGCAAAGAATCGCATACGGCGCCGCACGCCGGTAGATCCATGGTGAACATCACGGCGTGAGGTTCGTTGTGCAGGTCCGGCTGTTCCCGACGCCCGCCCAGGAGGCGGCGCTGGCGGACACGCTGCGCCTGTGCAACCAGGCCGCGAACCTGGTCTCCCGCATCGCGTGGGAGACGAAGGTGTTCCGAAATTACGATCTTCGGTTGCACACCTAGGGCGAGCTGAGGGGCATGGGTCTGTCGGCTCAGCCCGCCCAGCACGTCATCAAGAAGGTCGCCGACGCCTACACGACGGTGAAGGCGCATGTGAAGGCGAAGCTCCGCACGACTGTCGCCAAGCCGATCGGGTTCCGTCCGGACGCGGCGCAGCCGTTCGACGACCGGTGCCTGTCCTGGCAGGTCGAGGCCCGCACCGTGTCGATCTGGACCACCGGCGGCCGGATGCGGGGGGTGGCGTTCGGCTGCTCGGTCGAGCAGGCCGCCACGCTGGCGGCCTGCCGTAAAGGCGAATCGGACCTGGTTCACCGGGACGGCATGTGGCTGCTGATCGCCACCTGCGAGGTTGCAGACATCGGCGTCAGCGAACCGGCCGGGTTCCTCGGCGTCGATCTGGGCATCGCGAACATCGCCACCACCGGCGACGGTGAACGCCACTCGGGTAAGCGTCTGAACGCGGTCCGGTACCGTAACAGGGAACTGCGGCGTCGTCTGCAGGCCAAGGGGACCAAGTCCGCCAGGCGGCTGTTGAAGGCGCGCCGCCGTAAGGAGTCCCGGTTCGCCCGGGATGTCGATCATGTCATTTCCAAGAGCATCGTGACCGAGGCTGCACGTACCGGACGCGGCATCGCACTCGAAGAGCTGAGTGGGATCCGTGAACGGGTACGGCTCCGTAAGCCCCAGCGGGTCACCCTGCATTCGTGGTCGTTCCACCAGCTTGGAAGGTTCATCGCCTACAAGGCGGCCCGCGCCGGAGTCGCCGTGATCCACGTGGATCCGGCCTACACCTCCCAAGCCTGCTCATCGTGCGGGCACGTGGACAAAAGGAACCGGCCCGGCCAGGAAACCTTCCTCTGCACGTCGTGCGGCTTCGCTGAGCACGCCGACGTCAACGCGGCCCGCAACATCGCCTCGCGTGGTGTTGCGTGCTGGGCAGTGAGTCACGCTGCCGACGACGCGGCCTGACCCGTGCACTCCATGCACGGCGAGGAGCTGCAAGCTCACCCTCCAGGGCCGAGAAGCTGACCCCGTTCCTCTACTACCAGTTTCTGATCATGGACACGTCGCGCGAGGGGGGCTCGCCCATGAGCCGTAGGATCGCCATGCTCGGCGCGGGCCTGTTCTTCTTCGGCCCCGCCCTGGCGTTCGCCGCCGGAGACCGGGCGGCCGAGATCGAGAACCGCAGGCTGGCCGGCTTCCCCGCGCTGTCGCCCCCCGGCGATTTCCCGTCCCGCTTCGAGGCGTGAGCCGTCGACCACCTCCCGCTGCGCGGGCACGCCGTGGGGCCCCGCTGGAACAGCTCCAACGCGCGACCGGCGAGCCCGCCTACTTCCGGACCGACAGTCACTGGAACGAACGCGCCGCCGCCCTGTACGGCACGGAACTGGCCCGGGCGCTCCAGCCGGACCTGTCCAGGGGGACGCGGCACGTCCCCCTCGGGCCCTATGTCCGGGAAGGGGACCTCGGCCGGCTGCTCGGCGCTTCCCGGTCCGAGACCGTCGCCCGCTGGGGGCTCGTCCGCGACGGGGTGCGCGAACTCGGGCGCGACGACCGGGATGCGCCGGTCGCCGTGCGCGTCGCCAACACCACCTCCGGGGCCGCGCTCTTCCGGCCGGACACCCTTCTCATCGGCGACTCGTTCACCCGCGAGTCGCTGCCGTGGATCACGCCGTACTTCGCCGGTCTGACGGTCCTGCGCAGCGACGCCCCCGCCAATGCCGGTCCCGCGCGCGTCGCGGAGTACGTGCGCGACAGCGAGGTGGTGGTGTTCGAGATGGTCGAGCGCTACTGGGCGGGCGGCCACGGGGAGATGCTCACCGACGCGACGCTGGCCACCCTCGAAAAGGCGCTGCCGCCCGCGCGTCGGCCTGGGGCGGCGCTGCGCGGCCGGGGTCCGGAACAGGGCGCCACCGAGCGGCGTCCGCCGGGCTGACCATACTTCCGGGAGAGTATGGTCTCGGCCATGGCCACCGGATCATCCTCGGTGAGCGAGCCGACCTACTTCATCCTCGCCGCCCTCCTCGACGGCCCGCTGCACGGTCACGGCATCATCAAACGCGTCGTCGACCTGTCCGAGGGCCGCATCCGGCTCCCCGTCGGCACCCTGTACGGCGCGCTCGACCGCCTCGCGGCGAACGGCCTGATCGCCATCGACCACGAGGAGGTCGTGGACGGCCGCCCGCGCCGCTACTTCCGCCTCACCGACGACGGCACCGGCCTGGTGCTCGCCGAGGCCCGCCGCATGCAGCACGCCGCCTCCATCGTCACCGCCCGCGCCCAGCCCCCGAGGACGGCCCCGTCGTGAGGCGGCCCACCGCCCTGACGGGGCCGGAGCGGTGGTACCGGTGGCTCTTACGGGCCTACCCCCGTGAGTACAGGGCCGCTCACGGCGAGGAGATGATCGCCACGCTGCTGGAGACGGACGGTGACGGCCGCGCCGTGCCGTGGCCGCGTGAGGCGCTGGCGCTGGTCGCGGGCGGCGCCCGGGCCCGTGCGCTCGGCGCCGGTCGCGGGCCCGCGTGGGCGGACGGGGTCCACCTCGGGGTCACCGTCCTGGCGGTGCTCAATCTGGGGGTGCTGGTGCCGTACGCCAGGTCCGTCCCGGTCTGGACGGCGCTCGCCGCGGTGACGCTCTTCGCCGTCACCCGGGGATGGGTGCGTACGGCGCTCGGGCTGGTGGCGCTCGTCGGCGGCAAGGTGCTCGCCGTGGTGCTCGGGCATCCCTGGCTGGACCAGACCCTGCTGCCGGTCTTCTCCGACGGCGTGTGGAACGCGCCCCCGCTGTACTCCCGGGGAGGCCCGGTCGCGCCCGTCGCCGCGTACGCGCTGGCGTTCCTGGGCCTGGCGGTGCTCGCCGCCCGGCACGGGCCGCTCAGGAGGCGTACCTGGCGGTGGTGGCTCGCGGTGCCGCTGACGGCGGGCGTCGACCCGGCCTCCTGGCTGATGGTCGAGTCAGGGTCGCCGCGTGCGGCGGTGAGGGTCGGCCTGGAGTTGGCGCTGCTGTGCCTGGCCGTCTGGGCCGGTCGCGTCGCGGCCGACCCGCGCTGGGCCCTGGCCGCCGCAATCGCCCTGGCGCCGGCCGTGGTCGCGTGCTTGGAGGGGGTGACCACCTCTCGGGCCGACGTGCTCGTGTCCTTCCACGGGTTCTCGGCCGGGCGGCAGGAGTTGTCCCATCTGGGCGTGCTCGTGCTGCTGACCGTCGCCGCGGCGGCCGTGCCCCTGCACGCCCGGCGTCACGCGCTGCTGTGACGCCGCCCGCCCGCCGCCTCATCGGCCCGCGTACGGCCCGCGCCACCGTACGGTCCGGGGCCGCCGTGCTGACCGCGCTCGCCGCGGTGGCGGCGGTGGACATGTGGGCGGTCACCCAGGCGCGCGGCCGTCCCCAAGAGCCCTTGCTCCGCGGACCCGCACAGCTCGCCCAGGCGCGGGAGGAGATACGCGCGGAGTGCATGAGGCGGCGCGGGTTCCGGTACGTGCCGTTCCTCTCCACGTACGTCAACCCCATCCGCCGGGATGCCGCGGAGGCGCGGGCCCGGGACGCGGGCGAGTACCCGGCCATGCGCAGATTTCGCGAGAAGTACGGCTTCGGGATCTTCGCCCTCTACGCGTACCCCCGCGAGTTCGGAAACCCCCAGGTCGAGACCGACGCCCCGGTGAACCCGAACAACACGATCGCCATGGCGCTGTCCCGCACCCAGTTCGCCGCCTACGGGAAGGCCGGCGACGCCTGCTACAGCAAGGCGGTCAAGATGACCACCGGCAAGGACGTCACGTCGATCACCGACCACATGATCCAGGCGAACGAGCGCATCGACCGGCTCGTCACACGCGAGCTGGACGGCGACCCCCGCCTCGCCGCGCTCGGCGCCGACATGGCGCGCTGCCTGAGGAACAAGGGGTACTCCGTCCCGTCCGGCACGCCGTCCGCGCTGGCCCGCCGGGGTCCGGAGGTCTTCCACGCCGAGGAGAAGGCCCTCGGGCGCGCGATGGCCCGCCCGGCGATCGAGGCCGGCGACCTGCCCGACCACGACTACTTCCCGTCCCTGATGGCCGCCGACGCCACCCCGTACCTCACCCGCGAGATCAGGGCGGCCCTGGACGACCTCGAATGCGGCCGGCGGTTCTACCGGGCCTACGAGCCCGGCCACGCCGCGATCGTCCGGCGGGCGTACGTGGAGTACGGCCTGGACGAGTGGCTGTGGTGACGACCGCCCGATCGAGGACCGTCCGTGGTGACACGGTGCCGTGGTGGTGATGGCTATGGTGACGACGTGCTGCGGTGACGACGGCGCCACCCGGTCGTGGAGACGCCCCAGCACCTGTGAGCAGGTTCCTCAGCAGGTTCCGGCGCCTGTCAGTAGAACGCGTAGCACTCCACTTCGGCGCGGCGGTAGGTCAGGCCGGCGGCCACGGACTGGTCCACGCATCGCTGCTGGCGCGGGCTGAGCGACAGCGTGCCGCACACGGTCACGCCCGAGTACGTCCGGCAGTCGAGGTTCGTGGCCCTCTTGCCGATCACGTACTTTCTCACGACCTCCGCACGGCACTCCCGGCGGCGCTTGGGCGTGTCGGCGTACTTGCACTGACGTTTCAGGATCCGGTACTGCTCCAGGCTGACGGACTGCCTGACCTCAGGACCCGGCGGCCCCCCGCCCGCGGACACGCCGGACCCGGCGGGCCGGGCAGTCACGGTCGGTACGGCGGAGGCGGCGGACGCGGTGAACATGGTGAACAGGGCTGTGGTCGCGAAGGCGACAACCTTCATGATCTTCCTCATGGCGCCCCCCTGTCATGACGTTCGTACCCCCCCGCACACCCACCCGAAGTACCCGAAAGGTAAAGCGAGGCCCCCCTCTCACACCAGCACGGGGTGGTTCGCCCGGAAGACCCCACGCGGATCGTCGCGCCGCTTGACCTCCCGCAGCCGGGCCAGCGTGTCCCGCGTGAACGCGGCCGAGGCGCGCTCCTCGTGGGTGAGGAACGTGTACGGCTTGCGCCCGCTCGTGTGCCGGTCCAGGGACCGGAACACGCTCGCCTGCCGTGCCTCTACGGCGGTCACGTCCGCGGGCGACCAGGGGACTCCGAGCAGCCCGACCAGATACGGCTCGGAGATGTGCCCGCAGGCCCCCGCGCCGGTCGCGTGACGGGCCAGCGCGCCCCCGAGGTGACGGATCTGCGCCGTCACGAGCGGGGCCATCGCGCCCGGCGCCACGGCGGTGAGGAACATCGTGGCCGCCGCGTCGTCGAGCCGGTCGAGCAGCTCCGCGCGCAGGATCCCGGGGCCGGGCATGGTGGGCTCGGCACAGATCGCGCCCAGATCGGGGATGTGCACCGAGCCCAGCGTGTCGAAGACCAGGCCCGGAATTCGGTCGAACCGGCCGAGCAGGTGGCGGGCCTGCGCGCCGTCGCCGAGGAACGTGAGATCGACGACCGCCGCGGAGAGCCCGCGCAGCGGTTCCGGCAGTTCGGGGAACGGCGGGAAGTCGATCAGCGAGAACCAGACGGTCAGTTCCTCCGGCGCGACCGCAGTCGTGTCCCGGACCGCCGCGAGGACCTCGGCGGCCCGTGCCGCCGGCCACACCATCCTGCCCCCGTACACCTCGGGCGCGGGGTGGAGCTCGATCTCCATGGCCGTGACCAACGCGAAGTCGCCGCCGCCGCCCCGAAGCGCCCAGAACAGCTCCGGATCGGACGCCGCGCTCACCGTCCGGCGCGAACCCTCGGCGTCCACCACGTCGAACGAGCGGACGCCGTTGGCGGCCAGGCCGTGCCGCCTGCCGAACCAGCTCAGCCCGCCGCCGAGGGTGTAACCGACCGCGCTGACCACGGGAGAGCTTCCGCAGAGTCCGGTCAGACCGTATTTGGCCGTCTCCGCGAGCACCTCGCTCCAGGAGGCGCCCGCGGCCACACGCGCGGTGCGCTCCTCCGGCCGGACCTCCACGCGCCGCATGCGCCCGGTGCGCACCAAGATCTCACCGTCGAGGCCCGCGGCGGCGCCGTGGCCATTCGGCTGGACCGCCACCGCCAGGCCGGCCCCGGCCGCGTACCTGACGAGCACGGACGCGTCCGCGGCGTCCTCGATCTCCACCACGGCCCGGACCCGCTGCTCGACCGTCAGATTCCACGGCTTGCGCGCCGCCTCGAAGTCCGCGTCCCCGGGGACGGACACCGGGCCGCGCAGGGCCCGCCGCAGGTCTCTGGCCAGCGCCGAATCATGGCCCTGGTCGGCTCGCGTGGGGTATGCACTCATGATCTTTCTCCATCTCGGGATGTCCCGCCGGACATGTCGTCGTGGCGGATCCCCCCGCGGCCTCGTGGAAGCGAGCCGTGGGAGGTGGGGCGTGACCACGGTGCACGAGGTGGCTTGGAGACGGCTGCATTGTGGCTAAGTGCGGGCTTGAGGGGCCCGGTCCCCGTGGCGGGCGCGGGAGTTCGACGGTCATGAATGTGGCGTCGCTCGCTGGTTCTCGGCCGTTGAGAGATCCGCTTCTCGGCCGTTGGCGACGACGGTGCCCTCCAGGCCGCCGGCGATCGTGCACGTCCTCCTTGGAGCGGTCCGACGAACTCGCTGCGGCGGCCCAGCCGGAGCTCGCCGATGAGGCGGTGAACGCGCGCCATGCGTCTGTCGTGACAGTGAGAGCGGGACCGTTGGGGATCTTGGAGTCACGGACGGCGATGATGCCGGGGATGTTGGTGGCCACCTCGACGCACTGACCACCATCAGGGCCGGAGTACGTCGACTTGCGCCACTAGGCGAGCCTCAGGTCCATTGCTTCACGGTTCCTTGCGGACTGGAACTTGCTCACGATCGCGTCTGATGCGGTGTCCCGGCGTTCAGGGCATGCCCGGACATCCCCACGCCGAACGGCCCCCCACGGACGACACTTCCCCACGGATGGCACCCTCAAGGACGTGACTTCCCCACGGGTGGCACCCCCGCGCCGAATGGCACCTCCGCTCTGAATGGCACCCTCCGCTCTGGCCAAGGGGGTGCTCAATCCGGCGCCGCGTCGGCGGGAAGGGACGATGCTGAAGCCGGCGCCTGTTGCGGCGAGGCACCGGCCGAGCGTCCCGTTCCCGGTCGGCCTGCTATTCCAGAGCGATGTGCTGTGGATGCAGGTCAGGTGGTTGTGCGGGAGGCCTTCAGGCTTCCGGTGAATGTGCGCCACTCGTCTGCCGCAACCGTAATTGTGGGGCCGTGTGGCTTCTTCGAATCGCGGATGGCGACGATGTCCGAGAGGTTGTCGGCCACCTCCACGCAGTGTCCGCCATCCGATCCGGAGTAGCTTGACCTTCTCCATCGAGTCTGACTTAGACCCATTGTTCCATCACGTCCTCGATGAGCTTGATCGACAAGTGCTGTGGGTACGCTTCGGCGCGGATGGTGTCGTACCGCCTCGCTAGTTCCGAGACGGCTGCTCGATCTTCTATCGTCCGGCCTCGCGGAGAACAGTCCACATAGGCGGCTTGGGGACAATTGTGTTGTTCTGTGATGACGAAGGCACTCAGTAGCCCGCAAGTTGATTGCGCGCTGTACGGAACGATTTGAATCGTCACTGTGGGATGTTCTGCTACCTGAATCAGGTAGGCCAACTGCTCTCGCATGTTGTCCGGCCCGCCGATGGGTCTACGGAGAACGCCCTCATCGATGAGAGCGAAGATGATGGCGGGGTCCTCTCGCGACAAGATCGACAGGCGACGCATTCGACCGGCCACCTGCTGGTCGGCTTGTTCGGGAGTGATGCCCGGCTCGCCGGCGATGATGCGACGCGCATAGCTCTGCGTTTGGAGCAGGCCTGGTATCAGCAGAGGATCCCATGCTCGCAGAGTCGCCGCTTCCTGCTCGATGTCCAGCCACGTTCGAAAGTGCTCGGCGTCGGTCTCGCGGCGGGCGACGGCGCTCAACCGCGTCAGGACGCCATCCAGGCCTAGTGCTTGATCGCATCTCTCGGCGAACGCCTTTTCGGGGCGACGTGCCGCCCTTTCAACCATTCCGACCAGACTGGTGGAGAAAGCGATCCTTTTCGCCAGTTGCTCCTGAGTGAGTTGCGCCTCCTCGCGGTACCGGCGCAACTCGTAGCCGAACAGCGCCAGGGGCGAGGCGTCCGGGCGCAGAGGGATCGGTTGGGGCAAGGGCCCTCCCTTACGCGGGGTTCTTCGTTGGCGATCAGTGCGGGCTTCGCACAGCAAGAGTGTGTTCACTGTGTGACTGTTTCGCTTCGCAGCGTATCCATGTGGAGTCAGTCTGGGAAGGCAATTCCTTCTTTCCGAGATCTGTCGCTGCGAGATGGAGCGCCGATGGCACGGGATCGTGGCTGGCCGCGTGTCACTCCGCAGCCGCCAAAAGACGAAGCGAGGACGCCATGGTGACAGGCGAAGTGCTGGGCGTTTTGGAACTGCCCGGCGTACCCGAATCGGTTTCGCGGGCTCGGCGGTTTGTGGCCGAGGTGCTGGGGAGCGGGCATCCCGTGCGGGACGAGGTGGTGCTGCTCGTGTCCGAGCTGATCACGAACAGCGTCACGCACTCCGACTCCCGTGATGGCGGGCGGGTGACGCTCGCGGTGAGCGAGTGCGGCGACAGCATCCACGTCGAGGTCCTGGACGCGGGTTCGGAAGGGTGCCGCAGGTCCGGGACGAGCTCTACGGCGACGGCGGGCGAGGGCTCTTCCTCGTGGACGCCATCTCCGAGCGCTGGGGGATGTACCGGGACGCGGCCGGCCGGGTGGTCTGGTTCGCGGTCCGCTTCAAGGGCTCGGTCCCCGGGTCGTTCCAGGGCTCGGATCCGGCGTCGTTCCAGCGGTGATGGAGGGAGCCGCGCGCGACTCGTCCGAGAAGGTGCAGGCCGCCCTGCAGTCCTTCCCGACCGGCCTCGCCGACCTGGTGGCTGTGGCCATGCGCCTCGTCGACTGCATGATCGGCGAGGACGCGTGGGCGCTGCAACGCCTGCTGTACGCGGAGGCGGGCCACTTCCCCGGCCTGTACGAGTCCGTGCTGGCGACCGGGGCGAACCGCACCGCCGACGCGCTGGCGGGCAGGCTCGCCCGGCCCGCCAACGCCGGCCACCTGCGGATCGCCGACCCGGTCCGCGCCGCCGCCCACTTCCAGGCCCTCATCGGCTCTGAGCTTCCCGCCCTCACCGCCCTCGGCAGCCGCCCGATCGGCGGTTCCGAGCTGGAGCAGGCCGTCGCGGCGGGCGTCGACACCTTCCTGCGCGCCTTCGCGCCGTCCCGCTGACCCAGGTCCGGGTAACGACCCGGTCAACTCCCCGGTGATGACATGTCCGTACGATGCTCACGGTACTGACACGTCGGCCACGGGATGGAGCTGCCGGTGAAGATCGCCTATGTCACCTATGACGGTCCGGACGACGACAGAGAGGTCGTGCTCGCGCACTGGCGCGAGGCGGGCATCGACGGCGCGGCGGTGAGCTGGGACGATCCGTCCGCCGACTGGGCGGCGTTCGACGCCGCCGTGGTGCGCTCGACGTGGAACTACATGGACCGGCGCCGGGAGTTCGTGGACTGGGCCCGCCGGGTGGAGGGGCTGACGCGGCTGCTCAACCCCGCGTCCGTGCTGGAGCGGAACACCGACAAGACCTACCTGCGCGACCTGGCGGCGGGGGGCGTCCCGATCGTGCCCACGCACTGGATCGGCCCCGGCGACGACGCGGACGTCTCGTCCTGGGAGGGGTGGAGGCCGGGGGAGGAGTACGTCGTCAAGCCGTCGGTCTCGGCGGGCGCGCGCGACACGATCCGCACGGCCGACGCCGCCGAGGCCGCGCGGCAGGCCGAGATGATCGTCGCCGAGGGCAAGGTCGCGCTGGTGCAGCCCTACCTGCGCATGGTCGAGGACGAAGGCGAGCTGTCTCTGCTGTACTTCGGCGGCCGGTTCAGCCACGCCGTGTGCCGTACCGCGATGCTCGCCGACGGGACGGCGGCCCCCCGCGCCAACCACGTCGGCGCCGACCTGCGCGAGCCCGCCCCCGACCAGGTGGCCGTCGCCGAGAAGACGCTCGGCGAGATCCCCGAGAGCCTGCTGTACGCCCGCGTGGACCTCGTCCGCCTCCCCGACGGCACCCCGGCACTCATGGAACTGGAACTCACCGAGCCGTACTTCTACCTGGCCTTCGCCCCCGGCAGCCCCGAACGCTTCACCGAGGCCCTCCGCGACCTCCTCTGAGCCCAGACCACGCGGTGCGGCTCGCGCCTTGTTGACGGGCGCGAGCCACCTCAGACGCCGCTGCTCTCCAGAATGCGCACCTCTACACCGACCTTCTCCGCCGCCTTCATCTTCAGGTCCGACGTGAGCAGAGGCACGGCCAAAGCCTGCGCCAGAACCACGTACGAGGCGTCGTAGGCCGTGAAGTTGTCGCGAAGATCCAACATCCTGCGCAGTGACTTCGTCATCGAGTGCCGCTTAATGCGGAACACCCTGTAGTCCATGATCGCATTGTCGAGCCGGGAACGTTCCATTTTGCGACCCAGTACCAAGCCGCGCAGGGCGCCCGCGACCTCGAAGTCGAGAAGATTGGGCGCGTGCAGTTCCTGGCCCGCGATGAACTCGGACAGCGCTGGGTCGGCGGGCCCGGCGACGAGGGCTTCTACCATCGCCGATGCTTCGATTACGATCACGAGGCGTCCCGCATGCGCCGGATCTGTTCGACGATGTCATCTCTGGTCGGACCGCCGCTGTAACCTCGCCGAGCGATGCGTGCCACCGCTTCCGCGTTCGGGGAGCGGCCGACGAGAAGTTCGAGTTCGCCGCGCAGATATTCGGTGAGCGTCAGTCCGTACTCGGCCGCTTGGGATTCGAGCGCGCGCACGGTCGCCTCGGGTACGTCGGGTACCTCAACCGTCGCCATGCAGCAACTGTATGGCTCTGTCGCAAGAGCAGACAAGGGGGATGTCGCCTTCCGTGTCGTCGTGACTACGAACGGTGAAATCCTCTCATGTACGCGGCCCGCGCCGCCGGGGTTTTCGGCGGCGCGGGCCGTTGTTTCAGGCGCCGTCGTTCGCGGTCGGGGTGTCAGGCGAACACGTCCTGCTGGTAGCGCCCCTCATCCTCCAGGGCGCGCAGCCACCGGTCGCCGTCGCCGCCCGTCCTGTCGTGATAGATCGCGGCCAGGGCCTTGCGTACGGCGGGCGCCATGCGGAGGCCGTCGCCGCAGACGTACACGTGGGCCCCGTCCTCCAGCAGTTCCCAGAGCCGGTCGGCCTCGGCGGCGACGGCCTCCTGCACGAAGCGGAACGGATGGCCGGGGACGGCCGAGAACGCGGTGTGCACGCGGGCCACCCCCGCGTCCTCCCACGCCCGCAGCTCCTCCCGGTACAGCCAGTCGTGCTCGGGGTGGCGGCAGCCGTAGAAGACCTCGGCGGGCCCGCTCGCCCCGGTGACGGCCCGCTCCTCCAGGAACCCGCGCAGCGGCGCGAACCCCGTGCCCGGGCCGACCAGGATCACCGGGGTCGCCGGGTCGGCGGGCAGGCGGAATGGCGGGCTCGGAACCCTGACGTACCCGTAGAAGACGTCGCCGGGCGCGAGGCCCGCCAGGTAGGCCGAGCACATGCCCCTGTAGGCGCCGCCGCCCGACCAGGAGGGCCCCTCCACCAGGCCGACCGTGACGCGGACGCGGCCGGGGGAGGCGAGCGGCGAGGAGGAGATCGAGTAGTAGCGCGGCCGGATCGGTCCCGCCATCTCCAGGAAGAGCGGCAGGGGCAGCGAGACCGCGGGGAAGCGCTCCAGGAGCGTCAGCACCGACACCCGCTTGGCGAGCACCTCGTCGGCGTAGGCGGCCTCCAGGTCGGCCAGCCGCCCCCGGGTCCACGGGCAGTCGGTCTGGCCGGCCAGCACCGCGAGGTCCGACCGGGTGGCCACTTCCTGCAGTTCGGCGAACTCCGACAGCAGCAGCCCGGCCGTGACCGGGGTGTCCACGGGAAGGTGGGTCGCCCCCCGCGCGCGGAGCCGTACGATCTGGTCGCGCGGCACGTGAAGGCAGCGCAGGGCCCACTCGACCAGCTCGGGGTCGTTCTTGGCGAAGACCGCCAGATGGTCGCCGGCCGTGTACGCCGTCCCCTCGGGCAACTCGGCCACGATCGACCGCACGCCCGGCCGCGGCGCCTCCAGCGAGAAGTCCCACAGCCCGGCGGGGTCGCCGGTCAGCTCCTCGTTCGAGATGACGGTCAGCGGGAACGCCTGCGGGGACACCACCGCGGGGCGCACGTCGGCCTCGGTGAGCACGTCCATCTCGTAGCGGGGGCCGGTCTCCGCGGCGGCGGCGCCGTACTCGGTGGCCAGCGCCGCCCAGAGCGAGGCCGTCCACGCCGACACGTCGCCGTCGAAGTCGCCGTCGGCGTCGGCCTCGCCGCGCTCGACGAGCGGCACGGCGCCCGCCCGGGTGAGCTTGTCGAAGGCGCGCCGGGGGAAGTCCTGGTAGGTGGGCCACTGGGTGTTGCCGCAGCCGAGCAGCGCCAGCCGCACCCCCTCCATGGACGGGAGGTCCGCGAGGGCGTCGAAGCGCTGGGCGTTGTCCGGCGCCTTGCCGTTGTAGGTCGAGGTGACCACCACCAGCAGCCCCTCCCGGGGCGGGTCGAGCTCGTCGAGCGTGGTCAGCGTCGTCGCGAAGCCCGACCGGCCCGCGCGCTCGGCCAGACGTTCGGCGACGTCGGCGCTGGTGCCGAGGTTGGAGCCGTAGGCGACGGTGAGGCCGATGCCGTCGGCGACCACCTCGACGGGCGTCTCCTCGGCGACCTCCGCCGTCGCGGCCCTGCCCGTTTCGCCCCTCTCGTGCGGCTTGCGCTCGCGGACGCGGATCGTGAAGTCGTCGGGCTTGAGGGTGAGCGTCTGCTTGATCTGCATCTGATAGGCGTCCGGGTCGGAGATCGCGAACCGCTGGAGGACCACGGCGAGGGCGAGCCTGGCCTCGGTCAGCGCGAACTGGCGTCCGATGCAGGCCCGCTCGCCGTTGCCGAACGGCTTGTAGGCGGCCGGGTGGTGGCCGGCCTTGTTCTCGGGGAGCCAGCGGTCGATGTCGAACTCCTCCGGCCGGTCCCACGCCTTGGGGTGGTGGTGCAGCGCCGGCAGCAGGACGACGGCGATCTGTCCCTCGCGCACCTGGTATCCGCCGATCGTGGTGTCCGCGAACGCCTTGACGGCGAACGCCGGGATCGGCGACCAGGTCCGCAGCGTCTCCTCCAGGACTCGCGGGATCACCTCGAGCTTCATGATCGTCTCGTACGTGGGCACGGTGTCCCCGGGCAGCAGCCGGTCGACCTCGGCGTAGGCCATGGCGAGCACGTGCGGGTTGCGCAGCAGGTTGTAGAGGGCGAAGGAGAGCAGCCCGCTGGTGGTCTCGTGACCGGCGATGAGGAAGGTCAGCACCTGGTTGCGGATGTTCTCGTCGGACAGCCGCGCGCCGCTGCGCGGGTCGGCGGCCTCCAGCATCAGGCCGAGCAGGTCCTTGGCGCCGCCGCCTCCGCCGGCGGCGCGGCGCTGCGCGATGACCTCGTCCACAAGGGTCTGCATGACGTGGATGTCGGAGCGGTAGGCCTCGTCCTGCTTCTTCTTCAGTCTGGTGACCAGCGGCATCTGCCGGTCGCGGAGCATCGCCTCGGTGAGGGCGCGGCCCATCGCCTGCAGGAAGGGGTGGAGCTCGGGGGACTCGAAGGAGTCGAAGCGGTAGTCGAACCCGGTGAGCGAGATCGTGTCGAGCGTGAGCCGGGTCATGTCCGCGGGCACGTCGACCTCGTCCGAGACGGCCCACTTGGCGGCCAGGGCCTGCGCGACCTCCAGCATCTGCGGGAAGTAGGTCTTCATGGAGCGCTGGCTGAAGGCCGGCATAAGGATGCGGTGCGCGTGGCCCCAGACCGGCTCGTCGTGGCGGGCGGTGAACAGCCCGTCGCCGGCGAAGTCGCGGACGATGGACAGCGGCGGGTCGATGCCCTTGTAGAACCGGGTCTCGTCGCAGACCTCCGCCACCAGGTCCGGATCGTAGACGAACAGGACCCTGCGGCCGAGCAGGTCGAGCTGGTAGATGCCCTCGTCGTGCTCGGCCGCGAGCTTCTCGAAGTACGCGTTCGGCGCGTGCGCCGGGACCTGGAGCGTGTTGCCGAGCAGGGGCAGACCCTGGGGGGCGGGAATGGACCGGGTGACCGGCATGAGAACCCCTCCTTCGTCGGCGGTCTTCTGATACCGCCAGCCATACACTGTATGGACGCTATCATACGGTGTATGGCTGTGAGTGCGCGCAGGGGAAGCCCCCTGACATCCGAGGAGATCTACATGGCGGCCCTGCGTCTCATCGACGCCGCCGGGGTGGACGCGCTGTCCATGCGCAAGCTCGCCGCCGACCTGGACGTCAACCCGATGTCGCTGTACCACCACGTGCCGAACAAGACCGGGCTGCTGCGCGGGGCCAGCGCCCTGGCGGGGTCACGGCTCCGGCTGCCGCCCGACGACGGCACCCCGTGGCAGGACCAGCTCCGCGCGCTGGCCCACGCCTACCGCTGCCTGGCGCGCGCGCACCCGTCGCTCTGGTCGTACGTCAACGCCCACCCGGAGCTGCTCGACCGCGAGGGCGAGATGTGGACGGTGTACACCCGCATCCTGGTCGCCGCGGGCGTGCCCTCCGACCGGCTGGTCCACACCCGCAAGGTGCTGTTCACCTTCGTCCTCGGCTTCCTGACGGCCGAGGCGGGCGGGGTGCTGGAGGCCATCGAAGGCGACGCCGACGCCGCCTTCGACGTCGCCGTCGAGCTCATCATCGCCGGTCTTGAGGCCCAGCGCGCCTGAGGCGAGCGGCACACATGGGTACGGCTCGCGCCCCCCGGAAAGCGGGGACGCGAGCCGTACCGGAAAATCGGGAAAGGGGTCAGGTCAGGGCAGCACCACCGCCACGGGCGTCACGCCGGCGGTGCGGAGGGTCGCGGGGAGCTGCGCGGCCCAGGGGTGTTCGTCGGCGGCGAGGCCCTCGGGGTTGTCGACGACGAAGCGGACGGAGCCGGAGGGGCCTGCCTGCTCGATCCACGTGGCGCCGAAGCCGGTCAGGGCCGCGGCGACCTTGGCGCGGTCGGCTGCGGCGACGGTGACGCGGATCGCCGCCTCGTGGTCGGCCGGGACGACGGCCGCGGCCTTCGGGGCGGCGGCGAGGGTCCGGCCCGCCGCGCCCGAGGGCAGGTCGGCGGTGATGGCGTTGACCACCAGCCGCGCGGTGCCGTCGGTGAAGGCGCGGAAGTTGGGGTCGGCGGCGAACAGCACCGCGTGCCCCGCGCCGACGGGCTCGTCCAGCACCGCCGCGGTCCCGCCCAGTTCCTCGGCGCCGACCTGGAAGCCGGAGACGAACCAGTCGGGGGAGGTCGCGGCCGGGTAGGAGGCGACGACCTGCGCCGGGTCGGAGGCCCGCATCAGCGCGTCGTAGGAGTAGAAGGACCACGCCGTGCGGCCGACCCCGGCGGCCAGCGGCCCGGCGGCCACGTTGACGCGGAGCAGGGAGCCGGGGACGTCGGAGGTCGGCGCGGTGAACGTCGCCGTGCTGACCCCGGCCAGGGCCGCGAGCTGGGCGCCGCCTGCCCAGCCGACGTACCGGCCGCCGCCGCTCACCCACGCCTTGAGCGTGTCACGCCCGGCCTGGCCGAGCGCGGCGGACGCCGAGGCGGCCGGGCCGTTCGGGACGAGCAGCACCTGCACGCCGGACAGCTTGCCGGCCGCCACGTCCGCCGGGGTGAGCTTGGTGTACGGCAGCTTCCACTCGCGGTCGAGACGCTGGCGCAGCCACCCGAGGGACTCGACGGTGCTGGTCGAGGTGCGCGACGGTTCGAGCACGGCGACCACCGGCTTCTTGGCCGGCGCGGGCGGCGAGACCACGGCAGGGATCTGCTTGGCCGGCAGGCCGAGCGGGAACAGTCGGCTGCCGGAGGACCCGCCGGACACGTTGGCGAGCAGCGGCAGGCTCCACGCGGTCACGTCGTAGAAGTAGGGGAACGGCGTGTAGCTGTCCTCGCCGAGCATGGCCTGGACCCAGTGCTTCTGTCCCTGCGCCATGGGGATCCAGTACGTGCCCTTGGGCAGCGTGGCGCGGCCCGGGGCCCGTCCGTACTCCTTGTAGTCCGGGACGGTGAGCGGGGTGGCCAGCGTGAACACCTGGACGTCCATGCGCTGGAGGCGCCGCACGATCGACTCGACCGCCGCCTTCTTGCCCGGGTCGTCGGCGCGCAGGAAGTAGTGGCGGACGGGGCGCTCGGGCACCTGGGTGATGACCTCGTGGCCCGGGTTGTACACCTGGTTGGGCTCCAGTTGCCCGGCGATGCCCTGCTTGAGTGCCTCGGTGTACATGCCGTGCCAGGTGGTGAGGATGCTCTCCTTGTGGGAGGCGGCGGCCGACAGTGACACCCACTGGGTGAGCGCCTGCTCGAAGGTGCGGACGTCGATGGGCGAGCTGCCGCCCTTCTCGAAGGTCATCCCGGCCGCGTTGAACCCGGTGGTCGGCACGGTGTCGCCGTAGCCCATGTAGAACATGTCGTACACGTCGCGGTTGGTGAACGGGATGCCGCGCTTGGTGAACTCGTCGATCATCGACTGGCCGTACAGGTTGCTGATCCAGTCGTAGGCCGGCTCGGCGATGTCGTGGAAGATCGGGTCCGCGTTCGGCGGGAAGAAGTACTTGGTGCCGCCCTGCTCGTGCGCGTCGATGTAGAGCTGCGGCGGGTACTTGCGCAGGAGCTCCAGCTTGCCGTCCGTCTCCGGCTGCGTGCGGGCGAACCAGTCGCGGTTCATGTCGAACCCGTACGCGTTGCGCCGGGTGTCCGCCTCGCGCCCGTCCGGGTTCTGGGTCGGCACGACGACCACGATGGCGTTGTCGAGGATCTTGCGCGCGGCGCAGTCGTCGCGGTCGGACAGGTCGTACAGCGTCTTCAGGGAGGCGTCGGTGCCGCTCTCCTCGCCGCCGTGCACGTTGCCGGTGACCCACAGGATCGCCGGGGTGCGCTTGGCGAGCTGCTTGGCGAGGCCGGAGGGTGTCAGCGGGTTGCGCAGCGTCTTGATCGACAGCTCGATGGCGGCGAGCCCGGCCTTGGTGACGTTCGCGGGGTCGCCGACGATGGCGTACCGCACCGGGCGGCCCTCGGCCGTGGTCGCGAGGGTGCCGGTCACGACGCGGTCGGTGGCCTTGTCGATGGTGTCCAGGAGGGTGTCGGACTGGGCGGAGGTGACCTCCTGCTGCCCGAGGTCGAAGCCGAGCACGCTCTTGGGGGTGGGGACCTTGTTGCGATATACGGGCGTGGTTCCGGTCGGGTCGCACGTGCCGGACGGCGGGGTGTGGGCGGGAGTCGCCTGGGCGGCTCCGGCGGGGAGAACGATCGCGGCCGCCGCGAGGGCCGACGCGACCACCGTGAAACGGTTGATCATTCAGCAACCGTTTCATGACCATTTGTCCATGACAAGAGACGATTTTTAGGTCTACGTTACTTTTGTGGGCTATGTCCGTGATCTAGCTGTTTCGAGTGGATCGTGGATTTTGGCGTGCCCGTCGGCGGGTCAGGCCGCGGTGATCCCGCCGTCGACGGGGATGATCGCGCCGGTGAGGTACGCCCCGGCGCGCGACGCCAGGTAGATCGCCGCCCCGGCCATGTCGTCCGGGCGCCCGATGCGGCCGAGCGGGACGTGCGACTCGATCACGGCGCGCGCGGCGGGGTCGTCCAGCGCGTAGGCCATCATCTTGGACTCGAACGGGCCGGGCGCGATGGCGTTCACCGTGATGAACTCCGGGGCGAGCTTGATCGCCAGGTGGCGGGTGAGCATGTGGACGCCCGCCTTGGCGGCCGAGTACGCGTAGTTCTCGACGACCGGCACCCGCAGCCCGTCCACCGACCCGATGTTGATCACCCGCGCCGGGTCGTCGGCGGAGGCCGACGCGCGCAGCAGCGGCAGGAACCGCGTGGTCAGGAAGAAGACGCCCTTGACGTTGATGTCCCAGAGCTTGTCGAACGCGTGCCCGGGGTACTCCTCCAGCGGCGCGCCCCAGGTGGCGCCCGCGTTGTTCACCAGCACGTCCAGCCGGTCCTCGCGCCCGGCGACCGTCCCCACCAGGGTCTCGACGCCCTCGGCCGTCGACAGGTCGGCCGGCACCGCGACGCAGCCGAGCTCGGCGGCGGTCTTCTCGACCTCGGCCGCCTTACGCGAGGAGATGTAGACGCTCGCGCCCGCGGCCACGAAGCCCGCGGCGATCATCTTGCCGATGCCGCGGGAGCCGCCGGTGACGACGACCGTCTTGCCTTCCACCGAGAACAGTGTCATATAACCCGATGATGCCTTACGGCTGGATCCGCGTCATCCGTCGAGCCGGTTGTATGAGCCGCGGAAGAACACCAGCGGCCCCCGGTCGGCGTGCGCGCCCAGGTCGTGGACGCGGGCGACGACGATGATGTGGTCCCCGGCGATGTGCTCGGCCTCGATCGAGCAGTCGATCCACGCGAGGGTCTCGTCGATGAGAGGGTGCCCGCCGGGGGAGAAGGTCCAGGCGAGGCCCGCGAACTTGTCCGGGCCCCTCGCCGCGAGCTGCCTGCTGACGTCCTCGTGGTGCTCGGCCAGGACGTTCACGCACATGCGGCCGGCCGACCGCAGTCTCGGCCAGGTGGTGCTGGTGTGGGCGACGCAGAACGCGACCAGCGGCGGGTCGAGGGACACCGAGGTGAAGGAGTTGGCGGCGATGCCGCAGGGCTCGCCGGTGGCCGGGTCGATGGCCGTGATCGCGACGACGCCGGTGGCGAAGCGGCCGAGAATGTTCCTGAAGTGGCGGGAGTCGACGGCTGCCGCTGTGTCGCCCGCCGTGTTGCCCGCTGTGTTGCCCGCTGTGGCGCCCGCGCGCCTGTCAGGGGGAACGGGAGCCAGTAGGGAGGGCGGGTCCTCGCGTACGGCACCGGGATGCCCGTGGGCGGTGACCGCCCCATGCGGCGTGGCCAGCCGTGCCGCTGGGGTGCTCATCGTCGTACTCGCCTCCGAATTGGCTCTGTCTCCGCGACCAGCATGCAACCTCAACGGTGGTTCAGGTCAAGGGCGGGATGACGGAGTGGGGCCCGCCGCGCCCGCCGATCACGCCGGTGACGCCGCCTCGATTTGGCCAAGCACTTGCTTGCTTTAATGGTCCCGGAGGTGGCGTGATCAGCGCCGTTGGGAGCGAGGTCGCGTCCGAGACAGACCCTAGGGGGATGGGGTCGGCGCCGGCGCGGCAGGGGGCGGTGTCGGATATACCGCATTATCCGAGAACAGCCCACTCAGACGCCCGTAACCACCCCCTACGCCCCGTCCGCCGCCCGGCCGGCGGGTCGGTGGCACGCGGCCGAAGCACCCCGCGGGCGCCTCGGCATGCGCCATTCGGAAGTGTCTGGAAAGTTCCTAACCTGAAGGACCGATTCCCCCACCCGCGGGTTGACGGTCACCGCGGTGCCGGACCACCGTGATGCCGGCGGCGGACGCGTCGAGCCGGAGACGAGGGACCCAGGACCCTGGTCCCCCGGAAAAACGAAAACGTGTCCTGGCGGGCGTGGGGGACCCGCCAGGACACGTTCGCCCCGGCGCGACTTCCAGGACCCCGGCGAGGGTTGGGGTCCTGGCCGCCGTTCATCGCACGGAGTCTGTGGGAGGCTCCTCGCCGAGTTCGCGCGGCCCTTCGGCCTGGGCGCGTTCGTCGGCGGGCCTTCGCAGATGGCGCTTCACGAGCTGGGCCGCGCCGACCGGATCGGCCGCCGGATGCGTGACGGTGAGGCCGTCCTCGTTCCAGACGAACGAGCCCTTCCTGCACCAGACGGTCAGCCCGGTCGTGACCGAGAGCACCGACATCCCGTTGCCGCTGCTCTGGTAGGTGTGCGTGAACCCCTCCCGATGCAGCGCGTAGCGCAGTAGGCGCGTCGCCTCGCGCGGATCATGCCAGGGCAGATACGGCGTGCCCGCCCGGACTGCCAGCACAGGCCCTCACCCCCTCGCCGGCCCTTTGATGGATTTGTACCAACGTTTGGATAATGCGGGGTGGAGACGCTTGGGTCAAGGGGTTGTTTGCTGTCAGATCGAGATCGTCTAGATTCGTAGGTACAAAAGGACGGAACCGTAGGTGAGATTTGGCACGGTCGACGCTGTATCAGCAGGTGGCCGGCGAGCTGCGCAGGGCCATCTATTCCGGTGAGCTCGGGCCGGGCGCCCAGCTACCGACGGAGATGGACCTCATGGACAGCCATGAGGTCAGCCGAAACACGGTACGCCTCGCGCTGGCCGAACTCGAGAACGAGGGTCTCATCACGCGGATGCGGCGCCGCGGCAGCTTCGTCCGCGACCGCCGCGCGCTGCTCATGCGCCCGCAGGACGAGCTGGGCGCCTCGCCCGGAGTGCTGCGCCGGGAGGCGTTCGCCGAGGCCGTCACCAAGGAGGGCCGCAAGCCCGGACAGGAGATCCAGGTCTCCATCGTCCGGCCGCCCGAGGAGATCGCCGCCCGTCTCGAGCTGGAGGAGCACGCCTTCGCGGTGGTGCGCCGCCGCCTGCGGTACGTCGACGACCAGCCGTACAACACCAACGATTCGTACTTCCCGCACGCGCTCGTCCAGGACTCGGAGATCGCGCGGCCCGCGGACATCACCCGCGGCGCCAACCGCGTCCTGGAGGAGCTGGGCCACCGGCAGGTCCGCGTTGTGGACGACATTTCCGCGCGTATGCCGACTCCCGAGGAATCATCGCGCCTGCAACTCGAACCGGGTACCCCCGTCGTCGTCTATGTCCGGGTCGGATACGACCGTGAGGACGCCCCGGTCCGGGTCGCCGTGTCGGTACTGCCCGCCGACAAGCATCTGATCAGGTACGAGCTCGAACTGAGCTGACCTCGCGCGCGCCGCCCATGTGGTGACGCGGCCGCGCGGGCCCGCCGTGGGGGCGGGCAAAGGCCGCATTCCGGCTGACGCGCCGGCCGCGCGCGCCGGGCCCATCGCGCACGATTCGCCCGCCCGGCTCGCCGGCTCTGCGGCGAACGCCGTTCGCGCCGCTCTTCACTGAGAAAGCCGCACGCCCTCCATCGGACACCCTCCGTGCCCGAGGCGTCACCCACGGCGACGAAAGGATCGATCATGTTCCGCGACACCTTCGACCGTGCCGAGTCCCTCAGCTCTCTCGGCTCCCTGGGCTCCCTGACCCTCCGTACGGCCACCCTCGACGACCTTCCCGGCGTCCTCGCGCTCCTGGCGGAGACGGCGGGCTGGCTGAACGGCCGCGGCATCCGGCAGTGGCCGGCCGGCGGGTTCCCCGCCGCGCGGATCGAGCCGCTGATCGCCGCGGGCACGCTGTACGTGCTGGAAGGCGCTGGCGCCGCTGCCGGTGCCGACGGCGAGGATTTCGAGAACGGCGAGGACGGGCCCGCGGCCACCATGGCGCTGGACGACCACGCCGACCCCGAGTTCTGGCGGCGCTCCGACCACCCGGAGACGGCCCTGTACGTCCACAAGCTCGCGGTCAGGCGGGCCTTCTCGGGACGGGGGCTCGGAGAGACGCTGCTCGACTGGGCGGCGCTGCGCGTGGCGGCCGGCGGCCGGCGGTGGCTGCGGCTGGACTGCTCCAAGGACAACCCCGCGCTGCAGGGCTACTACAGCAAGATCGGGTTCCGTCATGTCCGGACGGTGGACCTGCCCCATCGGGCCTCCGGCGCGTTGTTCCAGCGGGCCGCCGACCCGACCGCGCACGCCGTGCCGCGCGCCCGCCGGCGGGTTCCGTCGCACGTGCGCGTCCGATGAGATCCGGTCAGATCCAAACACCCTCGCCTACCTGGGAAAGATCCTCTTTGACCGTCCAATCCCGGACAGGTGAGGGCCTGTGGGTGGTAGCGGTCTAACTCCGGACATGAGGGTCCGATAACCTCTGGACCCATGACCGGATCGCTGCTTGAGGTGATCGCGATGGACGTGCGCGACGCCGTGGCCGCAGAGGAGGGCGGCGCGGACCGCTTGGAGATCGTGGCCGACATCTCGGTGGGCGGGCTCACCCCGGCCCCCGAGACCGTCGCGGCGATCGCCAAGGAGTCCGCGCTGCCCCAGATGGTGATGCTCCGGTGCAACGCGGGCTACACCGTCGGCCCCGAGGAGCTGGAAGGTCTGGAACGGGACGTGCGCGCCCTCACGGAGGCGGGGGCGGCCGGGTTCGTCTTCGGCTTCCTCGACCAGGAGGGCGCGGTCGACCTCGCCGCGACCGAGGCCCTCATCCACGCGGTGGCCCCTCTGCCCTGGACGTTCCACCGCGCGGTGGACAACGCCGCCGACGTGCAGGCGAGCTGGCGGGCTGTACGCCTGCTGCCCAACCTCGCCACCGTGCTGACCTCCGGCGCGCCGTCGGGCATCGCCGCCGGGCTGCCCGTGCTGCGCTCGCGGGCCGAGGCGGGCGACGCCCCGATCATCCTCGCCGGAGGCGGGCTCCAAGCCCACGTGGTGCCCCCGCTGCTGGACTACGGCGTCCGCGCCTTCCACGTGGGCGTCGCCGTGCGCGAGTCCTGGTCGCACCCCGTGGACGCCGAGCGGGTGCGGCGCTGGCGGCACCTCGTGGACACGATCTGACGTGCGCCTGACCCTGGGCGACCAGCCGCGCGTCGTCCCCGGGTTCGCTCTGGCCTTCGCCGAGCAGGAAGGGAGCTACCCCGGCCCGCCGGCGTCCTGGCAGCCCGTGCACACGGTGTACGTGCCCGCCCACCGCTTCGGCCGCGACATCGTCCGGGCCTGGGGAGAGACGGCCCTCGGCCTGCTGGAGTCCCACCTCCCCGGCGACGCCGCGCTCACCGACGTCTTCGGCGTGCCGCCCGGCGCCCTCGCCGCCGACGTGCGCCGCCGCGTGGCGCGCAAGCTGGCGGCCGAGCCCGTCGAGGACCTGCGCGTCGACTTCGAGGACGGGTACGGCGTCCGTCCCGGCGAGGAGGACGCCCACGCGGACGCCGCCGCGGAGGCCGTCGCCGCCATGAGCGCCGAGGGGACGCTGCCGCGCCGCTGGGGCCTGCGGGTCAAGTCGTTCGCGGACGGTGACCCCGCGCGGGCCGTGCGCACGCTGGACGGCTTCCTGACGGGCGTGACGGACCGGGCCGGGCAGCTTCCGCCCGGTTTCACGGTCACCTTCCCTAAAGTCCTTATGGAGGCGTATCTGGGGCAGTTCGCCGCAGTCCTCGCCTCCCTGGAGGGCGGCCTGGGGCTCGCGGCGGGGACACTGCGGTTCGAGATGCAGGTCGAGGCGCCGCAGACCGTCCAGTTCCTGGCCCGCTCGCCGGATCTCGTCCCCTCGCTGGGCGGGCGCCTGGCGGCGGCGCACTTCGGCGTGTTCGACTACACCGCCGCCTGCGGCCTCCCGCCGGAGGAACAGCGTCTCGACCACCCGGTGTGCGACCACGCGCGCGAGGTCATGCGGGTCGCGCTCGCGGGCACCGGGGTCGAGCTGTCGGACGGCTCGCTCGCCGCCTCGCCCGCCTCCGACGACACCCGCGACGTCCACGCGCTGTGGCGCGCGCACGCCGGGATGGTGCGCCACTCGCTGCGCCACGGCTTCTACCAGGGCTGGGACATGCACCCCTCACACCTGGTCAGCCGGTACGCGACCGTGTACGCCTTCCACCTCGCCCGCCGCGACGCCTACGCGGAACGCGTGAGCGCGTGGGAGGCGCGGCGGGACGCGGGCGGCGGCGTGATGGACGAGCCCGCGACGATCAAGACGCTGGCCGCCGCGCTGCGCCGCGCCCGCCTCGCCCTCGGCGACGACTGATCGACGACTGATCGACCGACCGGGGCCCACGACCGAGCCCACGACCGGGCACGGCGCGGGCGCTTCACACGATGGGCACGGCCGGGGGGGTGCGCCCGCAGGCCGCGAACATGGCGGGCCGCCCGACCAGCTTGACGTGCTCGCCGCGCCCGAGCGACGCGGCCAGCGCCGCCTCCGCGCCCTCGATGGCCAGCCAGTCGTCGTAGGTGATCGGCGAGATCCCGCGCGCGGCCAGCAGATCGTCCAGCCGGACGGCCGGGCCGGGGCGGCCGGGGCGCGCGGCGAGGTCGGCCAGCAGCGTGCGGACGGTCTCGGCGGCGTCGGACTTGTTGGTGCCGATGACGCCCGTCGGGCCGCGCTTGAGCCACCCGGCGACGTACTGCCCCTCGCCGACCCGCCCGGCGACGTTCGGCACGGTCATGGTCGCGGTGTCGAACGGCACGCCCGGCAGCGGGACGCTCTGGTAGCCCACCGAGCGCAGCACCATGCCCACCGGGATCGTCTCGTACTCGCCGGTGCCGGTGACCCGCCCGTCCACCAGGCGGGTGCGCTCCAGCCGCAGCGCCTCCACCCGGGTCGTGCCGAGGATCTCGACCGGGCGCAGCCAGAACCGGACCTCCAGGCGGCGCGGACGCCCCTCGGACGCGCGCGCCGACCACGAGCGCAGCACCTCGACGTTGCCCCGGACCTGCCGCGGCAGCCCTTCCAGGTCGCCCGTGCGGGCCTCTTCGGGGCGGACCCGGACGTCGCAGTTGGCCAGCTCACCGAGCTCGCGCAGCTCCTTGAGCGTGAACTTGGCGTGCTCGGGGCCGCGCCTGCCGATCATGTGGATGCCCGTGACCTGGCTCTTGGCCAGCCGCCCGAGGACCTCCTCGGGCACGTCGGTCGGGCGCAGCTCCTCGGCGGCCTTGGCGAGGACGCGCACGACGTCCACGGCGACGTTGCCGACGCCGATCACCGCGACCTCGGGGGTGCTGAGCGAGTCCAGGGAGAAGGTGTCCGGCGGCACGTCCGGGTGGCCGCAGTACCAGTTCACGAAGTCGGTCGCGGCCACGCTGCCCGGAAGGTCCTCTCCGGGGATGCCCAGGTGACGGTCCACCATGGCGCCGGTGCAGTAGACCACCGCGTCGTAGCTCGCGGTCAGCTCCTCGACGGTGACGTCCGAGCCGAGTTCGATCCCGCCGAGGAACCGCACCGCGGGCAGTTCCAGCACCCGCCGCAGGTAGCCGGCGATCGACTTGATCGAGGTGTGGTCGGGGGCGACGCCGTATCTCACCAGGCCGTACGGGGTCGGGAGGCGGTCCAGCACGTCGATCTCGACGGGCTCGCCCGCCTGCTTCGTCAGCGCCTCGGCCGTGTAGATGCCGGCCGGACCCGATCCCACGATCGCCACGCGCAGCGACATGTGGCCTCCTAAGCGGGGCATCACACCCCGCATCGTCTTGGAGCGATTCTCGCGGAACACGATCGTCCCGGCCAGACTCGCGCGCCGGAGGTCATCGAGATGACGCGGCCCGGTCACCTCCGAGGCACGGAGCGTCCGGGGGAGGGAGCCGCGTGCTCACATGCCCAGCCTATGGAGGGCGGGGGGCGCGTGGGGCGTGGCGCGCCGAGATCTTGTGGCGCGGGAACGACGGCGTGTGGGGCCGTGTGGGGCCGTTATCGGGGCGAGGACGGACGCCGGACTCGATAGCCTGTATACCTGTCAACCCGCGACCGAGGAGTAGCCGTGCTGCTGCGTATGTCCACCCTGTTCCTTCGCACCCTGCGTGAGGATCCGGCGGACGCGGAGGTGCCGAGCCACAAACTGCTCGTCCGCGCCGGCTACGTCCGCCGCGTCGCCCCGGGCATCTACTCCTGGCTGCCCCTCGGCAAGATCGTCCTGGAGAACGTCGCGCGCGTGGTGCGCGAGGAGATGAACGCGATCGGCGGCCAGGAGGTGCTGTTCCCCGCGCTGCTGCCCCGCGAGTACTACGAGGCCAGCGGCCGCTGGGTCGAGTACGGTGACACGCTGTTCCGGCTGAAGGACCGCAAGGGCGCCGACTACCTCCTGGGTCCCACCCACGAGGAGCTGTTCACCGACATGGTCAAGGGGGAGTACTCCTCCTACAAGGACTATCCGGTCATCCTTTATCAAGTCCAGACGAAGTACCGCGACGAGGCGCGTCCCCGGGCAGGCATCCTGCGCGGCCGTGAGTTCCTCATGAAGGACTCCTACTCCTTCGACCTCGACGACGACGGGCTCAAGCGCTCCTACGAGCTGCACCGCGAGGCGTACATCAAGCTGTTCGACCGGCTCGGCATCAGCTACAAGATCGTCTTCGCGGTCTCCGGCGCCATGGGCGGCTCGGCGTCCGAGGAGTTCCTCGCGTCCGCCCCCACCGGCGAGGACACCTTCGTGGCCTGCCACAACTGCGGGTTCGCCGCCAATGCCGAGGCCGTCGTCACCCCCGCGCCCAAGGCCGTAACCACCGGGCACCCCGCCCTGGAGGTGCTCGACACGCCGGACACCCCGACCATCGAGTCGCTGGTCTCCTTCGTCAACGAGCGGTACGGCCTCGGCGTCACCGCCGCCGACACGCTGAAGAACATCGTGGTCAAGGTGCGCACGCCCGGCTCCGACGAGACCGAGACGCTGATCGTCGGCCTGCCCGGCGACCGCGAGGTCGACTTCAAGCGCCTGGAGGCCTCGCTCTCCCCGGGCATCCCCGAGATCTTCGAGGCCGCCGACTTCGAGCGCCACCCCGGCCTCGTGCGCGGCTACATCGGCCCGCAGATCCTCAAGGAGCTCGGCATCCGCTACCTGGTGGACCCGCGCGTCGTGGCGGGCACCTCCTGGGTCACCGGCGCCAACGAGCCCGGCAGGCACGCGGCGCACGTCGTGGCCGGGCGCGACTTCGAGGCCGACGGCACGATCGAGGCGGCCGAGGTCCGCGCGGGCGACGACTGCCCCCGCTGCGCCCACCCGCTGTCCATCGACCGCGGCATCGAGATCGGCCACATCTTCCAGCTCGGCCGCAAGTACGCCGACGCCGCGTCCCTCGACGCGCTCGGCCCCGACGGGAAGCCGATCCGCGTCACCATGGGCTCCTACGGCGTGGGCGTCTCGCGCGCCGTGGCCGTCCTCGCCGAGCAGAAGCACGACGAGCTGGGCCTGGTCTGGCCGCGCGAGGTCGCGCCCGCCGACGTCCACATCGTCGGCACCGGCAAGGAGAACCAGGTCGAGGTCGCGGTGAGGCTCGCCGAGGAGCTCGAGGCCAAGGGGCTGCGCGTGCTCGTGGACGACCGCGCCGCGGTCTCGCCGGGGGTGAAGTTCAAGGACGCCGAGCTGCTGGGCGTCCCCACCATCCTGATCATCGGCCGCGGGCTCGCGCAGGGGGTCGCCGAGCTGCGCGACCGCGCGAGCGGGGTCAAGGAGGAGATTCCTCTGTCCGAGGCCGTCGCGCGGGTGCTGGCCGCCGCGGCGCCGGAGGCCTGAGCCTTCTCCGTCCGAAACGCGTTTGGCGAACGTGGAATTATCGCGACAAGTCCGGCTGGCCAAGGGAAACCGGCGGCGGAGTGATCGGCTGCGGGGGCGGCGTGGCGCCCACCGGAGCGGTCCAGCCGGGCAGGTCCGCGATGGCCGGACGCCAGCCGTACCCCCGGACCGCCGACTCCTGCATCGCCAGGGCCGCCAGCCGGCGCAGCGAGGCGTCCTCGACCGCGGCCAGCTCCAGGTAGGCGGCGGTGACGCGGTCCTCCACCAGGGCCGCCAGGCGCGCGGCGTCGGCGGCGGCGTTCACCGGGAACGGCAGGTCATAGGCCGCGCCGGACTCCGACGGCGTGCCGCCCCTGGCCGCGATCAGCCCGCGGAGCTGGTCGCGCCGGGCGCGGTGGGCGTTGTAGCCGTCCGTCGCCGAGGACCGCTGCCGGCCGCTCGTGCGCGCGCCCACGAAGCCGTACGCGTACACGGCGGCGTGCTCGGCGTCCAGCACCTTGTTGAGGGCGTTCAGGGCGTTGAGAGTGCCCGGCGGCTGCGGCGCGCCGGTCACGACACCCTCGCCAGGGCGGCGGCGTGCGCGGCCTCGCAGGCGCCGATGCAGGCCAGAAGCTGCGCCAGCGCGGGGGAGACGTCGCCGATCTGGCGCGGGCGGGTGGCCGCGGCCTTGCGTTCGGCCTCGCGCAGCCTGCCGATCGAGATCTTGCCGGGCGAGGCGGACCCCGTGGGTGACGGCGTGGGCCCCGACGGCGTGGGAGTCGCGGGCATCGGCGACCTCGGCAGGCGGCGGCGCAGCTCGGCGATGTGGGCCTCGTGGCGCCGCTGGAAGGGCAGCAGCACGGCCGCGGCCTTGGACCCGGGCGCGGCGGCCTGCCGGTAGAGGGCGACGATGCGCTCCTTGTCGGCGATGACCTTGGTCACCAGGACGGTCTCGGGGTCGGGCGTGGCGGGGCCGGAAGGGGCGGTGCCCCCGTGCCCGTTCTGCCCGGTGGAACAGCCGGCGACGGCCGCGGCGACCGCCCCCGCGGCGGTGCCGCGCAGCACCGCGCGCCGGGACACGGCACGCTGACGCACGGCACCTCCCGTGGATGACGGCTTTTGCTGGCTTGGCACATAGCATCGTACGGCGCATCACCCGGTGGGTGACCGAGTGGCGCTCTTTCCGCGTCCTGGTGTCGATAGGCTGGTGAACCGTTGGGGCGAGGTACACCTTTGGCCGCCGTGCCCGGATGGCCGATAATCAATGGGAGGTCAGCATGGGCGCCGATGCTCGACGCGACCGCCTGATCAAGCTTCTCGAGCCCGTCGTCGCCGTCGAGGGCCTCGATCTGGAGGGCGTCACGGTGACGCCCGTCGGCAAGCGGCGGCTCCTGCGCATCGTCGTCGACGGCGACGGCGGCGTGAGCCTCGACAAGGTCGCCGACGTCAGTAAGCTCGTCTCCAAGGCGCTCGACGAAAGCGACGCGATGGGCGGCGGCCCGTACGTCCTGGAGGTCAGCTCGCCCGGGGTCGACCGCCCGCTGACCGAGCCGCGCCACTGGCGCAGGGCCAAGGGCAGGCTGGTGAAGGCCGACCTGCGCGACGGCACCACGGTCGAGGGCCGCGTCCTGTCGGCCGAGGAGGCCGGGGTCAAGCTCTCGGTGGGCGGCGCGGCGCGTCTGTTCGCCTGGGAGGAGCTCACCAAGGGGCGGGTCCAGGTCGAGTTCAACCGGCCGGACGGCTTGGACGGCCTGGAAGACGACGCGGACGACATAGATGACGACGCCGACGAGACCGACGACGTGGACGACGAAGACGAAGACGAAGAACACGACGCCGGCGACGACGGCGCCAAGGGCTAAGGGGGAGCCTTGTGGACATTGACATGAGCGTCCTGCGCAGCCTTGAGCGGGAGAAGGACATCTCCTTCGACCTGGTCGTCAAGGCGATCGAGGACGCGCTGCTCATCGCCTACCACCGCACCGAGGGCGCGGCGGGCAAGGCGCGTGCCGAGCTGGACCGCCAGTCCGGCCACGTGAGCATCTGGGCCTCCGAGCTGGACGAGGACGGCCAGGTGATCCGGGAGTACGACGACACCCCGGGCAACTTCAGCCGCATCGCCGCGACCACCGCCAAGCAGGTCATCCTGCAGCAGCTCAGGAACGCCGAGGACGAGATCAACTTCGGCGAGTTCGCGAGCCGCGAGGGCGAGCTGGTGGCGGGCGTCATCCAGCAGGGCAAGGACCCCCGCGTGGTGCTGGTCGACCTCGGCAAGATCGAGGCGATCCTGCCGCACAACGAGCAGGTCCCCGGTGAGGAGTACGTCCACGGCGAGCGGCTGCGCTGCTACGTCGTGCAGGTGAAGAAGGGGCACAAGGGTCCCTCGGTCACGCTGTCGCGCACCCACCCGAACCTGGTGAAGAAGCTGTTCGCCCTGGAGGTCCCCGAGATCGCCGACGGCACCGTCGAGATCGCGGCCATCGCCCGGGAGGCCGGCCACCGCACCAAGATCGCGGTCCGCTCGCGCCGGGGAGGCGTCAACGCCAAGGGCGCCTGCATCGGCCCGATGGGGTCGCGGGTCCGCAACGTGATGACCGAACTGCACGGCGAGAAGATCGACATCATCGACTGGTCGGAGGACCCGGCCGAGTTCGTCGGGAATGCCCTGTCGCCCGCGCGGGTTTCCCATGTCGAGGTGATCGACCTGGACGGGCGCGTGGCGCGGGTCACGGTGCCCGACTACCAGCTCTCGCTCGCGATCGGCAAGGAGGGGCAGAACGCCCGCCTCGCCGCTCGCCTCACCGGGTGGCGCATCGACATCCGTCCCGACACCCAGGCCGCGGCGGCCGGGGACGTCCGGGTATCCGGAGATACGGGGAATACGGGGAATGCCGTCGGTCCCGCCGATGCCTCCACAAGGTAAGCTTGAATACGGTGGCCGGGCGGCCCCTCTCAGAACATGTGTGGGCTGCCGGGTTCGCACGGTAAAGTCCGAGCTGCTCCGCCTGGTGGTGGTCGAGAACGAGATCGTTCCCGACCAGCGAGGCCGGTCGCATGGCCGCGGTGCGTATGTGCATCCGGCTCTGCGCTGCCTGGAGCTCGCCGAACGTCGCCGGGCGTTCCCGCGTGCGTTTCGCACGACGGGGCCGCTCGACGCGGCGTGCGTGCGGGCTTGTCTCGCGGGGCTTGACGCCGAATAGGACCGGGTGAATGGTTACCAACTGTCATGTAGGACGCCGAGTCGATGGGCGGGTCAGATAGCGATGAGCGCCTGATGAGCATGCGGCGATGAGTACGTCTAGGTAGCGACGGTCCGGCGGCACAGCCTCCCGGGCCGAGTTAGGGAGTGCAGTGGCGAAGGTCCGAGTCTACGAACTCGCCAAGGAGTTCGGAGTCGAGAGCAAGGTCGTGATGGCCAAGCTCCAAGAAATGGGCGAGTTTGTACGATCGGCGTCTTCAACGATAGAGGCGCCGGTGGTCCGCAAGCTTACGGAGGCGTTCAACAGGGGCTCCTCCGATTCCAGGGGCGGCGACAGGTCGTCCAGGGCGCCGAAGGCGTCCCCCCGTCCGGGCCCGAGCCCGGCCGGCAACGGTGCGACACCCGGCCAGGCGGCTCCGCGCCCCGGCCCGCGTCCCGGTCCCGGGCCGCGCCCCGGTCCCGGCAACATCGCGCCGCGTCCGCCCGTTCCGATGCCCCATGTCAACCAGCCGGTCAACCAGCAGCCGGCGCAGGAGGCCCCTCGCCCGGCGCCGCGTCCCGAGGCTCCCCGCCCGGCCGCGCCGCGCCCCGAGGTCCCGCGTTCCGAGGCTCCGCGGTTCGAGGCGCCGCGCACCGAGGCGGCACGCTCCGACGCGCCGCGTTCCGAGACGCCCCGCCCGGCGGCCCCGGGCGCCCGTCCCGGCCCCGGTCCGAAGCCCGGCCCGCGTCCCGGCCCCGGGCCGCGTCCGGCGGGCTCCTCGGCTCCCGGCGGAGGCGCCCCCGGTGGCGCCCCGGCGGGTCCCAGGTCCGGAGCCCCGTCGTCCGGCGCGCCGCGTCCGGGCGGCCCGAAGCCGGGCCCGCGCGGCCCGCGCCCGGGCAACAACCCCTTCTCGTCCACCGCGAGCGGCATGGGCCAGCGCCCGCCGCGTCCGGGCCGTGAGGGCGGTGGCCCTCCCGGCCGCGACGGTGGTCCCCGTGAGGGCGGCCCCCGCGAGCCGCGCCGCGACGGCCGTGACGGTCCTCGCGAGCCGCGTCGTGACGGCGGTCCCCGCGACGGCGCGATGCCGCGTCCGCCCGGCGCCCGTCCCGGCCCGCCCGGTGCGGGTGGCCCGCGTCCGGGCCCGGTGCCCGGCCCGCGGCCCGGCGGCGCTCCCGGTGCGGGTGGTCCCCGTCCCGGTGGCCCGCGTCCGAACCCGATGATGATGCCTTCCCGTCCGCTCGGCCCCGGTGGGGGCGGAGGTGGCGGTGGCGGTGGCGGCGGCGGTCGTCCCGGTGGCGGCGGTGGCCGTCCCGGCGGTGGCGGCGGCGGTCGTCCCGGTGGCGGCGGTGGCGGTCCTCGTCCTGGTGGCGGCGGCTTCGCCGGTCCGCGCACGGGTGCGGGCGGTCGTCCCGGCGGCGCCGGAGCCGGTGCCGGCACCGGTGGCGGCGGTGGTTTCGCCGGTCGTCCCGGCGGTGGCGGCGGTCGCGGCCGTGGTGGTGGCACCGCGGGCGCCTTCGGTCGTCCCGGCGGGCGTCCCACGCGTGGTCGCAAGTCCAAGCGCCAGAGGCGTCAAGAGTTCGACAACATGCAGGCGCCGTCGATCGGCGGCGTGCAGGTTCCCCGCGGCACCGGCCAGACGCTGCGCCTTCCGCGCGGAGCCTCCCTGTCCGACTTCGCCGACAAGATCGGCGCGAACCCGGCGTCGCTGGTGCAGATCATGCTGCACCTCGGCGAGATGGTGACCGCCACCCAGTCGGTGAACGAGGAGACCCTGCAGCTGCTGGGCGCCGAGCTCAACTACGTCATCCAGGTCGTCAGCCCGGAGGAGGAGGACCGCGAGCTTCTCGAGTCCTTCGACATCGAGTTCGGCGAGGACGAGGGCGACGAGTCCGACCTCGCGCCGCGCCCGCCGGTCGTGACCGTCATGGGTCACGTCGACCACGGTAAGACGAAGCTGCTGGACGCGATCCGCAACACCAACGTGGTGGCCCGCGAGGCCGGCGGCATCACCCAGCACATCGGCGCCTACCAGGTGGCGACCGAGCACGAGGGCAACGAGCGGAAGATCACCTTCATCGACACCCCGGGTCACGAGGCGTTCACCGCCATGCGTGCCCGTGGTGCCCAGGCGACGGACATCGCCGTGCTGGTGGTCGCCGCCGACGACGGCGTGAAGCCGCAGACCATCGAGGCGCTCAACCACGCCCACGCGGCCGAGGTGCCGATCGTGGTCGCGGTGAACAAGATCGACAAGGAGGGCGCGGACCCGACGAAGGTGCGGGCCCAGCTCACCGAGTACGGTCTGGTGGCCGAAGAGTACGGCGGCTCGACGATGTTCGTGGACATCTCCGCCAAGGAGGGTCTCGGCATCGACGACCTGCTGGAGGCGATCCTCCTCACAGCGGACGCCGAGCTCGACCTTCGGGCGAACCCGAAGATGGACGCCCAGGGCATCGCCATCGAGGCCCACCTGGACAAGGGCCGCGGCCCGGTCGCCACGGTGCTGGTCCAGCGCGGCACGCTGCGCGTCGGCGACTCGATCGTCTGTGGCGAGGCCTTCGGCCGCGTCCGGGCGCTGCTGGATGACAACCTGCAGCCGGTCACCGAGGCCGACCCGTCGCGTCCGGTCCAGGTGCTCGGCCTCACGGCCGTCCCCGGCGCCGGTGACAACTTCATCGTCGTCAACGACGACCGCATGGCCCGGCAGATCGCCCAGCAGCGCGTGGCCCGGCAGCGCATCGCCGACATGGCGAAGTCCAGCCGCCGCCGCACGCTCGAAGAGCTGTTCCAGGACATGGAGAAGGGCAACACCGACGAGCTCAAGCTCATCATCAAGGGTGACGTCTCCGGTTCCGTGGAAGCCCTCGAGGACGCGCTGCTCAAGATCGACGTCGGCGACGAGGTCCGGCTGCGGGTGCTCCACCGCGCGGTCGGCGCCATCACCGAGTACGACGTCAACCTGGCGATCGCGGACGACAACGCCGTCATCATCGGCTTCAACGTGCGCCCCGAGGTGCGGGCGCGCGACCTGGCCGAGCGCGAGGGCGTCGACATCCGCTACTACTCGGTCATCTACCAGGCGATCGAGGAGATCGAGGCGGCCCTGAAGGGCATGCTGAAGCCGGAGTTCGAGGAGACGCAGACCGGCACGGCCGAGGTCCGCGAGGTCTTCAAGGTTCCGCGGATCGGCAACGTGGCGGGCTGTCTGGTCCGCTCGGGCACGATCACCCGCAACAGCAAGGCCCGGATCATCCGCGACGGTGTCGTCGTGGCCGACAACCTCACGGTGTCGTCCCTGCGCAGGTTCAAGGACGACGCGACCGAGGTCCGCGAGGGCTTCGAGTGCGGTATCGGCCTCGGGTACAACGACATCAAGATCGACGACGTCATCGAGACGTTCGAGATGCGGGAGAAGCCGCGCGTCTGACGGTGTGGAGGTAGCACGGCGGCGGGCGTCCGCGGGGTTCCCCTCGTGGGCCCCGCGGTCGCCCCTGCCGTGCCCTCAACCCCGTGACAAGCGGCGCCGGCCATGTACATAGGTGCTCTGACTTTGGACATCCTGCTCGGCGACGTCCATTCGCTGAAGCAGAAGCGCTCCGTGGTGCGCCCGCTCATCGCCGAGGTGCGCCGTCGGTTCCCCGCGGTCGCGGTCGCCGAGACCGGCCATCTCGACCTGCACCGCCGCAGCGAGATCGGCGTCGCCGTCGTCTCCGCCACCGCCGCCAACTGCGGCGAGGTGCTGGAGGCGTGCGAGCGGCTGGTCGCGTTCCATCCGGAGATCGAGGTCCTGTCCGCGAGACAACGGCTCTTCAACGAGGACGAAGATTAGGGCCCGCGGGAAGTCATGCTTCCCGCGGGCCGTTAAGCGAGAAAAGCGAGCAAAGAGGGGGAGCGCGATCGTGGACGCAGCACGCGCCCGTAAACTTGCGGACCGCATTCAGCAGGTCGTGGCCGAGATGCTGGAGCGGCGGATCAAGGATCCCCGCCTCGGCTTCGTCACCGTGACCGACACCCGCATCACCCCCGATCTCCGTGACGCGACCGTGTACTACACCGTGTTCGGGTCGGAGGCCGAGCGGGCGGACACCGCGGCCGCCCTGGAAAGCGCCAAGGGCATCATTCGCTCGGAGGTCGGCCGCCAGACCGGCGTCCGGCACACCCCGACGCTGACCTTCAGCCACGACCCGCTTCCCGACAACGCGCGGCACCTGGACGAGCTGCTCGCCGAGGCCCGCGCCCGGGACGAGGAGATCGCCAAGAAGGCCGAGGGCGCGGTCCACGCGGGCGAGGCGGACCCCTACCGCAGGCCCGGCGAGGAGGACGACGAGGACGGCGACGACCTCGGCGGCATGGCCGAGCCGACCATCGACAGGGCGAGGCGTACCGCACTGTGACCACCGGCACCTCATCCCACACCCCGCTCGCGCACGTCGTCCGCGAGGGCGACTGGCGGCGGGCCGCCGAGCTCGTCCGGGAGGCCCGCGAGATCGCGCTGGTCTGCCACGTCTCCCCGGACGGGGACGCGCTTGGCTCCATGCTGGGCATGGGGCTGGCCCTGCGCGCCGCCGGCAAGCGGGTGGTGGCGTCGTTCGGCGAGCGGCGGTTCTCGGTGCCGCGGCTGCTGCGGTACCTCCCCGGCCAGGACCTGCTGGTCGAGCCCGGCGACTACCCGGCCGAGCCCGACGTGATGATCAGCTTCGACGTCCCCACCCTCGACCGTCTCGGTCTGCTCGCCCCCAACGCAGGCAAGGCCCACGAGTTGATCGTGATCGACCACCACCCGTCCAACACGGGTTTCGGCAGCGTCCCGCTCGTCGACTCCGCGGCGGCCTCGACGTCCATGCTCGTGGAGGAGCTGCTCGGCCGGCTCGGGTACCCGGTGGACCGCGACATCGCCACCTGCCTGTACACGGGGCTGGTCACCGACACCGGGTCGTTCCGGCATTCCTGCACCACGCCCGCCGCCCACCACATGGCGGCCCGCCTGGTGGCGGCCGGCCTGCGCACCGACGAGATCGCGCGCGAGCTGTGGGACCGTTCCCCGTTCGCCTACCTCAAGGTGCTCGCCGCGGCCCTCGGCCGGGTGACCCTCGACCCGGCCGCCGCGGGCGGGCTCGGCATGGTGTGGACGTACGTCCCGCGCGCCGACCGCGCCGCCTACTGCCTTCCGTACGAGGAGTGCGAGGGCATCATCGACGTGATCCGCCGCACCGACGAGCCGGATGTCGCGGTCGTGCTCAAGGAGGACGACGACGGCGCCTGGCAGGTGTCCACGCGCTCCAAGGGCGGGGTCGACGTCGGCCGGGCCTGCACGGCCATGGGCGGCGGCGGCCACGTCCGGGCGGCCGGTTTCACCTCGCACGACTCCCCTGAGGAGACGGTCGCGAGATTCCGCAGCCTTCTGCGCCCCTCGGTCTGAGGCGCGCGCCGCGAATTCATCGACAAGGACGGGTCTGGCATGAGCACGACGGGCGGCACCGGAGCGGGCGAGGGCACGGCGCGGGCCAGGCGTCCCGTGCCGCCCAGCGGCCTGATCATCGTGGACAAGCCCGCCGGCTGGACGTCCCACGACGTCGTCGGCAAGATGCGGCGCCTGGCCGGCACGCGCAGGGTCGGGCACGCGGGCACCCTGGACCCGATGGCCACCGGCGTGCTCGTGGTCGGCGTCGAGAAGGCCACCCGCCTTCTCGGCCACCTCGCGCTGACCGAGAAGGGGTACGACGCGACGATTCGCCTCGGGGCCACGACCAACACCGACGACGCCGAGGGCGAGGTGCTCGCCGAGACCTCGGCAGCGGGGGTGACCGACGAGGCGATCCGCGCGGGCGTCGCCGCGCTCACCGGGCCGATCCTCCAGGTTCCGCCGCAGGTCAGCGCGATCAAGGTGAACGGCGAGCGCGCCTACAAGCGGGCCAGGGCGGGCGAGGAGGTCGCGCTCGCGGCCCGGCCTGTGACGGTCCACGCGTTCGAGGTGACCGCCGTGCGGCGTGACGGGGACGCCGTCGAGGTCGACGCCTCGGTGAGCTGCTCCAGCGGCACCTACATCCGCTCGCTGGCCCGCGACCTGGGGGAGGCGCTGGGCGTCGGCGGCCACCTGACCGCCCTGCGCCGCACGCGCGTGGGCCCGTACGACCTGTCGGTGGCCAGGACCATCGATCAGCTCGCCCAGGACTGCGCGATCCTGCCGATGGCCGAGGCGGTGGCGGCGGCCTTCCCCCGCATGGACGTCTCTGAGGAGCAGGCCCGCATGATCGGTCACGGCGGGCGCCTGCCCTCGGCCGGCCTCGGCGGCGGGCCCATCGGCGTCTTCGCTCCGGACGGCACCCTGCTCGCCCTGGTGGAGGAACACGGCAGGACGGTCAAACCGCTCGCGGTCTTCGTCCCCTGAGCGTCTCTGATTGGCTTAGCGATCCTGTGCGTTACACAGAATCAAGGCACAACGAGCTGCCCGGTATTCACCAATCGTCTTCGTGCCCTGGTGCCGGCAACTGGAGCCGCCGGCCCGTCGAGCACGTCCCTCCGGACGCTGACCGGTCAGGCGTGCACGGCCTGACCGGGGAGGGTGCCCGACGTCGCCTGGGCGCCGGGCGTGTTGGTAACAGTATGCCACGACCTAACTACGATTCGCTAATCGAATCAGAGAGCCTGTATCGGCACGCGGCGGGCAGGGATGATCGTCACGTACGACCTCCGGGGGTGTCCATGAGCGGGCGCGCTCGCCGGGTACGACACCCCGTAGTCCCCCCACTGTGCGGCTCCGGGCTCAAGCCGCCCGCCCGAGTGGGCTACTCTCGACCCCGTGTGGAGAAAATCATCCCGCACGGCAGGCGTGGTGAACGGGTACGAAGATCAGCACAGGAACGGGGTCGAGGTGCAGCGCTGGCACGGACTCGAAGACGTGCCCAGAGACTGGGGCAGGTCTGTCATCACGATCGGGGTGTTCGACGGCGTGCACCGGGGGCATCAGCGCATGGTCACGCGGGCCGTGGCCCTGGCGGCTGATCTCGGCCTCCCCTCCGTGGTGATCACGTTCGACCCCCATCCGGACGAGGTGGTGAGGCCGGGCGCGCACCCGACCCGTCTCACGACGCCCCGGCATCGCGGCGAGCTGCTCGGCGCGCTCGGTGTGGACGCGGTCTGCGTGCTGCCGTTCACGCTGGAGTTCTCCCGGATGACCCCCGACGAGTTCGTCCAGGCCGTGCTCGTCGACCGCCTGCACGCGGCGGGCGTGGTCGTGGGTGAGAACTTCAGGTTCGGCCACAAGGCCGCGGGCGACGTCGACACGCTGCGCGAGCTCGGCGAGAAGTACGACTTCGTCGCCGAGGGGGTTCCTCTGGTGACCGACGGGGAGGCGATCTCCTCCAGCTCGATCCGAGAGAGCCTGGCCTCCGGCGACGTCGCGGCGGCGGCCGAGGCGCTCGGCCGTCCCCACCGGGTGGAGGGCGTGGTCGTCCGGGGCCACCAGCGGGGCCGGGCCCTGCTCGGGTTTCCCACGGCCAACGTCGAGTCGCCCCCGTTCACGGCGATCCCGGCCGACGGCGTCTACGCGGGCTGGCTCGAGTGCGTCCAGTCGCCCTCGCCGTACGACGGTCACCGCTGGCCGGCGGCGATCTCCATCGGCACCAACCCGACGTTCGAGGGCGTCGAGCGCACGGTGGAGGCGTACGCCCTGGACCGCGACGATCTCGATCTCTACGGCGCCCATGTGGTGGTCGACTTCGCCGTGCGGCTTCGCGACACGCTGAAGTTCGACTCGATCGAGGCGCTCGTCGAGCAGATGCGCCGCGATGTCGACGAGGCCCGGCGCCTGATCGCCGGGTGATCGGCCCGGGGCGCCCGGGGTGGGGTGCGCGCATCGAGCGCGGTGGTGCCGCGTCGGTGGTAGCCTGACGTGTCGGCTCGGTTTCGGCGCGCTGCGCGCTGCCCGTCGGCATTTACGGCGACTGTAGGCGCACACGGTCGTTCGTAGACATTCGACCAGTCGCGTGCGCCCGTAGAAGATCTAAGGAGAGCCGTGTCGCTCGACACCGCCGCCAAGAAGCAGATCATCGCCGATTACGGTACCGGCGATGGGGACACCGGGTCCCCTGAGGTGCAGATCGCTCTGCTGAGCAAGCGCATCAGCGAGCTCACCGAGCACCTCAAGACCCACAAGCACGACCACCACAGCCGCCGCGGGCTGCTGCTGCTGGTCGGCCGTCGGCGCCGCCTGCTGAAGTACCTCATGAGCAAGGACATCACGCGGTACCGCACCCTCATCGAGCGGCTCGGCCTGCGTCGATAATGTGGAAGGGAGCGGCTTCCTGCCGCTCCCTCTCTCATATCAGGGCAAAGGCCACCTTGATACGGGGAAACATGGTCGGCGCGTCGTAGCGCGACCGGGCTCTGATTGAGCACACTGGCCTGATGTGATGAAAGACAACTGAACAGCCGAAGAAGTGCCCCGCGTCCGCACAGCGCTGAACACGCGCGTCCCCGTGACGCCTGCGGGCCGGTCCTCGGTAGTGGCTTCCGGATGTCGACGGCGAGGTCGCCGTACAGCCCGGGTGCTTCGATCGAAGACCGGCGCTGCACATGACGGGGAGCCGGTAGGCACGATGCCAGGCACGAGCGGGCCGAACGCGAAGACGCCCGGCCGCTCGGCGAGAGTGCCTGAGCGTGCGAGACAGCACGGACGCGGGCGACCGACCCAAGAGGAGGTCCCCCGTGGAGGGTGTCCACAGCACGGAAGCCGTCATAGACAACGGCTCGTTCGGCACGCGTACCGTCCGGTTCGAGACCGGGCGGCTCGCGCGCCAGGCGGCGGGAAGCGCCGTCGTTTACCTTGACGACGACACGATGGTCCTGTCCGCCACCACCGCGTCCAAGCATCCCAAGGAAGGCCTGGACTTCTTTCCGCTCACGGTCGACGTCGAGGAGCGGATGTACGCCGCGGGCCGCATCCCCGGCTCGTTCTTCCGCCGTGAGGGCCGGCCGTCCGAGGACGCCATTCTCACCTGCCGCCTGATCGACCGCCCGCTGCGCCCGTCCTTCGTCAAGGGCCTGCGCAACGAGGTCCAGGTCGTGGCCACGGTGATGGCCCTCAACCCCGACCACCTGTACGACGTGGTCGCGATCAACGCGGCCAGCCTCTCCACTCAGCTCGCCGGGCTGCCCTTCTCGGGCCCGATCGGCGGCGTCCGCGTCGCGCTGATCAACGGCCAGTGGGTGGCATTCCCGACCCACTCCGAGCTGGAGGGCGCGACCTTCGACATGGTCGTCGCCGGCCGGGTCCTGGAGGACGGCGACGTCGCGATCATGATGGTCGAGGCCGAGTCCACCCGCGACACGCTCAGGCTCGTCGCCGAGGGCTCCGTCGCGCCCACCGAGGAGACCGTGGCCGAGGGCCTGGAGGCCGCCAAGCCGTTCATCAAGGTGCTGGTCGAGGCGCAGAACAAGATCGCCCAGGTCGCCGCCAAGGAGACCGCCCAGTACCCGATCTTCCTGGACTACCAGGAGGACGCGTACGAGGCCGTCGCCGGCGCCGTGAAGAGCGAGCTGGCCTCCGCGCTGACCATCGCCGGCAAGAAGGAGCGCGAGACCGAGCTCGACCGGGTCAAGGCTCTGGCGCTGGAGAAGGTCGGGTCCGACTTCGAGGGCCGCGAGAAGGAGATCTCCGCCGCGTTCCGCTCGCTCACCAAGAAGCTCATGCGCGAGCGCGTCATCAACGAGGGCGTGCGCATCGACGGCCGGGGCACCAAGGACATCCGCCAGCTCAGCGCCGAGGTCCACGTGGTCCCGCGGGTCCACGGCTCGGCCCTGTTCGAGCGCGGCGAGACCCAGATCCTGGGCATCACCACGCTGAACATGCTGCGCATGGAGCAGATGATCGACACGCTCAACCCCGAGCGCACCAAGCGCTACATGCACAACTACAACTTCCCGCCCTACTCCACCGGCGAGACCGGCCGGGTGGGCTCGCCCAAGCGCCGCGAGATCGGCCACGGCGCGCTCGCCGAGCGGGCGCTGCTGCCGGTGCTGCCGAGCCGCGAGGAGTTCCCGTACGCCATCCGCCAGGTGTCGGAGGCGCTCGGCTCCAACGGCTCGACCAGCATGGGCTCGGTCTGCGCCTCCACCATGTCGCTCCTGGACGCGGGTGTCCCGCTGAAGGAGATGGTGGCGGGCATCGCGATGGGCCTCATCGGCGAGGGCGACCAGTACGTCACGCTGACGGACATCCTCGGCGCCGAGGACGCCATGGGCGACATGGACTTCAAGGTCGCCGGCACCCGCGAGCTCATCACCGCCCTCCAGCTCGACACCAAGCTGGACGGCATCCCGGCCGAGGTCCTCGCCGCGGCGCTCAAGCAGGCCCGGGCCGCGCGGCTGGCGATCCTTTCGGTCATGCAGGAGGCGATCGACTCCCCGGCCGAGATGAACCCGACCGCGCCGCGCATCATCACCATCAAGGTCCCGGTCGACAAGATCGGCGAGGTCATCGGCCCCAAGGGCAAGATGATCAATCAGATCCAGGACGACACCGGCGCCGAGATCACGATCGAGGACGACGGCACGATCTACATCGGCGCCACCGACGGCCCGTCGGCGGAGGCCGCGCGCAGCACGATCAACTCGATCGCCAACCCGCACATGCCGGAGGTCGGCGAGCGCTACCTGGGCACGGTCGTCAAGATCGCGGCCTTCGGCGCGTTCGTCAGCCTGATGCCCGGCAAGGACGGCCTGCTGCACGTCTCCCAGATCCGCAAGCTGCACGGCGGCAAGCGCATCGAGAACGTCGAGGACGTCATGAACGTCGGCGACAAGATCCAGGTGGAGATCGCCGAGATCGACTCGCGCGGCAAGCTGTCCCTGGTGCCGGTCGAGGTCATCGAGAAGGAGGCCGCGGCCAAGGCCGAGAGCGGCGGCGATGACGTCGACGTCGACGGCGGCTCCCGCCCCGAGCCGGAGTTCCGCGAGCCGCGCGAGGCCCGCGAGCCCCGTGAGGAGCGCGGAGGCGACCGGCCGCGGCGCGCCCGCACCCGCGGCGGACGGGACGACCGCAACTCGTGACGACCACGACTCTGCACCCCGGCAGGGACGGCGCCGGGGTGGTACGCCGCACCGTCCTCCCCGGGGGGCTCCGGGTAGTGACCGAGACCATGCCGACCGTCCGCTCCGTGGCGGTCGGCATGTGGGTCGGCATCGGATCACGTGACGAGGCCCCCGAGCACACGGGGGCCACCCACTTCCTCGAACACCTGCTGTTCAAGGGCACTCCGACCCGCGACGCCCTGGAGATCTCCGCGGCGATCGAGGGCATCGGCGGCGAGATCAACGCCTTCACCGCCAAGGAGTACACCTGCTACTACGCGCGGGTCCTGGACGAGGACCTGCCCTTGGCGATCGACGTCCTCGCCGACGTCGTGACCTCCTCGCTGGTCACCGCCGAGGACGTCGAGTCCGAGCGCGGCGTGATCCTCGAAGAGATCGCCATGCACGACGACGACCCGTCCGACGCCGTGCACGAGGCGTTCTCCGCAGAGTTGTACGGCGACGTCCCGATCGGGCGGCCCATCCTCGGCTCGGTGGAGTCGATCAACGCGCTCTCTCGCGACCGCATCGCCGAGTACTACCAGCGCTACTACCTGCCCCCGCACACCGTGGTCTCGGTGTGCGGCAACGTCTCGCACGAGCGGGTCGTGGAGCTCGTCGCCACGGCGTACGAGCGGGCGGGCGCGCTCGGCGGCACGGCCGAGCCGGTGGCCCCGCGCCTGTCAGGCGAGGGGGCCGTGGCGCGCTCGGGCGCGCGGCTGATCGACCGGCCCACCGAGCAGGCCAACCTGGTCCTCGGCACCACCGCGCTGTCGCGCACCGACGACCGGCGCTTCGCCCTCGGGGTGCTCAACGCGGCCCTGGGCGGGGGCATGTCCTCGCGCCTGTTCCAGGAGATCCGCGAGAAGCGCGCCCTGGCCTACTCGGCGTACAGCTACACCACGCAGTACGCCGACACCGGCCAGTTCGGCGTCTACGTCGGCTGCCTCCCCGGCAAGATCGACGACGTCCTGAAGATCTGCCGCGAGGAGATCTCCCGGGTCGTCGCCGAGAGCATCACCGAGGAGGAGATCGCCCGCGGCAAGGGCCAGATGCGCGGCGGGCTCGTGCTCGGCCTCGAGGACACCGGGTCGCGCATGTCCCGCATCGGCAAGAGCGAGCTCGTGTACGACACGCTCATGTCGGTGGACGAGGTGCTGGCCCGCATCGAGGCCGTCACCCCCGAGGAGGTCGACGCCATCGCGCGCGAGATCCTCTCCCGGCCGATGACGCTCGCCGTCATCGGTCCGTACGGCGACAAGGACTTCAGCTCCTTCATCGCCTGAACCGCCCGAACGATCTCAACGGCCTGAACGGATCGCCTTCCGCCGGCCCCGGGCTCCCGTCCCGGGGCCAGGCGCCGGGCCGTTGAGAAGCCGATCGTGGTCACGTCCGGGCGTGGCCGCACCCGCCCGGGTCTTCTCCGGAGGACCCGGGTTTGGCGCTACGCTTGGGCATCGTGATCAGGGTTGGAGTTCTGGGCGCCCGCGGGCGCGTCGGTGTCGAAGTCTGCAAGGCGGTCCACGCGGCCGAGGACATGGAGCTCGTCGCGGCGGTCGACGCCGGCGACCCCATCGAGTCGCTCACACCGGCCGAGGTCGTCGTCGACTTCACCCACCCCGACGTCGTCATGGACAATCTGCGGTGGTGCATCGAGCACGGCGTCCACCCGGTGGTGGGCACGACCGGCTTCGACGCGGCCCGCCTGGAGGTCGTGCGCGGCTGGCTGGCCGAGAACCCCGGCGTCAACGCCCTGATCGCCCCGAACTTCGGCATCGCCGCGGTGCTGATGATGCACTTCGCCCAGCAGGCCGCGCGCTTCTTCGAGTCGGTCGAGATCATCGAGCTGCACCACCCGAACAAGGCGGACGCCCCCTCGGGCACCGCCCGGCGCACCGCCGAACTGGTCGCCGAGGCGCGGCGCAAGGCGGGCCTCGGCGCGATGCCGGACGCCACCAGCTCCGAGCTGCCCGGCGCGCGAGGCGCCGACGTCGAGGGCGTGCACGTCCACGGCGTGCGCCTGGCTGGGCTGATCGCCCACCAGGAGGTCCTGCTCGGCGGCGACGGCGAGATCCTCACGATCCGGCACGACACGATGAACCGCTCGTCGTTCACCCCGGGCGTGCTCCTCGGCGTCCGCCGCATCCGCGACCTCCCCGGCCTCACCATCGGCTTGGAACACCTCCTCGACCTCTGAGACCCCGTCGAGCGACTCGCACGGACCTCGTCAACGGCGACCTGTACCAGGGCGAAGAAGGCGAACAGGCCGGAGAGCGTGCGCGACGTCACCTGCCGATGGTCGACTGTGCCAGAGCCCCTGCCTAGATCGTTTCTGCCCGCTTGCGCACGTCGTGTTCGGTGTCGGCGGTGCCCAGCACCACGGCCAGCAGGGCCTCCGGCGCGGGGAGCAGGCAACGGACCTGCTTGCCGATGGGGGTGAGTACGACGTCCCAGCCCGGGGCGAGCGCGTCCAGTAGCCATAGGCCGCGCCCAGACTCGGCGTTCGGGTCGTCGGGAGCCGTTCCCGACCGTACGGGCAGGTGAGCCGGGTTCGGGTCATGCACCTTTACCCAGATCCCCTTGGTGTCCTGCTCGACCTCGACAACGACCGGCACCCAGTGCCCGCAGGCCCGCACGGCGTTCCCAATCAGTTCTGACGCGACCAGTCGCGCTGACTCGGCCGTCTCGATGTTGACCCCGGCAGCAGCCAAGACCTCGAGCGTTACCTTCCGCACTGCCCGCAAGTTCTCCTCGCAGACGTTCATGTGCACGATGAACCCACTCGCCGCCCGAGCCAAGTAGAAACCCGGCTCCGCTTCTGTTCGCTCCGCCCGCATGTGACCTCCTGTACGTGTACGAGTCCGAGCACCGCCGGACGTCATCGCTGACTGGAGTGAGGCGATCGCGAAGCGTGACGGCGACTTGCAGTCGATGATGGAGGCTTTCCGATTGTGGGCGCAAGCTTTCTACCTAACTCAGTGTGAGAATTCGGTGACTGACTGGTCGTTGGAGTGCCAGACTGCCCACATGCCAAACGCTCCCCTGATTCCGACCGTCCGCCGTCGACGCCTCGGTTCGACGCTGAGGCGTCTCCGCAACGAGGCCGGCATGACTTTGGAGGACGCGGCAGCGGCCATGGGATGGAAGGCCCCAAAGATGTCGAAGATCGAGAACGCGTCCGCGAGCATCCGCCCTGTGGACGTCGCCGCCCTCCTCGCTGCGTACCGAGTGAGTGATCCAGAAGTTGTGGCTGCGCTGGAGAACTTGGCCAGAGACGCTGGAAAGAAGGGTTGGTGGCAGACGTACAGTGGGGTCGTCGCGCCTGCCTACGCCGACTACATCTCTCTCGAAACCGATGCTGAGCGCGTGTGCGAGTGGTCGCCGCTCCTGATCCCCGGGCTACTACAGACCGCCGCCTACGCGCGTGAGAACATCGCGGGGATCACCCACTTCCGCACCCCGGATGAGATCGCAGCCCTTGCTGAGGTACGCCAAGCCCGTCAGGCTATTCTCAGTCGGCCCGGCAATCCACTGGAGTTCTGGGCGATCATCCACGAAGCTGCACTCCACCAGCGTTTCGCTGTCCGGCCCGCGACGATGCGGGAGCAACTTCGTCGCCTGCTTGATGCTGCTGAGATGCCGAACGTCACCATTCAGATCATGCCGTTGGACTCAACGGCCCATCCGGGCACCATGGGTGGTTTCAGCCTGGTTAGGTTCTCCAGATCTATCCCGGATGTCGTGTTGCTGGAGAACCTGAGCGGGGCCACCTACATTGAGGGGGACGACACGATCCCCTTCGCCAAAGCTGTTGAGCGTATCCAGGCATCTGCGCTATCTGTGGAAGACTCCCACGCCCGCATCAGACAGCTCGAACAAGGAAGCAGAACGTGAACCAATCCAAAGCGGAGCTCTACGCTTACGACCTCTCCGACGCCACCTGGCGCAAGTCCTCCGCAAGTGGCGCGGAGAACAACTGCGTCGAGATTGCGGACCTGCCCGGAGGAGCCAAGGCCGTACGCGACTCCAAGAACCCTGACCGCGATCCTCTCAGATTTACCTCATCGGAGTGGGCCGCCTTCCGAGGGGGAGTATTAACCGGCGAACTTTGAAAAATCCCCTACGAGGGCTTCCTTCTGACGGGAGAGTCACCACGGAGGCGCCGCCGTCGTACCGATGAAGCACGAGCAGGCCGCACTGACGCTCCTGCTCGTGGCCATGCTTTCGTCCTAGGCTCGTTCAGCACTCGGGGCCAGGCAGCGCTGGGCACGGCTTCCTGCGGCTCCAGCCATCCGGGGCGCCCAGATCAACGACTTCGCTTGGGGTGCTCACGACGCGCACGGGGTGCGTTCGTGCCCAGGCCGCCAGAACCAGCGACAGCCTCGGCTCCGCATTTGCCTCGCCGGTGTGCTCGCGGGCGAAGTCGATGAAAGCGGCGTCGACGCGGGCCCTGCCTTCCAGCAGCATCAGCCCGCCCACGCCATACCGGTGCTCCAGCGCGGCCGCCGCGCGCGGGCTGGGCTTTTCCACCAGCTCGATCATGCATCGTCGTGCGTTGTCCGGGCCGACCTCTGTCACGATCACACCCCGTTGCGGGGCGAGTTCCGCCCGGTAGGGGCGAGCGAGGACCGCGACACCGGGCGGGGCCTGCCGCAGCTCGGCGAGCGGACTGGCCTGCGGGTACACGTTGTCGCCGAAGGCCACATAAAGCTCGCCCCCGCCACCGGCCTGGGCGAGGTGGTCGGCGCCGTTGAGCAGCGAGGTCAGGTCTCCGTAGGCGCCGATCTGGGCGACCCACTCGACCGTCATCCCGGCCAGTTCGCCGGTAGCGGCCGGGAGGCGATGACCCGCCGAGCGCAGGTAGCGGTCGTGGCCTTGTGCGGCCAGCGCGTGGCGCGCCCACGCCGTGAAACGCTCGTAGTACGGGTGGTAGACGACCACCACATGGGCGGGGCCGAGTTCGGCGATCTCCTCCAGCAGATGGACGATGCCGGGCCGGCCGCCGACGGGCAGCCACTCCTTGGGCAGGTAGCGGGACCACCCCTGCACCCGGGTGCCCAGCCCCCCGGCGGCGACCACCACCCGCTCCCGCCGGAGTTCCGCGGGGCAAGAACAGCCGATTCGCCGCCAGGCGAACCGGCGTCCACCCCGATCAGACCGATCGTTTCTGCTGCTCGATGTACTGCTCGAGCACGGCCGGCGGGGCCCGCCGGCCGACCCGGCGAAGTAGGAGCCGGACCAGAAATGATCAACCCACAGGTACTCGCGGACGTGGGCGCCGAACTCCTTGCGCAGCTCCCGAGCCGAAACCCCCGTCAACGAGTTGACCAGCCTGGACAAGGCGACCTTGGGCGGATAGCAGACCAGCAGGCGGACGTGGCCGTCCTCGCCGTCGAACTCACGATGTTCGACCTCGAAGACGGCGCAGACCTCCCGCATGATCTGTTCGCATCGGACCGGCATCGGCCTGGTGAAGGCCCCGCGCCGATATTTCGTGACGAACACCAAATCGGCGTGGTCGTGGAGGCTGTGCACGACATGCCGTCCGCTGCGCGCATCAGGGTTCGGTTTCCCTCGCGGTGACGCAACGAAACGATACGATCACGGTGTGGCGAAGGTAAAGCAGACGCGGGCGCATGTGGCCCGCCTG